>NZ_CP097800.1:6440000-6797351 GCF_000612545.2 Streptomyces sp. PCS3-D2 | reverse complement strand
CGTCGATGGCGACCCGCCCGCCGGTGACGTCGTAGAGCCGTGGCACCAGGTAGCTGAGGGTGCTCTTGCCGGAGCCTGTCGGGCCGACGACGGCGAGGGAGCCGCCGGCCGGGACGGTGATGTCGATCCCGGTGAGGGTCGGGGCGTTCTCCGCGTCGTAGGCGAAGTCCACGCCCTCCAGGGTGACCTCTCCCTTGGCCCGGTCCAGCCGGACCGGGTCCGCCCGCTCCGTGATGTCCACCGGCAGGTCGAGGTATTCGAAGATGCGGGCGAACAGCGCCAGCGAGGTCTGTATCTGCACCCCGGTCGACAGCAGGCTGACGGCGGGCCGGAAGAGTCCCTGCTGGAGGGTGACGAAGGCGACGAGGGTGCCGACGGAGAGCGAAGGGGCGCCGGTCTGGAGGGCGATGCCGGCGGCCCAGTAGATGAGCGCGGGCATAGCGGCCATGACGATGCCGATGGTGGACATCCGCCAGCGCCCGGCCATGCTGGCGCGCACTTCGAGGTCGACGAGCTTCTCCGACTCCTCGGAGAAGGCGGACGTCAGCGACTCGGAGCGCCCCATGGTGCGGCCGAGCAGGATGCCGCTGACCGAGAGCGACTCGGTGACCGTCGCGGCCATGGCCGCCATCTGCTTCTGCCGCCGCGTCGTGATCCTCTTCCGCTCGTTCCCGACCCGGCGGCTGATCCACACGAAGACGGGCAGCAGGAGCAGTGAGACCAGGGTGAGCCGCCAGTCGAGCGCGAGCATGGCGACCACGGTGGCGATGACGGCCGTCAGGTTCGAGACGAGCGAGGTCGCGGTGGAGGTGACGGTGGCCTGCATGCCGCCGATGTCGTTGGCGATGCGGGACTGGACCTCTCCGGTGCGGGTCCGGGTGAAGAAGGCGAGCGGCATCCGCTGGAGCTGCTCGTAGACGGCGGTGCGCAAGTCGTGCATGACGCGCTGACCCACCGTGGTGGATATCAGCGTCTGCAGGACTCCGAAGACGCTCGTGACGACGGCGGTGGCGATCATGCCGAGCGCGAGCAGGCTCAGCAGTCCGGTGCGGCCCTGCGGGATCGCGACGTCGAGGATCTCCCTGAGCAGGAACGGCGAGGCGACGCCGACCAGCGAGGAGGCGCAGACGAGCAGGCCGACGACGGCCAGCCGGCCGCGGTAGGGGCGGAACAGGCCGACGATCCGGCGCAGCTCCCGAGGCTGCTCGGCCGGGGCGGGTCGGGTCGGATCCAGGGGGTCCTTCGACGGGGTCCACTTCGGTTCGTCGTGTGGCATGGGCACCCTCCCGGGGTCAGGAAACAGGGGTCGGAGGTGTTCGCGGAGCCGGCTCCGACAGGATCGGCACCATGGGAGCATAGGTCATTGTTACCTATACTCACAATGAACGGGGTCCTGATATCGTTCCCGCATGAGCTCCGCCTCCGACACCGATCGCCTCCTCGCCGAACAACTGCTGCGCCTGACGCGCAGGCTGCACCGGATCCAGAAGCGCCACATGGTGCCGCTCGGGATCACTCCCGCCCAGAGTCGGCTGCTGCGGCTCGTCTCGCATTACGAGGGCGGGCAGCCGCCCCGGATGGCGGACCTCGCCGCCCGGCTGGAGGTGGTCCCCCGCGCGGTGACCACCCTCGTCGACGGCCTGGAAGCGGCCGAGTGCGTACGGCGGGTGCCCGACCCGGCGAACCGCCGCGTCATCAGGATCGAGCTCACCGACACCGGCCGGGCCACGCTGCGCCGTCTGCGCGACGCGCGGACCGACGCCGCGGAGGAAATCCTGGCTCCGTTGACCGCCGACCAGCGCGAGGTGCTCGGCGGTCTGCTGAACGCTCTGTCGGACGCCCCGGCGGAGGAGCGCACCTGCTGAAGGGGCCCGCCCGCGGGCCACGACCAGGCGAGGGGCCGCACATGCCGCTGTGGGAACCGGACCTGTGCCGGGAGCTGATGGCGATCAAGCGGCAGATCGAGGCCGATCCCGCGCTGACCGCCCGGATCCGCGCCAAGCACGAGATCAAGAACACCACCGGCTACCGGCTCGACGCCTACCTGGACGGCAACACCCCCGTCGAGATCCTGCGGGGGCTCATGGTCGGCTCGGAGGGCACCCTCGGCTTCATCTCCGAAGTCGTCTTCGACACCCTCCCGCTCGACCGCGAACGGTGCACCGCCCTGCTCTTCTTCCCCTCACTGCCCGCCGCGGCCGCGGCCGTGCCCCGCTTCAACCAGGCGGGCGCACTCGCCGTCGAGCTGATGGACGCCCACACCCTGCGGGCCTCGGCCGGCGTCGAGGGGCACCTGCTGCTCGACGATCTGGCACTCCAAGGGCTACGCCGAGGGCAGCCGGGTGATGGCCAACCGGATCGTCGAGGCGGCCTGGGGCTGGACGGCCGGAGGACGGTTGCCGCTGGTCGTCGACGCCTCCTCCTGCACCCTGGGCCTCGCCCGGGAGGTGGTCGCGTACCTCACGCCGGACAACCGCTCGCTGCACGAGGAACTGTGGATCGTCGACTCGGTCGTGTGGGCCGCGGAGGTGACCGCGCGGCCCTTCGACGCCCCTCTGTCGGCGAACCGGATGTGCGAGGTGGGGAGGGGCCGGGCGACGGGACGCAGCTACCACTCGGCCCTCGTCGAACTGGAGCGCGCCACCCGCCCGTGAGCGCCGGTGCGCGCCCTCCGTGACCTGCCGTCCGGCCGGTGTCCGCAGACGCAAACCTGTCTCCTCCGGCACCGGGCAGACGGAAAATCAATTGCCCGGCCCCGATCCGGAAGGCGAACCTTGCACGGTTTGGACCACTCGACCAGTCATGGGGCGTCATGCAGATCAGCGATCTTCCGTATCCGGATCCGGGAGTACCAGACGCGCGCTCCGGCCCCCGCTTCCTCCTGTGGCTGGGGCGTGGTCAGCTCGGCGGACAACTCAAGAGCCTGTGCTGGGGAATGCTGCACTTCGGCGGCGTCGCCGGACTGCCGTACGCCGTGGGCCTGGGCGTCGACGCGGTCGTGGACCGCGATGCCGACCGGCTGCTGCTCGTGGGCGGACTGCTGGTTCTGATCGGCGTCGCCATCTCGGTCGGCGATGCCATGCTCCACCGCACCGCCGTCACCAACTGGATCACCGCCGCCGCCCGTGTGCAACAGCTCCTCGCCCGCAAGACCGCAGAGCTGGGCTCCGCCCTGACGCGCCGGGTCGCCGCGGGTGAGGTGGTCGCGGTGTCCACCGGTGACGTGGAGAAGATCGGATGGTTCGTCGAGGCGGTCTCCCGCTTCCTCGCCGCCGTCTTCGCCGTCGTACTGGTGTGCGTGGGCCTGATGTTCTACGCACCCGAGCTGGGCGTCGTCGTGTCCGTCGGCGTACCGCTGATCGCCCTGGCCGCGCTGCCGCTGCTGCCGCGGGCCACCCGGCGCGCCGACATCCAGCGGGAGAAGGCGGGCAGGGCGACCGAGCTGGCCTCGGACACCGTCGCGGGGCTGCGCGTGCTGCGCGGCATCGGAGGCGAGGAGCTGTTCCTCGGCCGGTACCGCGAGGCCTCGCAGGAGGTCCGCAAGGCCGCCGTGCGCAGTGCCCGGATGTGGGCGCTGATCGCCGCGATCCAGGTGGTGCTCCCCGGCCTGCTGCTGATCACCGTCGTCTGGTACGGCGCCTCGCTGGCCCTGGACGGGCGCATCGCGGTGGGTGAACTCGTCGCGGCGTTCAGCGCAGTGGCGACGCTCCTCTACCCGCTGCGCCACTTCGAGGAGATCGCCATGGCGTACTCCTTCTCGCGCCCCTCGGCCCAGCGGGCCGCCCGGGTGCTGTCCCTGGCCCGGACGGACTCGGTGGAGCGTCCCGTGCGGGACGGTGCGGTGCTGGAACCGGCCGCGGGCGGGGACCTGTACGACCCGCGGACCGGGCTGCTGGCACCCGCGGGCCGGTTCACCGCCGTCGTCTGCGGGGATCCGGACCTGGCGGGGCGGCTGGCGGAGCGCCTCGGCGGCCATGCCGTGGCCGCGGGGGACTCGCAGGAGCGGGACCAGGACGGCGACGGCGGCGAGGCGGACGGAAGCGGCGACCGGCCGGCGCAGGACGAACCTTCGGTGCTCCTGGGTGGAGTGGCCCTGGACGACCTCGAACTGGACACCGCCCGCAGGCTGGTCCTGGTCCAGGACAAGGACCCGGTGCTGCTGTCGGGAACACTGCGCGAGCTGTTCGACGTACCGGCCTCCGGGGCGGTCGCCTCCGGCGCCGCTCTCGCCGCCGCCCAGTGCGCGGACGTACTGGACGCGCTGCTGCAGTCGGCGCCGGACGGCGTCGAGGACCCGATGGACGCCCGGATCACCGAACGCGGCCGGTCGCTGTCCGGCGGCCAGCGCCAGCGTCTGGCGCTGGCCCGGTCCCTGGTCACCGACCCGGAGGTGCTCGTGCTCGACGAGCCGACCTCCGCGGTCGACTCGCACACGGAGGCACGGATCGCGGACGGGATCACGGCCCTGCGCTCCGGACGGACCACGGTCGTCCTGGCGTCCTCGCCGCTCCTGCTGGACCGTGCGGACCGGGTCGTGCTCATCGACGGCGGCACCGTGGCGGCCGTCGGGACCCACCAGGAGCTGCTGCACCGCGAGCCGCTCTACCGGGCGGTCGTCACCCGCGAGACGGACGAGGAGCAGCGCCTCGCCGGACTCGGCATGACAGAGCTGGAAGAAGCACTCACAGAGATCGAGGAATCCGCATGATCGGCGTGGCGCCACCGGAACACGATCCGGCGGCCCCCGAGACGGCCGCGACCCTGCCCGTGGGGACGCCGGCAACCGTACGGGGCTATGTGCGCGGCCTGTTCCGGCGCCACCGGCGGGCGTTCCTGCTGCTGGTGGGCGTCAACGCCGTCGCGGTGATCGCCTCCATGGTCGGCCCGTACCTGCTGGGCCGGGTCGTCGACGACCTGGCGGCGGGGGCCCGCGAGCTGCAACTGGGACGGATGGCCCTGCTGTTCGCGGCGGCGCTGGCCGTGCAGGCGTGCTTCGTGCGGCTGGTCAGGCTGCGCGGGGCGATGCTGGGCGAGGAGATGCTCGCCGATCTGCGCGAGGACTTCCTGGTGCGGTCGGTGGGTCTGCCGCCGGGCGTGCTCGAACGCGCCGGTACCGGGGACCTGCTGTCGCGGATCACCACCGACATCGACCGGCTGGCCAACGCGATGCGCGAGGCCGTACCGCAGCTGGCGATCGGCGTGGTGTGGGCGGGCCTGCTGTTCGGCGCCCTGGCGGCGACCGCGCCGCCACTGGCGCTGGCCGCGCTCGTCGCACTGCCGGTCCTGGTGCTCGGCTGCCGCTGGTACTTCCGGCGGGCTCCCTCGGCGTACCGCTCGGAAGCCGCCGGCTACGCCGCGGTCGCCGCCGTGCTCACCGAGACGGTGGACGCGGGCCGCACGGTCGAGGCGCACCGGCTGGGTCCGGAGCGGATCGCGAAGTCCGAGCGTCGGATCAAGGAGTGGACGGCGTGGGAGCGGTACACGCTGTTCCTGCGGACCGTCCTCTTCCCCGTCGTCAACGTCACCTTCGTGACGATCCTCGGCTCGGTGCTGCTGATCGGCGGTTACTGCGTGATCCAGGGCTGGATGTCGGTGGGTCAGCTGACCACCGGCGCGCTGCTGGCGCAGATGCTGATCGATCCGATCGGCCTGATCCTTCGCTGGTACGACGAGCTCCAGATCGCCCAGGTGTCGCTGGGCCGCCTGGTGGGTGTGCGGGAGATCGAACCGGACGCCGGAGACGCGAAGGCGGCCCCCGACGGCCGGGACGTCCGGGCACGGGAGGTCCGCTTCGGCTACCGGGACGGCGTGGACGTCCTGCACGGGGTGGCGTTGTCGGTGCCCCCCGGCACCCGGATGGCGCTCGTCGGCCCGTCGGGCGCGGGGAAGTCCACCCTGGGACGGCTGCTCGCGGGCATCTACGGACCCCGGACCGGCGAGGTCACCCTCGGCGGGGCCCGGCTGTCGCGGATGCCGGCGGAGCGGGTGCGCGAGCACGTGGCCCTGGTCAACCAGGAGCACCACGTTTTCGTGGGATCGCTGCGCGACAACCTCCGGCTCGCGCGGACGGAGGCCACGGACGTCGAGCTGTGGGCGGCGCTGAGGGCAGTGGACGCGGACGGCTGGGCCCGGGCCCTGGCGGACGGCCTGGACACCGAGGTCGGCTCCGGCGGCACGGCACTCACCCCGGCGCAGGCGCAGCAGGTGGCGCTGGCCCGGCTGGTGCTCGCGGATCCGCACACGCTGGTGTTGGACGAGGCCACCTCGCTGCTCGACCCTCGGGCGGCGCGTCACATGGAACGCTCGCTGGCCCGGGTGCTGGACGGCCGCACGGTCATCGCCATCGCCCACCGGCTCCACACCGCCCACGACGCGGATGTGATCGCGGTGGTCGAGGGCGGCCGGATCAGCGAACTCGGCTCGCACGACGAGCTGGTCGCGGCGGACGGGGCGTACGCGGCACTCTGGAGGTCCTGGCACGGCTGAGCCCGGGGCACCAGCCGGCCCGGAACGGCCCGACGGCCCCGGTCACCGGGGGATGAGCATCGCTCCGCCCCTGGTGCCCGGGGCCGCCGTGGGCCAGCATGCCCACCGACCCCGCGACGTCCGGGACAAGGGTCGTCCGGCAGTCCGCAGCCCGCCGGGGACGGGCGGGAGAGCCCTCAGATGAAGCCGAGGGCCGAGGCGCCTCCGAAGCCGCCCAGCACGATGAACACGGGCATGAGGACCTTCAGCTCCACCCAGCTGCCGGCGCGGAAACGCATCGCCTTCGGCGGGCCGATCGGGTACCAGCGTTTCCCGGCGATCGGCAGCGGCCACAGGACCGGACAGCCGGAGACCGTCAGAGCGTCGCCGATGTCGTGGACCAGGGCGCCGAGCACGATGGGCAGGCCGAGCCAGAGGTACTCCTGTCCCGGCTCGGTGAACAGCCAGTTCGCACCGTTTCCGGGCTGGTCGAGCACCCCGGCCATGATCCACGCGCTGGTCGCGCCGAGTAGCCACACCAAGACGTCGCTGGACATCCGGGCGGCCCGCCACAGGAGGCCCTCGACCGCGAGCACCAGGTGCACGAAGAGCAGCGCCAGCACGCCCCAGCGATCGGCGGTGACGGCGAGCGCGGAGGCTCCGCCGCCGATCAGCACCGCCCACAGCCAGGTGTGCGTCAGGGTGCGGTGGCCACCGGAACGGCGGGCGTCCTTCGTGGAGCGCGTGGCTTTGTAGACGGCGTAGGAGATCTTGTCGACCACCTCGCACAGGCCCTTGGACAACGGGCCGAAGGCGCGGGAGATCGTGGCCGACTTGTGGTCGAGATCCGGGGCGAGGGCGGCGCCGGCGCAGATCAGCGCGCCGACGACGAGGACCGGCCAGGGCATGGGGTGGCCGGCGGCCGCAGTGGCCGCGCCCACCCCCAGCCAGGCCGCCGCCCCGGAGAGTGAGTGCGCCGGACCCATCATGGTTGTTCCCCGCCCCGCTGGTGTGTGTCGGGCCCTGTTGACCGGTTCGTTCGGGCCGCATCGACGGCACAGCGTACCGTCGGTGATCTTCCTTCTGTCCTCCGGTTCCCTGATCCGGCGGGAAGGCAGGCAAGATGGGGGCGTGACCCTCATTGATCAGCTCCCGCCGACCGCCGACCCCGACGCCCTGTTCGAGGCCTTCTCCTCGTGGGCGGAGGAGCAGGGCATCACCCTGTACCCGGCTCAGGAGGAGGCGCTGATCGAGGTCGTCTCCGGGGCGAACGTGATCCTGTCCACCCCGACCGGATCCGGCAAGAGCCTGGTCGCGGCCGGTGCGCACTTCACCGCACTGGCCCAGGACAAGGTGACCTTCTACACCGCCCCGATCAAGGCGCTGGTGTCGGAGAAGTTCTTCGACCTGTGCAAGCTCTTCGGCACCGAGAACGTCGGCATGCTGACCGGCGACGCCTCGGTCAACGCAGACGCCCCGGTGATCTGCTGCACCGCAGAGGTGCTGGCCTCGATCGCCCTGCGTGACGGCAAGCACGCCGACATCGGCCAGGTCGTGATGGACGAGTTCCACTTCTATGCCGAGCCCGATCGCGGCTGGGCCTGGCAGATCCCGCTGCTGGAGCTGCCGCAGGCGCAGTTCGTCCTGATGTCGGCGACCCTCGGCGACGTCAAGCGCTTCGAGGACGACCTGACCCGGCGCACGGGCCGGCCCACCTCGGTGGTCCGCTCCGCGACCCGTCCGGTGCCGCTGTCGTACGACTACGTCACCACCCCGATCACCGACACGATCACCGAGCTGCTGGAGACCCGGCAGGCACCCGTCTACATCGTGCACTTCACTCAGGCCCAGGCGGTCGAGCGGGCCCAGTCGCTCATGAGCATCAACATGTGCACCCGCGAGGAGAAGGACAAGATCCAGGAGCTGATCGGGAACTTCCGCTTCACCACGAAGTTCGGCCAGAACCTCTCGCGCTACGTGCGGCACGGCATCGGCGTGCACCACGCCGGCATGCTGCCCAAGTACCGGCGCCTGGTGGAGAAGCTCGCGCAGGCCGGCCTGCTGAAGGTCATCTGCGGTACGGACACGCTCGGCGTCGGCGTGAACGTCCCGATCCGCACCGTGCTGTTCACCGCGCTCACCAAGTACGACGGCAACCGGGTCCGCACGCTGCGCGCCCGCGAGTTCCACCAGATCGCCGGACGGGCCGGACGGGCCGGCTTCGACACGGCGGGCTACGTGGTCGCCCAGGCGCCCGAACACGTCATCGAGAACGAGAAGGCGCTCGCGAAGGCGGGCGACGACCCGAAGAAGCGCCGCAAGGTGGTCCGCAAGAAGGCGCCCGAGGGGTTCGTCGCCTGGTCGGACACCACCTTCGAAAAGCTCATCGCCGCCGATCCGGAGCCTCTGACCTCGCGCTTCAAGGTCACCAACATCATGCTCCTGTCGGTGATCGCCCGGCCCGGAGACGCCTTCCAGGCGATGCGCCACCTCCTCGAGGACAACCACGAGCCGCGCAAGGCACAGCTGCGGCACATCCGCCGGGCCATCGCGATCTACCGCTCGCTGCTGGACGGCGGCGTGGTGGAGAAGCTCGACACCCCGGACGCGGAGGGCCGCACCATTCGGCTCACCGTCGACCTCCAGCAGGACTTCGCCCTCAACCAGCCGCTGTCCACCTTCGCGCTGGCCTCCTTCGACCTGCTGGACCCGGAGTCCCCCTCCTACGCGCTGGACATGGTGTCCGTCGTGGAGTCCACGCTGGACGACCCGCGCCAGATCCTGGCCGCCCAGCAGAACAAGGAGCGCGGCATCGCGGTCGGCCAGATGAAGGCCGACGGGATCGAGTACGAGGAGCGGATGGAGCGGCTCCAGGACGTCACCTATCCCAAGCCGCTGGAAGAACTCCTCTCCCACGCCTACGACGTGTACTCCAAGAGCCACCCGTGGGTGCGCGACCACCCCGTCTCCCCGAAGTCGATCATCCGCGACATGTACGAACGTGCGATGACCTTCACCGAGTTCACCTCCTTCTACGAACTGGCCCGCACCGAGGGCATCGTGCTGCGCTACCTGGCCAGCGCGTTCAAGGCGCTGGACCACACCATCCCCGACGACCTCAAGTCCGAGGACCTCGAGGACCTGATCGCTTGGTTGGGCGAGCTGGTCCGCCAGGTCGATTCGAGCCTGCTCGACGAGTGGGAGCAGCTGGCGAACCCCGAGGTGGAGACGGCGGAACAGGCTCAGGAGAAGGCCGATCAGGTCAAGCCCGTCACCGCGAATGCGCGCGCCTTCCGCGTCCTGGTCCGCAACGCCATGTTCCGCCGCGTCGAGCTGGCCGCCCTCGACCACGTCGACACGCTGGGCGAGCTGGACGCCGGGTCGGGCTGGGACGCCGACGCCTGGGGCGAGGCCATGGACGCGTACTGGGACGAGTACGACGACCTCGGTACCGGCCCCGACGCCCGGGGCCCCAAGCTGCTGCAGATCGAGGAGGACCCCGCGCACGGCCTGTGGCGCGTCCGCCAGACCTTCGCCGACCCCAACGGCGACCATGGCTGGGGCATCAGCGCCGAGGTCGACCTGGCCGCGTCCGACGAGGAGGGCCGGGCGGTCGTCCGGGTGACCTCGGTCGGCGAGCTCGGCGCCCTGTGAAGCGTCCCGGCACGCCGCCGGACCGCCCGGACCCGACAGTGGAGATCCTCTGATGACGAACCCCGCCGAGAGACTGGTCGATCTGCTCGATCTGGAGCAGATCGAGGTCAACATCTTCCGCGGCGCCAGCCCGCAGGAGTCCCTCCAGCGGGTCTTCGGCGGCCAGGTCGCGGGCCAGGCCCTGGTGGCCGCGGGCCGCACCGTGGAGAGCGACCGCCCGGTCCACTCACTGCACGCGTACTTCCTGCGCCCCGGCATTCCCGGGGTGCCGATCGTGTACCAGGTGGAGCGGGTGCGTGACGGGCGGTCCTTCACCACCCGGCGGGTCACCGCGGTCCGGCAGGGCAAGACGATCTTCAATCTCACCGCCTCCTTCCATCACCCGGAGGAGGGCGGCATCGAGCACCAGCTGCCTCCCCACCACTGTCCCCATCCCGACACGCTCCCCAAGGTCGCGGACGAGATCCGCGCGCACCTCGGGGCGCTGCCGGAGGCGCTGGAGCGGATGGCCCGCCGCCAGCCCTTCGACATCCGCTATGTCAGCCGGCTCCGCTGGACTCCGGAGGAGCTCAAGGGTGCCGATCCGCGCAGCGCGGTGTGGATGCGCGCCGTGGGCCCGCTGGGCGACGACCCGCTCGTGCACACCTGTGCCCTCACCTACGCCAGTGACATGACCCTCCTCGACGCCGTGCGCATCCCCGTGGAACCCCTCTGGGGCATGCGCGGCTTCGACATGGCCTCGCTCGATCACGCCATGTGGTTCCACCGGCCCTTCCGGGCGGACGAGTGGTTCCTCTACGACCAGGAATCGCCCATCGCGCACGGCGGCCGGGGCCTGGCCCGGGGCCGCATCTACGACCTGGAGGGCAGGCTGCTGGTCTCCGTGGTCCAAGAGGGCCTCTTCCGCCCCCATCCCGCCCGGGCGTGACCTCCGGGCCGGCCGTCCCTTCCCGTACCGAAGAACTGAGCAGACCCATGCCCACTCCCGCCATGCCGTGCCCCTGCGGGCTGCCCGCCGCCTACGCGGAGTGCTGCGGCCGCTTCCACTCCGGTCAACGGCAGGCGCCCACCGCCGAGCTGCTGATGCGTTCCCGCTTCAGCGCCTTCGCCGTCGGTGACACCGCGTACCTGCTCCGCTCCTGGCACCCCTCCACGCGCCCGGCCGTGCTCGACCTCGATCCCGGGCAGCGCTGGGAGCGGCTGGAGATCCTCGCCACCGAGCGCGGCGGGATGTTCGAGACGGAGGGCTCGGTGGAGTTCCGCGCGCACTACCGCGAGGGCCGCCACACCGGCTCGCTGCACGAGCACAGCAGCTTCGCCCGCGAGGCGGGGGCCTGGGTCTACGTCGGCCCCCTGTCCCCCGTCGACTTCGACTGAAGCCGGGCCGCCGCCAGGGCGACCTCCAGCCTGGTTCGGTACCGGAGAACCTCGTCCGGCGGCCCGGCGCGCAGCAGCCCCTCCGCCACCGCCGCGGCGGCGGGCACCTGTGGGTGACCGTACGGCGGAGGCGGGGCCAGTGCGGCCAGGATGATCCGTTCCGCCGGATCGGGCACGGCTCCGCGCAGGTCGTCCTCGGGAAGTACGCGGGCCAGAACCGCCGCGCGGGCCCATGGATCGGTGGTCCGTCTCAGCAGGAGCCCCACATGCCGCCCGCGCCAGGTGCGCGGGCGCAGGTCCCCCTTGGCCGCCAGCAGTTCCCGGTCCTCGGCGGATGCCGTCCCGCGCAGCATCCCCGGCCGGTCGTCGGCGAACTCCCTAAGTTCCGAAGCGAGATAGAGCCACACGACCGCGCGGTAGCGGTTGATCCGGTAGCCGACGGGCGTGAGGTGCCCGCAGCGCGCGAGCCGGGTGAACCGGCTCGGGCCGACCCCGAGCACCTCGGCCGCCGCTTGGGCCCCGGCCACCGCCTCGACCCGCCGGCGCAGGGTGTCCGACGGGCCCGCGGCCACGGCCCGTACCCGCGCCAGCTCCGCCCGCGTGAAGCGCGCGGCACCGCCGGCCGCCGGCGGCCCGGCCCGTACGATCCCCAGCTGGACGGCCCTGGCCAGCTCACCCCGGGTCAGGCCCAGTTCCCCGGCGGCCCGCGCACTGCCCATCAGCGCCTCCGCGGCGTCGTCGGCCCGGCCTCTGGGCCTGTCTCCCTGGTGCGCGGCCCCATCCTGCGGCGGCGCGGTCACCATCTGTGTCATCACGGTCCTCCCCCACGAGCAATGACTACTCTACGTGAGGATCGTAACTTGCTGTGACGGGATCTCGTGAGGCCTGTGGACAACCTCCGCGGGGCGCCGGCTCAGCCTCCGGTGATGCGCCGCTCCGCCACTCCCAGATGCTCACCCACCCGGTTGACCAGCAGCGTCATCTCGTACGCGACCTGGCCGATGTCCGCCTCGGCCGCACTCAGCACACACAGGGAACTGCCCGCGCCCGCCGCCATGACGAAGAGCGCCCCGTCGTCGTACTCGACCATCGTCTGACGGACCTCGCCGGCCCTGAAGTGCCGTCCCGACCCCTTCGCCAGGCTCTGCAGCCCGGCCGCGACGGCCGCCAGGTGTTCCGCGTCCTCCCTGGGCAGCCCCGCGCTCGCCGCCGTCACCAGGCCGTCATTGGACAGCACCACCGCGTGCCGCACCTGCGGGACCCTGCGTGTCAGGTCGTCCAACAGCCAGTCCAGTTGCTTGTCCAGTGCCATTCCCGGCCCCTCCCCGTTGACGTGGCCCGCTCGGCCGTGCCCCACCCCGCGTACTCGTGCGGCAAGCCTTCCCCACCAGTGCCTTTCCGGCAAGGAGGATGTGCCCATGGCGAAGAAGATGACTCAAGAGGAATGGCGGGCATTTGTTTCCGATTCCGCCCGCACCGGAAAGCTCTGCACCGTCCGCGAGGACGGAAGTCCGCACGTCGCCCCCGTCTGGTTCGTACTCGACGGCGATTCCTTCGTCTTCAACACAGGAAAGGACACCGTCAAGGGACGCAATCTGGCCAGGGACGGCCGCGTCGCGCTCTGCGTGGACGACGAGCGTCCGCCCTTCGCCTACGTCATCCTCCAGGGCCGCGCCGAGATCAGCGACTACGCCGACGCCGGGGACGAGGTGCTCACCTGGGCGACCCGCATCGCCGCCCGCTACATGGGCGAGGCGGACGCCGAGGCGATCGGCCGCCGCAACGGCGTCCCCGGCTCGCTCCTGGTCCGTGTCCCGATCGACCAGGTGATCGCCGAAGCCCGGGTGGCCGACTGACCCACCCCGGTGGCAGGACCTGCTCACACGGAACCGGCCTGCGGCCCCACCGAGTCCAGCAGCCGGGCGGTGTGCACCCGCCCGGCGTACTCGACCAGCCGGATCAGCACTTCCTTGCCCGAGTCCCTGTCCCGTGCGTCGCACAGCACCACCGGCGTCCCCTGTTCCAGGTCCAGTGCGCGCGACACGTCGTGCGCCCCGTACCGCCGCGCCTCCGCGAAGCAGTTGACGGCGACCACGAACGGGATGCGCCGGTGCTCGAAGTAGTCGACCGCCGGGAAGCAGTCCTCCAGGCGCCGCGTGTCGGCGAGCACCACCGCGCCGAGCGCCCCCGTGGACAGCTCGTCCCACAGGAACCAGAACCGGTCCTGCCCCGGAGTGCCGAACAGGTAGAGGGACAGACCGGACCGGATGGTGATCCGCCCGAAGTCCATCGCCACGGTCGTGCTCGTCTTCTGCTCGACGCCGCCCGTGTCGTCGACCATTTCTCCGGCCTCGCTGAGCTGTTCCTCGGTGCGCAGTGGCCGGATCTCGCTCACCGCTCCGACGAGCGTGGTCTTGCCCACCCCGAATCCCCCCGCCACGAGGATCTTCAGCGCGAGCGCGGCCAGTTCGGCGTCCTCCTCCACCGTCCCCGGCTCCGCGTCCGGACCGTCGCCGGCAGGTCCGCCGGATCCGGTGGTCAGATTGTCGTGGTGTCCCATCAAAGCGCTCTCAATCCCTCGATGACTTCACGCAGAATCCGCTCGTCCGGAAGCTGGGCGGGCGGCACCGGGCGGCTGACCTTGACGTGCCCGCCCTCCAGCAGGTCCCCGAGGAGCACCCGAACGACTCCCACGGGCAGGTCGGCGTCGGCGGCGAGTTCCGCCACCGACTGGGTCTCGGACCGGCACAGCCCCAGCAGTGCCCGGTGTTCGGGGCCGAGCAGGGACTCGGCCGCCTCGTCCGCGCCACTCTGCGGCTCCACCGCGACCAGGGCGATCAGGTCGAAGCGGACCCCGTGCGGTCCCGGCTTGGTACGCCCCCCGGTCATGGCGTACGGGCGGACGAGCGGGCCCGCTTCGTCGTCGTACCACTGGCCGTTCATGTGCCGGACCGCGCCCTCAGCCGGCGGCCGGCGGCCGCGCCGCGAACCGGGGCGGAGCGCAGAGGTGTTCGCCGACCCGCTTCACCAGCCGAGCCATCTCGTAGGCGATCAGGCCGATGTCGGCGCCGGCGGCGCTGAGCACGGCGAGGCAGGATCCGTCCCCGGCCGCCGCGACGAAGAGGAAACCCTCGTCCATCTCGACCAACGTCTGGCGCACACCCCCGGCCTGGAAGTGCCGTCCCGCGCCCTTGGCCAGGCTGTGGAAGCCGGAGGCCACCGCCGCGAGGTGTTCGGCGTCCTCCCGGCCGAGCGCACTGGAGGCACCCACCGCCAGGCCGTCGTTGGAGAGCACCACGGCGTGCCGGACCTCGATGACCCGGTGCACCAGGTCGTCCAGGAGCCAGTCGAGCTCGCCCGACCTGCGGATGCCGTCGTGGCCGACCCTCTGGTGTTCGATCATCACGCTTCTCCTTCGCTGCCTGCGTGGGGGGAGTTCTCCTCGGAGCCGCGCAGCCATCCCGCCCGGTAGGCCGCCATCCGGTCCCGGACCTCCTGTGGGCTGCGCCCCGGCGCGTCCCCGGCCGGCCGTCCGGCGGCCTGCTCCTCGGGCGCGGGCGCCTCGCGGAGCTGGGGGACGAGGCTGGCCTGGCGTACCCGGCGCGGAAGTTCCGCCACGGAGGCGGAAGGGGATGCGGCGGCCTCCGTACGGAAGCCCGTGCCGACGGCGGCGCGCGGCCGCAGCGGCGCCACCGGCGCCGGGCGCGGTTCGTCCGCCGCTGCCGCGGGTGCCACGTCCCGTGCCGGAATGCCGCGCACGCCGTCCCGTACGCCGCTTCGCGCACGGTCCCGTACGACGGTGACCGCGGCGGGCTGCTGCACGGGCGCGCCCTGTTCCGCGGCCGGTGTGGGCGACGGGGGCGCGGCGCGGTCCCGGGCGCCCGGGGAATCCTCCCGGTGGCCGGGCTGCGGGCCCGCCGCGTCGGCGTCGTCGGTGCCGACCGCGGTCGCGGTGGAGGTCGCGGAGGCGGAGGTGGCGCTCTGGAGCACGGAGGTGGGCAGGAGCACCACGGCGGTGGTGCCGCCGTAGGGCGACGTGCGCAGGTGCACCTTGACGTCGTGGCGGGCCGAGAGCCGGCTGACCACGAAGAGGCCGAGCCGGTCGCTGTCGAAGAGGTCGAGGCCCTCGGACTGCTCGATGCGCCGGTTGGCGTCGGCCAGGGATGCGCGCCCCATGCCCAGTCCGCGGTCCTCGATCTCCAGGACGTAACCGGTGCCGACCGGTTCGCCGGTGACCCGGACCTTGGTGTGCGGAGGAGAGAACTGGGCCGCGTTCTCGATGAGTTCGGCGAGGAGGTGGGTGAGGTCGGCGACGGCCGCGCCGGCCACCGCGGCCTCGGCGAGCCCGTGCACCTCGACGCGCGGGTAGTCCTCGATCTCCGAGACGGCGGCCCTGACGACGCTGGTGAGGGGGACCGGCATCCGCCAGGCCCGGCCCGGGGAGGCGCCCGAAAGGATGATCAGGCTCTCCGCGTGGCGGCGCATCCTGGTGGTCAGGTGGTCGAGGCGGAAGAGGTCGCCGAGCTCGCTCGGGTCGTCGGCGCGCCGTTCCATCGAATCCAGCAGGATGAGCTGTTTGTGCACGAGGACCTGGCTGCGGCGGGCGAGGTTGACGAAGACCCCGGAGACCCCTCCGGCGAGCTCCGCCCGCTCGACGGCGGCGTTGAGCGCAGCCCGGTGTACGGTACCCAGTGCCTCGCCGACCTGGGTGATCTCGTCGTCGGCGGGCGGGCCGGCCGGGGCCTCGGCGGGCACGTCGACGTGCTCGCCGGCGCGCAGCCGATCCATCGCCTCGGGGAGTTTGCGGTGGGCGATCTCCAGGGCGGCGTTGCGCAGGGAGACCAGTTCGACGACGAGGACCCGGCCGATCCGGACGGAGATGGCGAGCGAGGCCGCGACAGCCAGCAGACCGAGCAGCACGGCGGCGCCCGCGGGGCTGAAGGCCCCCTCCCTGACGGGGTCGGCCCGGTCCGCGGCCGCGGTGTGGGCGGCCTCCTCGATCTCCCGCATCGAGGTGCTGACGCCGCTGTGGGCGGTCTCCCATCCGGCGGGCGCACCCCGGCCGTCCCGGGAGGTTCCGGCGGCGAGCGCCCGGTCCTCGGCGCCGGTCAGTTCGGCGTAGGCTGCGCTCTTGGCGACGGACCGCCAGGCGTCCTGCTGGGCGGCCGGCAGGTCGCGGGTCGCGGCCTCAGTGAGCGCGCGGCGGGACTCGATGGCGCCGGTCAGCTGCCGAAGCGTTTCGGCGCTACGCTGCCCCGGCAGGGCGAGGAGGGCGTCCTCTCGGGACAGGAGTTCCGCGGCCCGGGCGAATTCGAGCAGGACCCGCGCGTCGGGACCCAGCTCGGCGCTCTCGCCCCCGGAGAGGGAGCCGCCCACGGCGAAGGCGGCGTCGACCACCCGGGTGTAGATGGCGAAGGCGGCCTCGGGGGTGGCGCGGCGGTCGGTGATGTCCTTACGGGCCGATTCCAGCGCCTCGGCCGCGACCACGAACGCGCCCAGACGGACCACCGTGTCGGGGCGGTAGCCACCGGAATCGGCGACGGTGTGGCGGTCTCCGAGCCGTAGGGCGCGGACGGCGCCGTCGGTGCGGCGGGCCTGCTGGTCCAGTGTGCCCGCGTCGGCCGCGGGATCGGCCAGGAGGCGGACGGCTGCTCGCCGTTCGGCCTGCAACTCGGTGACGGCGGCGGTGACGGGGGCGCGTATCTCGGAGTCGACCCGCTGGACTCGCCCCAGCCGGGCCATGTCCTGGGCGGTGTTGACGGTGGCGAAGGCCCAGAGCGCGAGGAGCGAGACGACCGGCACCATCAACAGGGAGAGGATCTTCGCGCGGACGGTGGCGGGGCGCAGTCGCGGCCGGGGGCCGCGCTCCCGGGGGACGCCGGAGCCGGGCGGGCGGGCGGCGTCCGACGGGCGCGGTCGCTGCTGCACCGGTTCCTGCGCTGGTTCCTGCGACGGTTCCTGCGTTGGTTCCTCTGCCGGTGGCCCGGCGTGGGCCCGACGGCCCCGTGCCGGGGGCGCTGGCAGCCGCGGCGCCGCTGCGTCCGGTCTTCTGCGGGGTGTTCGCATGGGCTCCTCGTTCCGGGCGGTGCCCAGGGGTGCGGTCGGTCGGTGGGGGGAACCGCCGGTCCGTGGGATCACCGGCGGGACAGGCGGCGGGACGGGCGCGGCGCGCGGTCCCACGGAGGCGGGGGTCAGTGCGCGGCCACGGGCCGCTCCCCCGGGTGCCGGGCCGAGTCGGTGGCGGCCCGCTCGCCGACTCTGGGCGAGAGCGCGACGAAGGCGGCGGTGATGAAGAGGTAGGAGCCCAGTCCGACGGCGAGCGGGAAGACGAACTGCATCGCGTCGGCTCCGGGCAGGGCCTCGTCGGAGGGGCTGACGCTGACCGAGACGGCCGCCATCCCGGTGTAGTGCATGCTGCTGACCGCAGCGCCCATGAGGAGCGAGGCGGCGGCCAC
The DNA here is from genome assembly GCF_000612545.2 of Streptomyces sp. PCS3-D2. Lineage (GTDB taxonomy): Bacteria > Actinomycetota > Actinomycetes > Streptomycetales > Streptomycetaceae > Streptomyces. The sequence continues at coordinate 6,779,400 of NZ_CP097800.1, read as the reverse complement.
GGCCACCGGCGAGCTGATCTTGAGGGCGGCCCAGAGGGCGGCGGTGGCCGCGACCACGGCGATGACGACGGACAGGCAGACCAGGAGCGGGTCGTAGGAGATCTCGCCGTGCAGGCGCAGGGCCGCCATGCCCAGGTAGTGCATGCTGGCGACACCGAGCCCGGTGGTGAGGCCGCCCAGTACGAGGGAGTGGCCGCGCGCCGTGCCGTAGCAGACGGCGAACACGCCGGCGCCGACGACCAGCAGGGCGACGAGCAGGCTCAGGACGGTGAGCGGCACGTTGTAGTGGATCTCCGTGCCGGTGACCTCGAAACCGAGCATCGCGACGAAATGCATGGTCCAGATGCCGGTGGCGATGGCGGAGGCGGCGGTGAGGAGCCAATTGCGGCGGACGGTCCCGGTCGCGGCGAGCGCGCGGACGGTGCAGCGCAGCCCGAGGGCGGCGCCGATCGATGCCATCACGTACGACAGCACGGGTGTCAGCCAGCCGAAGGCGGCATGGTCCAGATGTTCCAGGTGTCCCATGGCCAACGGACGCTAGTCCGGGTGAGGGCGCGAACAGGGGGCGCATTTCGAAAGCAGCTGGAAGTGCTGGAATATGACAGAGCTACGTTCACGTTCGATCACCCCGCGTGCACCTTGCGTACGGGCCGCCGACACCTGGCGGTGCAGCGGTGGGGGATCATGTGCCCATGAGCGAGGACCACACGCACGTGCAGGAGTTCTTCGGGGCCCGGGCCGCCGGCTGGGACCGCAAGTTCCCGGAGGACGGACCCGCCTTCGCCGCCGCCGTGACCGAGTGCGGGCTGCGGCCCGGGGACCGCGTGCTGGACGCGGGCTGCGGCACCGGCCGGGCCCTGGGCGCGCTCCGGGCCGCCGTCGGCCGCGCCGGGACCGTGCTCGGCGTGGACCTGACCCCGCAGATGCTGGCGGCGGCGGTGCGGGCCGGACGCGCGGACGCGGGCGCGCTGCTGCTCGCCGACGTGGCCCGGCTGCCGCTGCGCGACGGATCGCTCGACGCGGTGTTCGCCGCGGGCCTCGTCGCGCACCTTCCCGACCCCGAGGCGAATCTGCGCGAACTGTCTCGGGTGGTGCGCCCCGGTGGCCGGCTCGCGCTCTTCCACCCGATCGGGCGGGCGGCCCTCGCCGCGCGCCAGGGCCGCCGGCTGACCCCGCAGGACCTGCGGGCCGAGCACAACCTCCGCCCTCTCCTGTCGGCCGCGGGCTGGGACCTGGACTCGTACGCAGACGAGGACCACCGCTTCCTGGCGCTGGCCGTGCGGCGGGCGTGACGCCGGCCCCGCCACGCACCCGCCCGTCCGCCCGTCCGCCCGTCCGCCCGTCCGCCGCGACACGATGCCCCTACGGCGGCGGCGCACCCGGCCACCGCCGGGGGCGCCCGGGGTCAGGCCGGGGGCTGGGCATCAGCTCCGGTGGGTCGGCGCGGATGCGGCACGGGGCAGCCGCCCGACCCGGGCACCGGGAACGTGCCGAGCTCACCCACGTCGTAGCCACCCCGGTAGCCCTTGATCTCCGGGTTCTGGCGGGCGTAGTGCGGGGCCCTGCGCGGCGGCAGCAGCCGGACCGCGCGGCCCCGCAGCCGCAGCGCCCCCCGCACCAGCTTCCGCACACCCGCGTGTGGGGTCTCGTACCGGAAAGCGTCGATGAGCGAGTCGTCGAGGAGGGCGATCCCCCCGCGGCGCATGGCGGGTGCGAGCGGCGCCGGATACCAGGACGCCATCAGGTCGAGGGTGGCGTCGGCGACCCTGCGGCCGCCCTCGTCCCAGCCGAAGTGGTCCGCTTCGTAGGCGTTCAGGGTGGTTTCGAACTCCTCGTAGGAGCCCGGGATGTCGGTGATACCGAGGTGTCGGCCGAGGGTGGCGTAGTAGTTGGCGCTCGCCCGGCGCTCGTGGTGCGTCATCGGGCGCCAGCCGTAGGCATCCAGCCAGCGCGACGGGATCACCACGAACGTGCACAGCACGTAGCGCATGTCGTCGTTGGAAATGTCGTAGCTGCGGTGCATCTGGTTGACGCGGCGGATCGCCGTGCGCGCGGTGTCGTTGTCGAAGCCGTGCTCGACGACCGCGTCGAGGAGCAGCGCGGTGTCGTCGTAGCGCTTCTGGGCACGGTCGGTGAACTCGGCGGTCTCGGCGAGCAGGCCTCCGATGGCGGGCACGGCGTACGTCCGGAACAGCGCGAGCTCCAGGGCACGGGTGAAGTCCCAGGGGAACTCGTAGGTGGCGGTGAGCCGGTAGATGGCGAGGAAGTCCTCGTCGGGGTCGAGCCGGAGGATCTCCCTCAGCCGGTCGTAACGCTGCACCGCGAGTCCCTTTCTGTGGCGGGTGCCCAACTCTACGTGCAGCGCGCGACCTTGGAAATCGTGGCCCGCAGGCTCTCGACGGGCGGGTTACCCGCTGGTTAAGGTGCGCCGACGAGAGAGCAGGGAGGCCAGGTGTCCGACGACGAGGGTGGCGGCTCGCTGTACGTGCTGACAGCCGTACTCCTGACCCCCGCGCAGTTCCCCGGCTTCCTGGGCGACGACTTCCCCGCGGCGTGTGCCCTGCTGGGCGTGGCGCCCGACCGGGAGGGGTACGGGCTGGTGCTGGGCCAGGACGAGGACGGCGCGCGCTGGACGGTCGTCGTCGACGACGTCTCGCTCGTGGCCGCGGCCATCGCCTCGTGGGACTGCGGCATGGAGTACGACCTGTCGCCCGACGAGCGGACGATCGTGGTCTCGCTGGCGGGCTGGCCCGTGGAGTTGTCGGTGGCCGCGCCGGGGATCCCGGCGCCGCACGATCCGGAGCAGGGGGCGGACGGTACGGGGCGGGTGCCGCTGGCGCCGCCGTCGGCGGAGGCGTGGGGTCCGGTGCAGCGGCGGCTGGGGGCGGACCAGATCGCCAGGGAATGGGCCGACTGGCGCGAGCGCGTCGCCTCGGACGGCGGGGCCGCGGCCGCGGCTCACCCCGGGCTCGCACGTGCGCTGGAGGAGGCCCTGGAGTACACGCGGATGCCACCGCCGCCCGGCCGGGTGCGGTCCTCCTTCGCCGGTGAGGGGGCCCGGACGCTACGGGTGGACGGGCCCGGCTGGTCGCTGGTGGCCCGCACCGGTGAGGCGGCCTTTCTCCTCCTGGACGAGGAACCGGGCGAGGTGCTCATGGTCCCCCGGGAGGGGGATATCGACGTGCCGGACCTGTTGGCTGCACTCGACCGCGTGGCCGTCCGCCCGGCGTGACCCGGGCGGACCGGGGACGGGGGCGGACCGGGGACGTGGGCGGACCGGGTAGCGGTGTGCGGACAGGCGGACCGGGCGCTGGTCGTGCTCTTTCCGCATCGCGGCGGGAACGGGCCCGGCCGGCCGGACGTCCCACGGTACCGGGTGGCGCGGGCGGGCGGCCTCGGTGTGCGCCGGGGACTCGGCGCCGTGGACAACCCACCCGGCTCCCGAACGGAGTCCCCGGATTCCCCGAATAGTCGAATTCGGGCCATGTGGCGAGCCGCGACAGCCAGATCGGGCGCCCACCTTCATGAATGACCATTAATGATCGACACAATGGCGAAAAATATCCATTACCGTCGGTAGTTTAACGAGTCAACTAATGAAATCCGGTCACGGCGACTGAAAATCGCTCTGGATCCCCCTCCTCCGGAATGATCGAATCGGCCAGTCACGCGGCTCGAAGGGTGCGCACCTCACCCCCACGCACATTCCCCGATGGAGGCCACTCTTGAATTGCATGTCGTACCTGGACCTACACCGGAAGGTCGCACAGGACATCGACGCGGAGATCGCAACCGCTCTGGACCGGCTCGGACTCGTCGCGGCGACGACCAGGAAATCCGTGGCCAAGCTCCTCGAACAGCGCAAACTGAGACATCCCCTTTCGGTGCTCCCCCTGCTCACGCACGCCATAGAAACGGGAAACCCAGGGCCGGCGGTGCCACTGTCCGCAGTGCACCTGCTGTGGTGGACCTCGGCTTGCTATCTCGACGACCTGGCCGACGCCGACGGCGCGTCCATCTCGGGCGAGCTCACCGAGGACGAAGCACTGCTCGCCGCCGTCATCACCGGAAACGCACTGCCCGTTCAGATCATCCTGGCGCAAGATCTCCCGGAGGCGACGCGCGGCGCGCTGATAAGCGAGATTCTCGACGGCTGGATCATAGGAGCCGACGGCCAGTTAGACGACATGCGCGGAGATATCCGCAGCGCCTCCCGCATGTCAGTAGTGGAGACGTACCGCGGCAAATCCGGCGCCCCGTTCGGCATGATCACGGCCATGGCCGCCTTATTCTCGGGCACCACGGGTGAAAAGGTCGCCCTGTGGCGTGAATTCGGATACGTCTTCGGAATCCTGTGGCAGCTCTTCAACGACCAGGAGGACATCCTGTCCGGCCGCGACGAGGACCTTCTCAACGGCACGGTGACCTACCTGCTCGCCTCCGTCATCGAGGACGCCTCACCCCTCTCCCGGGATCACATCCTGGGACTGTGCGCCGCCGCGAGCCGGTCACATCCGGCCAGGCTCGAACTCGCGAGCCTCCTGCGGACCCCCGCCGCCCTCGACCGCTACCGTGCCGAGATCGACTGCTTCCGCGCGGAGGCCTACCGGATCCTGGACGAACTGGGCGGCGACGAGACCTACCAGTCGGTCCTGCGCAACCTCGTGGACCACGCGTCCCAGATGCTGCTCGAAGCGGATTTCACGCCGGCCTTCGTGAGCGGCGCGGCCTGAGCCGGGTGGGCGGGCCGGCGCCGCAAGCCCGCCCCGCGGCCGCACCGGCCCCGCACCACGGCCGCGCCGTCCGGGCTCCGTACACCGGCCGGAGCCCGGCGCTTCCACCGATCGGCCCTCACGTCACAGAGCACGCCACGCACTGCGCGCCTGTGTCACTCGCCTGACGTCAGGCGTCAGACGTCCCCTGTCAGCGGCCGATCTGCTTCCTGGACAGTCCGCGCACCCGACGCCTCTGGGACGGATCCAACAGGAGGTAGGCCGCAGCCGGCACCCCGATCAGAACCAGCAGGCCCGCCCAGAAGCCCACCGCCCAGAACAACACGATGGCTGCCACGACTCCGGCAACCGCGACCTTTCCGCCGTTGGACATCTGCGGACACCTCCTTGTGACGTCGACCACTACCCCCTCAACGCGCGGCCCGGACCACGCGTTCCCGGGTGCCGGGTCGAGGTGCCCGCGGCCACCCCCACCCCCGTGAGGCGCATGTGCCGCGTGTGGGCCACCCCCCTCCGGCCCGCACTCCCCCGGCGCACCGTTCTCCCCCGGCCGGCACCAGCCCCTCGGTGACCGGGGCGACCTCACCCCGCCTCCACTCCCGGACCTACCCCAGGCCCCGTGGATCCCGTCGGGCCGGTCGCCGCCGGACCCCTCAGCGGCGTTGGAGGCCGATGCGGGCGGGCTGAAGCCGCGCTCGCCGGGCCGCCTCCGGTGGAGCACGGTCCGCCCGAACAGGCCGGAGCCTGCGCGGACCGTACGGCCCGGTCCGGACGGGATCGGGCCGGAGTCGGCCCCGCGTCGTGGCCGACGTAGTGCTTGCCGGGGCACGGTGCCGGGACGACGATGGGGGCGCTCCGGGTACCGCGGCACCACAGGAGGGTGAGATGGGTGACCGGAAACCGTCGGTGGCGCTGCCGGACGGGGCCGATCCGGCGGCCCGCTCGCGCGAACTGCGTCGGGCACACGACGCGTTCACCCGGGAGGGCCGGGTGGATGCCCCGGTCCGGTCGGTCATCGCGCGATCCTGGCGGCGGTGTGCGCGGGCCCGGCTGAGCCCGGAGTGCACACCGCGGGTGGAGCTGGCGGAGGCGGAGCTGCGTCCGTACCGGGAGGAGCACCCGCTGGCCCGGGTGATGCCGCTGTTCCGGGAACTCGTGGGCGCCTTCGCCTCCCACGGGGCGCACCTGCTGGCGGTGTGCGACGCGCGGGGCAGCCTGCTGTGGGTGGAGGGAGAGGCGGGCACGCTGCGTCGGGCTGAGGGCCTGGGCTTCGTCCCCGGAACACGCTGGGCGGAGAGCACGATGGGGACCAACGCGCCCGGCACGGCGGTGGCGTTGGACGAGGCCGTGCAGGTCTTCGGGGCGGAGCACTTCAGCCGCCGGGTGCACCCGTGGACCTGTGCGGCAGCGCCGGTGCGGGACCCTCGGACGGGCGGACTGCTGGGCGCGGTGGACATCACCGGCGGCGACGGCCTGGCGCACCCGCACTCCCTGGCGTTCGTACGTGCAGTGGCCCGGGCGGCGGAGGCCCAGCTGGCCCTGCTCGACGAGGGGCGGCCGGGCGCGCCGGACCGGCTCACGGCCCTCGGGCGGGACGAGGCGCTGCTGGTGACCGGGGGCCGGCAGCTGCGACTGGGCCGTCGGCACAGCGAGATCATGGCCCTGCTCGCGCAACACCCCGAGGGCCTGTCCGGTGAGGAACTGGCGATCGCCCTCTACGAGGACGAGTCGGTGTCACCGGTGACGCTGCGTGCCGAGATGTCCCGGCTGCGCACGCTGCTGGGCTCCTCGGCACCGCTGTCGCGGCCCTACCGCGCGGCCGGTCCGCTGGACGCGGACTTCACCGTCTTGACACGGCAGTTGGCGACCGGTGCCGTCTCCGCGGCCCTCCACCGCTATCCGGGTCCACTGCTGCCGGCCTCTACGGCTCCCGGGGTGGTCCGGCTGCGACGGCGGATCGAGGAGCAGGCGCGGGCGGCCGTCATCGCGCGGGCCGACGCCGGGCTGCTGGCGGACTGGGTGTGCAGCGCGTGGGGCGCGGAGGACCCGGAGGCGTGGCGGGCGCTGGCGGCGGAGCTGCCGCCCGCAGGGAGGGCGTCCGCGCTGGCCCGGGCCCGCTCCCTGGACCGCGAGCTGGCCGCCCGGCCGGACCGGCGCGGACGCCGTGCAACGTATCCGCAACCCGCCCGCTCCTAGCCTCCCCCGAGCGCTGTCCGACGGCGGCCGGCGCCCGGCAGGAGGAGGACACCATGGCCCGTTACGCTGCGCCCGGCACCGAGGGGGCGCTCATGTCGTACGCGTCCCGCTACGACCACTTCATCGGCGGCGCGTACGTCGCCCCCGCCGGCGGGCGGTACTTCGCGAACCCCTCCCCGGTCAACGGCCAGACCTTCACCGAGGTCGCCCGGGGCACCGCCGAGGACGTCGAGCGGGCGCTGGACGCGGCACACGCGGCGGCCCCGGCCTGGGCCCGGACCTCGGCCGCCGACCGGTCCTCGATCCTGCTGCGCATCGCGGACCGGATGGAGCAGAACCTGGAGGCCCTCGCGGTCGCGGAGACCTGGGAGAACGGCAAGCCGGTGCGCGAGACCCTGGCGGCCGACCTTCCCTTGGCCATCGACCAGTTCCGCTACTTCGCGGGCGCGCTGCGGGCGCAGGAGGGCGCGCTCAGCCAGATCGACGAGGATACGGTCGCCTACCACTTCCACGAACCGCTGGGCGTGGTGGGGCAGATCATCCCGTGGAACTTCCCGATCCTGATGGCTGTGTGGAAGCTGGCACCGGCGCTGGCGGCGGGCAACACCGTGGTCCTCAAGCCGGCCGAACAGACCCCGGCATCCGTCCACTACTGGCTTGGCCTGGTCGCGGACCTGATGCCGCCGGGGGTGGTGAACATCGTCAACGGCTTCGGGGAGGAGGCCGGCAAGCCGCTCGCCTCCAGCCCGCGCGTGGCGAAGATCGCCTTCACCGGGGAGACGGCCACGGGCCGGCTGATCATGCAATACGCGGCGGAGCATCTGAAGCCGGTGACCCTCGAACTCGGCGGCAAGAGCCCGAACCTGTTCTTCGACGACATCTGGTCGCAGGACGACGACCTGCGCGACAAGGCCCTGGAGGGCTTCACCATGTTCGCGCTCAACCAGGGCGAGGTGTGCACGAACCCCTCCCGCGCCCTGATCGAGCGGGGCCGGTACGGGGACTTCCTCGACGCGGCCGTCGCACGCACCGAACTGATCGTTCCCGGGCATCCGTTGGACACCGACACGATGATCGGCGCCCAGGCGTCGGAGGAGCAGTTGAAGAAGGTCCTGTCGTACGTGGAGATCGGCCGGCAGGAGGGCGCGAAGATCCTGACCGGGGGCGCCCGTATCGACCACGGAGGCGACCTGGCCGGCGGATTCTACGTCCAGCCGACCGTCTTCGAGGGCGACAACCGCATGCGGATCTTCCAGGAGGAGATCTTCGGGCCGGTGGTGTCGGTGACCGCCTTCGAGGACTTCGACGACGCCGTGCGCATCGCGAACGACACGGCGTACGGCCTGGGGGCGGGTGTCTGGACTCGGGACGTCAACACGGCCTACCGGGCGGGTCGCGCGATCCAGGCGGGGCGCGTCTGGACGAACTGCTACCACGCCTACCCGGCGCATGCTGCTTTCGGAGGAACGAAGCAGTCGGGCATAGGTCGCGAGACTCACAAGATGATGCTGGAGCACTACCAGTGGACCAAGAACCTGCTGGTCAGCTACTCGCCGAAGAAGCTCGGCTTCTTTTAGGAGCACGAAACGGCACCTTGGAATCCCTGGACCTGGGACGACTCCGGCCAGGACTGCGACGACGATCAGGAGCGGCATGGGGCCGGGGACGGGGGCCGAGGCAGCAGTGGTCGCACCGCCGAGGGGCGATGAGGCGCCAGAGCGGATTCAACTACTGACTTCGGCTCGTCGGGGTGAATCTTCGTGAGGTTGCTGTCAGGCCGGGAGCTGTGGCTGTATCCCAGGTCGGGTGAGGTACGCGGATGGGGGCGGGCTGACCGCTGCGGGGCGTCGGCGTCGTGAATCGGTACGGATGCAGGCGGCTGAGCTTTTCGAGCAGAAGGTGAAGGCGTCGGAGGTCGCCCGGCAGCCGAGGGTAAGCCTGAAGTCGGTCTACCAGTGGCACCCGCTGTGGCGGGATGCCGGGGCTGCGGCGGTCCGAACGGGCGACAAGAAACGTTCCTGCTCGCGGGATCGCAACCGTCAGACCCCGCCAAGGGAAGACAAGCCGACAGCACTTTCCTTCCCTCAGAGAGGACCAGGCCATGCGCCTGCGCAACACTGTGGCCGCCGCTCTCGGCGCCCTCATGCTCTCCGCGGCCCTGCCGACGTCGCCCGCCTCGGCTGCCAGCGGCGAATTCCTGTACAGCTACGTCGGCACCAACGGCGTGAACCTGCGAGGTGCCCTCGTCGAACCGGACAGCGGCCAGTGCATCAACATCCCCGAGACGGGAGACTCCTCCCCGCCCGCCTTCGCCCCCCGCAACTTCACAGACGCCACCGCCACCGCCTTCCTCGACGCGAACTGCGACGGCGACGTCTTCTTCACGATGCGCCCGGGTCAGGTAGTCGGCAACCGACTGCGGCTGCGCTCGGTCGTCTTCAGCTGACACCACACTCTGCAAGAAGCCGGGCCCCCATTCCCACTCACGGGGCCCGGCTCCCGGGCGACCAGACGCGCATACCGGGGCTGGGACAGCCCCAAGGCCGCCCGCAGCGCAGTGAGGGACTGCCCCATGCGGGAAGTCCTGCCCACTCGACGGCGTCAGCGAGGAAACCCTGGTGCAGGTCACCCGCCGCACTCCCGGCTTCCACGCCTGGCAGGATCCGCACTGGCTTGTCCGCTGCAACGACGCGGCCGCCTTCATCGGCGAGGTCGGATACACCGGGCTGGCAGCTCACCCCGAGGCACTTGACCAGCTCCGACTCGACCTCCGAATGGGCGGCTGTCACGACGCATCCCAGCTCGAGACCTTCCTGACCCACCTCGGCCAGGGGGCAAGCTCCATGCTCTTCCGCTGCACCATCTGCGGCACTCACCTCGCCTACGCCGACGCTTCATAGCCACGGCCCAGCTCAGCACAAGCCCTTACCTTCAAAGGAACCGCACCCAAGAAAGCTTTGGAGCGAACTTCGCCGCGTCGCACGGCCTGTGGCGTGTCGGCGGCGCGGCACCGGTCGAGGCCCTGCCAGCCGCTCTATCCCGCCTGCGCTGCGAAGCTCCACACCATTGCCGCGGCGATGGCCGTGTACCCGATGAGGCCGGCCAGGGCGGCCGTGCGGTGCCATTGCTCTGCCCGGGCGGGGCTGCCGCCGTGCACCGTCCAGCGCCAGGAGACGACGGTGGCGACGACCGCCAGGAGGACGAAGCCGAGGGTGAGGAGGTGGAGCCAGTCGATGAGGGTGAGGCCCACAGTGCTGGTGATCACTGTGTTGACCTGCTGCATGTTCAACATGACCACGAACAGCCCGCCGCCGAGCATGGCCAGCCGGCTTTGGAGCGTGTCCAGCCGTTCTCCCATGCCCAGTTCCTCTGCGTGCGCCGGCAGGAGGAAGGTGGCGGTGACCACGAGCACCATCAGGTACAGCGGGCCTGTGAGTTTCCAGAAGATCGTGGGGTCGTTCCGCGCCACGTCGACTTGTACGCGGATCCTGCTGTAGGTGCTGGTGGTGCCCCGCGGCAGGGTGGTGTCTCCGAAGTTGGTGGAGAAGACATGCTGGGCGGGGGTGAGTCGGAAGCCGGTGATGCGCCATCCGGCCGGGCGGATGTTCTTGTTGTAGGACGAGTTGGCGTTGTCCGGCACCATTCGCAGGGCGCGGCTTTGCGCCGCGGCGGTGACCAGTACCTCGATCCGCTGCCGGTCGAAGGGAAAGGCGCGGACGTCCCAGTCCTGCCGGAAGGTTCCCTGGAGCAGTATCAGGTCGCGGAACCTGCCTGCTTCGGAGGTCAGGACGGGAGTGTCCCTCTCCGGATCGTTGGCGTTGGTGAAGGCCGCCGTGGGCAGCGGATCGAGCTTGCGGTCCGGGCAGACGGACCACAGGTACACCCGTGCGGAGAAGGAATGCTTCGCGGGATCCAGGTCGTACAGATCCGCAACGTACGCGCCGACATCGCAGGCGGGCACGGCCGCCGCCGGCGCCGGGGCGTGCGTGGCGGAACGCCCGCCACTGCCGGCGGGCGACCACAGCGCGCACACGAAGGCCACGGTGATGACGACGGCCACGACGGCGAATGGGGACCAGCCCCGCACCGTCCGGGCCAATCGCCCAGCCTCACGCTCCGCATCCATATGACAGGGAGCCTGACCCGGGCCGAGACCGGCGAACCGGGCCCACGCCCTGATGTACCCCTACGGGTGAGACTGCTTCGGTGTAGAGCACCCTGGCCGGAATCGGAGGCAAGGGCGACGACTGACGGCGCCGTCGGCACCGCCTTCAGCGGGACCCAGGGCTTCCGTCGGCTGTCCCGGCGTGATCTGTGGCAGCCGCCGGCCCTGCCGACTGCACCTGTGCGGCTCGTGTGCCGACGGCTGGAGGCCACTCGGCCCTCGTGTGTGGGCAGACTGCGTTGGCAGTGACGCGGCTGGGGATGCTGCCGTGCATGGGCGGTGGGGTTCGCCGGCACGGCAGCATCGAGGAGATTTCTCCTCCGGGTGCGTACTGGTCTACCGGTGCGGGCCCGTGCCGTGCCGTCGGTGCCGCCATCGTGCGATGCCCCCGGCGGCGGTTCCTCCCGCGGCCATGCACATCAGGCTTGCCGTCAGGTCCGCCCAGCCCCCGCTCGGCAGGGCCGGGGCGCATGCCCAGCGCAGCAGCCATCCTGTGAGCAGTCCGGCGGTGATCAGGGCCCAGAACGACCTCTCGTAGCCGAACCGCGGGGGTCGGGGAGGGGGTGTGTCCGTGTGGGAGTTGTTCATGGTCAGTGGCCCCGGATGAAGCCTTCTATGGCGCCCTTGGCGAACCCGCCCACCGCGCCGGCTGCTGCGCCCGGGCCGCAGCCGGCGCCGGCCGCGGTGATCGCGCCGGCGATGCAGCCCGCCGCCGCCCCGGTGACCGTGGATGTGTTCGAGTTCTTCAGGGCTGCCTTGGCGCGCTTCTTCAGGCCTTCCCAGGTCGGGTCGGCCACGACGGGGAAGGCCGTGTCGGCATCGAAGGCGACGGTCTGGACCAGGGAACCCTGCTCCAGGCGGTAGCTGGTGGCGACGGGACGGCCGTTGGCGTCCTGGGCCCAGGGAGCGGCGAACACGCCCAGCATGTCATCGCCCTTGACGACGGCGGCGCTGCCGTCGTCAAGGGCGATGACCTCGGCGTCGGTGGGGAGGTCGAGGCCGAAGCGGTACTCGGTGGGGGCTGAGGCGTCGTTGATGACGATCAGGGCACGGATCCCGCCGTCGCTGATGGGCTGGACCGCGAGACTGGTGGCGGCGGCACTGTTCGGGTAGACGACTGTGCCGTGGGGGGAAGTGACGGCGTCGCTCGCCCGGGTCGCGGGAAGCCGGATGCCGATGGTGCTGCCGTCGTCCGCCCGCGCCACCACCTTGCCCGTCGCCGTGGCGGGGACCGTGCTGGGGGCGGCCTCGGTGATGTCCTGGGTGCCGGTCACCTTCTCCACGGCGTCCGCGGTCTGTCCGGCGGTCTGCACGGGGGCCTGTCGGGTAGTGGCGAAGGCAGCCGGGGCGGAGCCCGCGAGAACCGCGGTCGAAACGATCAGGGAAGCCGCGGATATGCGGAAGGCAACGCTGTTCAAGAGGTTCTCCATGTACACGTGCTGGGGAACGGCAGCAGCCCCCGCGGGGCCGCGTCTTACCGCTCCTGGTGATCGCGGTGTCAACCGCTGCCGAGAACTCTGCGCCGCCCACGGCCGCGCGACCACCCTCCGACCGGCTGCCGCGCCCTGTCCGTCCGGCTGGTAGGCGACCGGCCCACAGGCGCGTGCGCTGGTCCGGCTGCGGGTGAACGCAGGCGGTGTACGGGACTCGACCGGATGACCTGCGACGGGCCACGACCGGATGGGACGGCCACTGCCTGGCCGGTCTGCCGCACAGTCAAGGCCGGTCCCCGAGAAGACCTCCTGCCGCTTCCTGGCCCCACAGGAGCGGCTGAGTCCGCTGCGCGCCACGCGGGCCGGGGCCATACCGAGCCTGTCGGCAGACGGGCCGCTCACCGCCGAGGGGTGTCGAGGGCGTCCGTCACCCGGTTCCGCTGGGGTCCGTCGGACGGGAAGCGGGCGTGGAGGCGGTAGCCGCCTCCGGGGGTGGGGCCGTGGGTGAGCCGGCCGCCGAGGAGCTCTGCGCGCTCACGCAACCCGGTCAGACCCTGCCGGGAGCCGGGCAGCAGCAGTGCGGGTGCGGAGGGCGCGGTATTGGTCACGGTGACCTCCACCCAGCCGCCCTCCTCGCGGATCCCGACCACGACAGCGGCCCCGGCTGCGTGTTTGCGGACGTTGGTCAGTGCTTCCTGCACGGTGCGGTGTACGGCCCGCTGCACGGCACCGTCGACACCGCCGGGGATCTCACCGGCCAGGCTCACGTCCAGGTCGTCGACCGCGAGCAGTTCGTGCAGCCGCTCCAGGGTCGGCTGCGGCGTCAGCCCGCCGACAGGGGCCTCGGAAGCCCGGAGCACGGACACCATGTGGCGCAGCTCGTCCAGGGTTGCCGCGCTCAGCCCCCGGATGACGCGCGCGGCCTGCCTGGTGTCGGGGCTGTCGGCGGTGACCTGGAGGGCACCGGCGCGGACGGCGATCAGGCTGACCTGGTGAGAGACCACGTCGTGCATCTCGCGGGCGAGGTGCGCCCGTTCGCGGGCCAGCACCGTCTCGGCATGGAGTTCCCGCTCGTGTTCCTGGGCTCGGCGCAGGTCGCGGATCCGGTCCGCGAGCTCGCGGCGCGCGACGATCAGCCGGCCCAGGAACACCGCCGCGGAGGAGAGGGCCAGGCAGCAGCCGGCCATCGAGGCCGCCGTCGCCGTGTCCCACCACAACGGTCTCGCGGCGCCGAAGAAAGCCTGGGGCATGATCGTGCAAGCAGCGAAGGCCACCGCCCCGGCGGCGAGGAGACGACGGTCACGGTTCTGCTCGGCCAGCGTGAACAAGGCACCCAGCGCCATCATGCCGCACTGCCCGTACACCACGAGTACGAGTGCGACGGCGAAGACCGCCAGCGGCAGCCGGCGCCGGGCCAGCAGCAGAAAGGCACCTGCCACCGGGGGAACCGCAGCGATGCGCGGCAGCTCCGCCAGATACCCGCAGACATCGACCAGAGCCGACAGCGTCAGCAGCCAGTCGACGGCTCTCGGAGTCAAAGCCCGCCGCACCGCCCGCCCCACTCCCATCCCGGCCCCCTTGAGATCACCGCTGCCCAAGGCCTCGGCCGCACCCGCACTCATACGCCGACCCTGTCGAGCAGCCCGGCACGCTGCGCCCACAGCGCGGCCTGGACACGGTTGTGAACGCCGAGCTTGGCCAGCAGCGCCCCCACGTGCTCCTTGACGGTTCCCAGGCTCAGGTGCAGCCGGCGCCCTATGTCGGCGTTGGACAGGCCCTCGGCGAGCAGGACAAGGACCTCCCGCTCACGGCTGCTCAGCCGCTCCAGGGTCTGCGCCGCGACGCCGAGGCCCGCCTGGTGACGCAGGTAGCCGGCCACGACGTGCGAGGCGACACGGGGCGCGAGCACGACACCGCCCGCCACCAGGCGCCGCACCAGAGCCGGCAGGACCTCGGGGTCGGTGTCCTTGACCAGGTAGCCGCGGGCGCCGGCGCGCAGTGCGGCGGCGACGTACTCGTCCGCCTCGAACGTCGTGAGCATCGCGACCACGGGCGGAGACGGCCGCGCCATCAGGGACCGCAGCACCGTCAGTCCGTCGACACCGGGCATCCGGACGTCGAGCAGGACAAGGTCTGGGGCACGATCGGCCACGGCCTGGAGGGCACCCTGGCCGTCGGTCGCCCCGACCGCCTCGATGCCGTCGGCAGCGTTCAGGATCATGCTCAGCCCCGAACGCACCAGCGCCTCGTCGTCCACCACCAGTACCCGGATCACACCAGCCCCCTCGTTCACTTCTGTCTCGGTTCGCCGCAGCACCATGCCGCGGACGTCCGGCAGCCCGGACCACCAACAAGATGCGGATTCAAACATTCCGGTTGCCTGGGTCGGGCGACTCCCGCCAGATCCGGTCCGCCGGGGCCGGACGATGCACCCCGGTCAGGCGGAGCGGACGGTACGGCGGTAGCTCGCGCAGGCCGAGGCCGCTCGCGGAACGGCTCCCATCCCAGGCGTCAGGTGGGGTGACAGCTTCGCGGCCGCCGCTTCGGCCCCCGCTCCCGCAGCCGGCGCCCGGGTGCCGGCCGACGCCCCGTGGGCACCACCCACCCGACCGATCCCCGCCCCCGCAGCGCCCGCTTCTGCTCCCGGGGCCGCAGTCGGCGCCGCGAGGGACGTGCCGGCCGAACGCCTGGGCGCGGACGGCGCCCCGTGGGCCTCGCCCGCCCGGTCCCCGCTCCGGCACCCGCCCCCGCGCCCGTGCCCGCGAGTTCGGATGCGAAGCGGGCATGGGGCCCGCTGACCGAGGGCCTGACCGTTACCCGCGACCTCGACCTCGGCAACCGGCCCCGCGCACCGAAACAGCTCAGGGTGCAACCGGCCGTCAACTCCAAGACGGTCGCGATGATCAAACAGGTGCTGCCGGAGCGCGAAGCCGGACTCCTGATCGGCCCACGCCCGTGGCCGCTGCTCGCCGCCCGCATGCAGCACCCCGGCGAACACCACGGCACACCGACACCGTCGCCCAGCACCCGAACCGCTACACCACCGGTACCTCCCGACAGGAAGCCACCGGCCCCGCCCTGGTCGGCCGCCTCGTCGACGCCACCCTCACCTCCCTGACCACCCCACCCGGTACGCCGGCCCCCGACAGCCCGGTTTGGGCGGATCTCCGCACCATGCCGGCGAGTCCGGCCATGCCGCTCGCCAACGGCTGCCCGACCCGCGGCTACCCAGTCGAGCAGGAAGGGTGCATCGTCGAAGCCATGATCGACCATCTCGGCGCAGACCCGGCAGTCAGTCGTCCTCCCCCTCAGTCAGGTGCTCCATAGGCCGCTCCAGCGTCTCCACCGAAAGGCCCGGAGACCGTTGCAGCCAGTACCGAAGCCACTCCGTATCCGTCATCATGCCTGGTCAGCCGCCCTCCGCTTTCACGGAGTTTCATCAAACTCCGTACACGCCGCTTTCGGCGGAACGAAGCAGTCAGGCATCGGCCGAGAGACCCACAAGATGGTGTTGGAGCACTACCAGTGGACCAAGAACCTGCTGGTCAGCTACTCGCCGAAGAAGCTCGGGTTCTTCTGAGCGTCTTCGGCGTCGGGGTTCTGCCGCGGCCGTGCTCACCTCAGGCGCTTCAGCGGCCGAGGGCGTCCCGCAACTGGGCGCGCCCTGTGATGCCGAGCCTCGGGAAGATCTTGTGCAGGTGGAAGCCGATGGCGCGAGGGGATAGGTAGAGCCGGGCGCCGATGTCCCGGTTCATCACTCCCTCCGGGGCGGTGGAGTCCGCCACGGTGACACCCGCTGCGCGGAGTTCGGCGGTGGCGCGCTCGATCCACGGGCGGGCGTCGAGCAGCTCGAAGACTTCCAGAGCGGCAGCGAGCAGGGGACGCGCCTCCGCGGCCCGTCGGCGGCGACGTAGCCATTCTACGAAGTCCAGCTGCGTGATGGCACGTTCGAAAGGCCAGCGCGCCCTCGGGGTCGGCGAGTGCCACAAGGAAGTGCCGCCCGGCGTCGTCGGGCGGGCTCAGCAGAGTCGTGGCGCGGTGCACGATCGCGCTCAGTCGGCTGGAGCGGGGCGATTCCAGGATGCCCTCAGCCGCTCGGAGCACAGCACGGGCGTCATCCGCCTGGCCGACGCGCACGGCGGCCGCGGTGAGGTCGGCGAGGTGGTAGGGAGGCGTGTTGGTGCACGGGGATGGGAGGGGAATCCTGGGTGAAGACGCGACGGAGGTGCTCGTACGCCGCCTGGTGGTCGCCTTCCGCGAGCGCCGCCATGCCGAGGGCCTGGCAGTGACGGACGTACAGACCTCGGGACGTGCGCAGTTCGATGCCGCGTACGGCCTCAGCGGCCCGCTCCCGCGCGCCGGTCTGGTCGCCTCGGATGGCACGCAGCGTGGCCTGGAGGATCGGTGCCCACAGCGACGTTCTCCGCGCCGGCTTCCGCGGCCAGGGAGAATGCCTCCTCGGCCGCGGCTCCAGCGGCCGTCCATGCGCCGCTGTCGAATTGGGCGAGGGCGAGTGCCTGGGTGACCGTGCAGTTGGTGCCGGCCGTGGCGGCCGGGCGGAAGTGGTCCATGGCCCGGCCGAGGAGCCGTATGGACAGGTCGGTCTCGTCAAGGATCCACGCAACGGCGCCGAGCACGATGAGTTCGCCGAGCGTGGTGGGATCCGCGGGCAGGCCTTCCCATGAGATGCCCACCACGTCGTGCAGGCGTCGCAGCGCCTTCTCCCGGTCCCTGAAGGCGGCGGCGACCGCCTCAACCCACAGCCGGTCGATCCGGTCCGCCTGCAGCGGGACCAGATCACCGGTGCGCTGGAGTTCGGTGCGGTAGAGGGGGTCGCCGGAGTTGTAGGCGGGGGTGGCCGCCGTTCCCAGCGCGTCCAGCGCCAGCCCGGGTGCAGTTTGTGGCCATGGATTCTGCCACGGGCAGCAGGAATCCGAGGGCGTCCTGATGGCGGAGTGTGACGGACAGCGACCAGCCTCCGCACAGGGATGCCTGGGCGAGGGGTTCGGGGTCGTTCGTCAGGGTGCCCACGCGGGCCGCGATCTCGCCCACCCACTGCGGGTACCCGGCGTACATGGCGGAGACGGCGGCGGCGAGTGCCAGGTGGGCCTCACGGCGGTCGGCGAAGGAGGCGGCCTGGTGGATCGCGAAGCGGATGAGCGGGTGGCGCAGCCGGACGTCACCCTTCTCGACCCGTACGAGCGCGGCCTCCTCGGCCGGCCGCCAGACTTCGGGGTCGTCCAGGCCCGTGACGGCGCGCAGCACGTCGGAGAGCCGGCCTGGTGGTGAGGGGGAGGGATTCGATCGCGCCGGGCCGCTGGAGGCCCGGTCCCTTGGCGAACGCCCGCGCGAGTTCGATGAGGGCGAGCGGGTTCCCGGCGGCCTGTTCGATGATCTGGGCCCGGACCTTGCCGCGCGGCGGGTTCGGCTGCTCGTCCAGCACGAGGCCGGCCTCCGCCCCGTCGAGGGGGCGGGTCGCCAGATGGGGGAAGTCGCGGTCGAAACGCGCTGGTACCGACTCCTCCCGTGCCGCGAGCAGCAGGGCCATCGGCTCGCCCTCCAGGCGCCTCGCGACGAACGCCAGCATGCTGGGCCTGCTCCGACGTCGTGGCGTACGTCCGCGCTCCACCGCTCGCTCGACCTGGTCGGCTGGAACGTCTGGCCCGCAGCCTCCCACGGGAAGATCACCGTGCACCGGACCGCCGTACGGGCCGGGGACAAGTCGGGGTGCGGCCCGTGCCAGGCCAAGGACGTCGCCGAAGCCGCCCGACTCCAGGGCGCCGCACCGCCGGAGCCGGAGGACGCCCCGAGCCGGGCCGGAGCCGCGGCTCGTTCCGCCGACCGACCTGACCGAGTGTCGCTGTGCGGCCGACAGCCAGGCCGCACAGCGGGACCGGCTCCGAAGCCACCGGGCCGGAGGGGCCCACCCGACGACGGCATGACGGGTGCCGGCGAGAACCACGTCACCAGCCGCGAACGGCGGTGATCAGTCCTTCGACTGTGCTCTTCCTGGGCTGGGCGGCTCGTACACTGATGAGAATGGAGGACCATACGGCCACCGGGATCGGCGCACGTCCGGCGCCCGTCTTGCGGGAGTACGTCGACTGGTATGTCGGCTTCGACCTCCGCGGGCTCCCGGCGGGGGTGCACTGCGGCCCGCCGAGCCGCGCGCTCACTACGGTGATCAGCCTGTCAGATCCTTTGGAGGTGGCGGCGGGCGTTGACGACGGGTCACCGGTCACCCGATTCGCCAGCGTGGCCGGCGGTCTGATGTGCCGGTCCGTCGCGATTCACCACGACGGACGCCAACAAGGTGTTCAGGTATCGCTGACACCGCTCGGGGCCCGAGCCATCTACGGCGTGCCCGCCGCCGAACTGGCCCACCGACTGTTCCCACTTGACGAGCTTCTCGGAGCGCTTGCCGTCGAGCTGGTCGACCGGCTCCGATCGGCGACAACATGGGCGGCGCGGTTCACCGTACTGGACGAATTGCTCCTCCGAGCCGTCGGCCGTGGCGCCTGCGGCGACCAGGTGCGCTGGACGCGCCCCGAGGTAGCCGAGGCATGGCGCCTCCTCGTCGCCGCGCGGGGTTGCGTCCAGGTCGGTGCGGTCGCCGCGGAACTCGGCTGGAGCCGTCGGTACCTCACCGAGCGGTTTCGCGGCGAGGTGGGCCTGTCGCCGAAGACCTTCGCCCGAGTCTTGCGCTTCGACCACGCGCACGAACTGGCGACGGCGCAGGACCCGCTCCCCTGGGGCGCTGTGGCAACCGTCTCCGGCTACGCCGACCAGGCCCATCTCATACGGGAATGGCGCGAGTTCACGGGCCGATCGCCGACGGCCTGGCGTCGCGGCGAAGTCCTCCTCGGAGCCGGGTAGCCGCCAACCGTCTGCCCGTCGCGTCGGCTTCTCTTCCCTTTTCTTCAAGACCGCCCGATCGCCGGCGTGGACGATCGTCGGCATGAGACTCGTCAACCACGAACGCAATGCCATGGACCTGCGGACCACCCCCGTGCACCTCGGACTGGGATCGAGAGCGAAACCCGTCGAGGGCTTCACCTGGGACCCGGAGGTGCTCCAGGCTTACAGCACCGCGGTCGCGGCAGACGGCGCCGAGGGCAGGATGGTGATGATCTTCGATGGCGACGGGCTCGGCGACCACTGGGAGAGCCACCCTGCAGGCGACGAACTGGTCGTCTGCCTCAGCGGATCAGTGACGGTCACCCGCGACGTGGACGGGGTGCCCGACCGCGTTCTACTCGGGCCGGGCGAGGCCACCATCAACCCGGCCGGGGTATGGCACGTGGTCGACATGGAGGGGCCGACGTCCATCCTGTCCATCACCGCGGGCCTCGGCACCGACCACCGCCCTCGGACCGACACCCGCCCGACCGAACACGTTGCGCCCAGCCCGGAGGAAGCGCCGTGACGACACGCATCGCATGCCTCGGCGACAGCCTCACCCGCGCGCAGTTCAGCGTCGACTACCTAAATCTTCTCCGACGACGCCACCCTCCCGGTGACGTGCACCCTGCCCGTTTCGGCGTCAACGGCGACTTCGCCTACAACCTCTTGCAGCGCCTGGACACTGTCGTCACGAACCCACCCGATGCGATCACTGTGTTGATCGGGACCAACGACGCCCGAGCGAGCCTCGCCGGCTACCCCGTCGAGCAGGCCATGAAGCGCAAACAGCTCCCCTGTCGCCCGTCGGCCGGCTGGTTCCAACAGTGCCTGGGAGCCGTCGTCGCGCGGCTGAGAGCGGAGACCGACGCGACGATCGGTCTGCTGTCGCTACCGGTACTCGGCCAACAACTCGACGGAGCAGCGGCACAGGCATCACGGGCGTACAGCCGGATGATCGCCGAGGTCGCCGCCACCAACGAGGTGACCTACCTCCCGCTCCACGAACGTCAGATCGAGGAACTGCGCCAAGCGGACCCGCCGCCGATCCCGTACCGGGAGGTGACGCCCGCAGCGGTCGTCGGCGTCCTCGTCCAGCACGCGGTGCTGCGCCGCAGCCTCGACACGATCTCGCGGCGGCGAGGTCTCGTGCTCACGACCGACCACATCCACCAGAACAGCCGCGGCGCCACCCATATCGCCGAGGTCATCGACGCCGGTCTGCTGACCCAGAGCGTGTAGCTGGTTCCGGCGCCCGGCCCGTCGGATGCCATCCACCGGGGAGGTGGCATCCGATCCAGGCGGTCAACGCCTGCGCCATCCGCCTCGTCCAGCTGCGTGACCCCGCGAGGGCACCTGGGTCACGGCCTCGTGACGGCTGCTGTCGCCGACCGCGACCCCATTCCGCGAGCCGGTGGCTCTGTCGATGCGAGGAGCAGCGTTTCTCGGGCGGTTCGGGAGGCACTGCCCGTGCTGGATGCCGATGGCTTCAGGCAGCAACTCGGTGCCGATCGGTAAGACACCGTGTGCTGCTCGTCCGAAGCCAGGGCTCCGGCACTCACGGGAGATCGCCGCACTCCTCTGCTACGTCACCCTCGTTGCCGCCCACCGATAAATCGCGCGCTGGACCGAGAAAGGAATACTCAAGGGAGCCCGCACAGAACGCTACCCAGCAATCATGCAGGAAGCGGCACCCCTTGCCTGAACTGCGGAAAAGCAATTCACGCGGCCTTGGGTAAGCCTCAGTTTGGTCCTCAGTCGATCACTTGCACTCCATCCGGTTTAAGGAACGGCATCATCGCCCAACCCGAAGGCCAACCTCGTTCTCGCCGGTCTCCAACTTCAGTCTCAAGCAGTCGAGGGATGCGCCACTTCCACCACTGGCCATCCTCCGCATCCCGGTCGGGCCACTGGATCGTTGCCGCACGGAATCGCTCGTCGAGTTCATGCAGCACTGGTTGCTGGATGAATTGGATGCGTGGGGGCAACAGGGGCCAGACACGCCAGCGCACTCCGACACCAGATGTCGTTGTCGAGCTCTGGCGCGCACCACGAATAGCCCTCTTCCAGCTCTGTCACAACATCGCTCCACTGCGCGAGCAGTGAGTTGAGCGTGCATGGCTGTCCGCCGGCCCAGTGGCCAGCACCAGCAGATACCGCGGCGTACACAGCGTCATGCTCTTCCTGGGACAGGGACACCCTGTCGCTGTGCGGGGGCGTTCGATCCATCCGTCGACTATCCCAGGGACGCCGATGTGGTGGCGGTTCTGCGGGAGCGTCGCGGGCAGGAGCGTGGTGGCGTCCTGGTCGGTGCCCGGAGCGGTACCTGATGGGATCATGCTGGCCACCTCCTGGGATCTGGCGGGACCGCCTTCCGGGCCAGGCGGCGAAGGGCGGCTCCCGCGGTAATCGGAGGTCCTGCTGCAGAAGATCATCTAGGGTGATGGCCGTCACGCAGCATTCGGGATCTGAAGGGCAACTTCGTGAGCGCACAGGGTGGTTCGTATCCGTCGCCGGCCTCGGGGGCCGGGGAGCTGGAGTCTCTGCTGATCGGATCGGCGGAGCTGTCCGGCGCCGGCCTGGAGGGCTTCGCCGAGTTGGCGGCACCCTCGTCGGACGAGGACCCGCCGCCGATGACGGGAGCGACGCCGGAACTCACGGCCCTGCTGAACAAGGCGTTCGGCGACAAGGCGGCGAGGGAGGTCAGAACCTCGTTCGTGAACGCCGACTCCTCGCTCGTCGTCGACGTGGGCGTCTCGGAGCGCACCCGGAGTGCCGCTGCGGCCTGGTTCGCGGACATGCGGCAGGTGTACGCCCAGTGCCACGAGTGGACGATGAGCATCGGCGACCAGGAACTGCCCGTCCAGGTGACGGATCCCGCCGGAGACCCGCGGAAGCCGCTCAAGGTGGAGGACGGCTTGGGTGACGAGGCGTTGATGCGCACCATGCTCGCCGGCCCGGTCGGGCAGCGGGGTCGGATCACCACGCTCCTCGTCCGCGACGGAGCCCGGGCGCTGGAACTCACCTTCCGCAGCCTGGCCGGCGACCCCGAAGGGCCCGAGGATCCCCAGATCGCCCTTGCCGTATCGAGGCTTCTCGAGCTCGCTCCGGCGAAGTTCCTGGGGCTTCGCTAGAGGCTGCGCCTCGGCCGCTGCCGCCCTGGCGCGGGCCAGAGCGGCAGCGGGCGGCGAGGTTTCGCTCGGCATCGGGCGGTTCACCTGTTCACCGGTGCGCTCCGGCGGTGCCCGGATCCGCAGGCGGTGCTCGGGACCGGATCCCGATCGTGTCGGTCAGCCCTGGCCTGTCCTTGCCCCCGATGACCATGGTCGCTTCCGTTCCCGGACCTCCCGGCGTTCTCGTGCCCGAAGCAGCGAGTGCTGCTGCCTCCGCGGCACGGTCCCCGAGTCGTCCCCGGTGCCGG
The DNA here is from genome assembly GCF_000612545.2 of Streptomyces sp. PCS3-D2. Classification (GTDB taxonomy): domain Bacteria; phylum Actinomycetota; class Actinomycetes; order Streptomycetales; family Streptomycetaceae; genus Streptomyces. The sequence continues at coordinate 6,756,552 of NZ_CP097800.1, read as the reverse complement.
CGGGCTATCGGAGCACGACGGTGACGCCGCACCGTTCGAGGAGCTGGACGGTCTCCTCGAAGTACGAGAGCTGCCCTTCCGGGTCCTCCACGACATCTGCCAGCGCGTCGCGTGCGACGTCCGACTCGTGCCAGGTCAGGGTGAAGGGAGGGGCTACACCGAAGCCGCCGGACAAGCAGTCCTTGAAGGCGTTCCACTCTCTGCCGAAGTAGCGGCCGGGTCCGAGCAGTGCCTCGGCGATCGCGCAGTGCAGCCCTGGGACGTCGGTGACGAACCGGCCGTCGAGGTGGTACGCGCCTCCGGTCCGGTCCGGTCCGGACGCGCGTCCCCGCCAGGCGCGGGTGGTCAGCTCCAGCCAGGCAGTCCTGCCCTGCGCGTCGTACGGTGCCCATCCGTTGGGCGCTGCGGGCGGGCCCTGGTACCACTCCGTCCAGATGCCGCGAGCCGCCGGCGAGGGGCGGTCGGTGCCCCCGTCCGTGAGCGTGATGTCCTCCAGCCCGTACCCGAGCACGGACGGGCGCGCTTCGGAGACGGCCAGGTCCACGGAGCACGAGGCCATCACCGCACCATGGCGGTCCAGCACCAGGAGATCGGCCCAGGCGCCTGCCCATCGGCGGGGCCGCTGAGTCCCCACGAGCAGGGGTTCCGTGGCCTCGCAGCCGATCAGCTCCAGCGGGACGGGGTCAGGGTCCGCCCGTGGCGCGAAAAGGCCGTCCACCGAGGAGCACCGCCCCGCACGCGCGGCGGCGACCGTCGTTCCCGCGAGGAGCTCGAAGCGCGGGGTGGCCGGCACGTCGAAGAAGCTCTCCTCGTTTCTGACGCCGGCACCGATCACGACGTCGTACCGCGCCGGATCACCGGGATGCGGCTGATGCGCCACCACGACCGCGTCGACGAGAGTCCACCACTGGACCGGCTCCTCCTCGTCCCAGACCTCGACACACATGTCGCCCAGCCCTCGGAACGACACACCGGGTTCGGCCAGGATTTCGCTCAGGGGGCCTTCGGGGCTGCATCCGCGCAGGGTGAGGGTCTCCCGCGGCGGCGGGACCGGGTCGACGAACAGCCCTTCGACACCCGCACACCGTCCCCAGAGCCGCTCCACGCCCTCCTCGTCCTCCTGGACCAGGAGGTACTTCACCGGGAAGCCCCGGTCCCACCGAGCGTGATCTATGACCTGCACCCAACCCCTCGAACGCGTGCGCTACTCTCGCACTTTACGACATAGGCTTCCTGGATCGGCTAGGGCAGGGTGCCACCCGTGTTGCGGATCATCTGCTGGAGCACCTTCAGTGTGGTGACGTAGTCGGCGTCGTCGATGCCCTGGTGGATGCGGGCCCGGATGGCCGGGCTGTGTCGCTGGAGCCCGATGCGAGCTGTCTCGCCCGTCTCGGTGATCCACAGTCGCCCCCTGGTGTCGAGGGTGAGCCAACCGCGCTGAAGCAGGACGTCCGCCTCTGCCCCCAGGTCGTCCTCGGGCCTGATGTAGGAGCTCATGGCCTGCTGGAGTTCGGGGAGGGTCATGCCGCGGCCGTCAGGTGAGATGTCGTTCTTCGACAGGTTCCGCAGCAGCCAGAACTGGGGCTGAGTGAAGCCTCGTTCGGCCTGCTCGGATCGCGTGAACGAAAGAGTGGCCTCGTAGGCCAATCCGGTCCAGTACGCGGCCGGCTGAGCGGCAAGCTCGGCGTCGGACGTGTGCTGAGTCGTCATGTGTGTCGCCCCCTGGAAGTATTCGCTGATGAAAGCACCGTAGGACCTCAAGCGGACTTGAGGTCAAGGATGGCGTCCTACCTGCCGTGTCGGCCGCGTCATGACAGCCCGGGCATCCTCGCGCCGGGTCCCGCGATCGTCGTGGTGAGCGGGCGCTCAGCCCGGCTGAAGCGGCGTCCGCGGGCGGCGGGGCTCCTGGCACGATCCGAGCGCCACCGCGTCGCCGGGGCGCCAGGCCCGCTCGGGGTGACGCAGCGGCCGGGACCGCTCGTGAGAACCCGCTTCTCGCCATACAGGTCTGCGCTGGCGGCCGTCGGGGCGGGCGGATACCGGACCGGGTGGGTCCACCAGAACGACACCGTCAGGTGGGTATCGGCGCTCCAGGTAAGGGCCGTGGGTGTCCGCCCTCGGTATGCCGCCAGTTCCGGGAACACGGACTCCACTGCCAGCGGCCTGGCCGGCGTCGTCCTGGTCATCCATGGAACGGACGCGGCCGGAACCACGTCACGCGAACGGGTTACCGCGCACCCTTCCGCCCGGACACCATGTCCGGTCAAGCCATCGTGCGGGCCGAGCACAACCACGGTCCTGGCACAAGGACCTCATAGTGCTTTGTCAGGTGGTCTTGTCGTGGTGGGTGGGTGGTAGTTCGCTGGCTGTTCAAGGGCTGGGGTGCGGGGTCGGTTGGAGGAGTTCGCGGCGGCTGTTCGCGCCCTTGGTGCCTCGGGCCCTATGTGGACCACGAAGCGGACGCGGCTCCACCCCCGGGCGGTTCAACGCCCGAGCGTGACCGGGGTGAGGACGGAAGGCAGTGTGCGCACAGCTGCCGCCACTAGCTCGGGCGCCGTGGTGTACTCGGTGCCGTCCCCGCTCGCCACGGTCATGTCGACCGTGTACCGGTCGACATCATGGGTGACCAGCAGCGGTCCCACAACGCAGAGGCGCGGGCGCGTCGTGGTCGAGAAGCGCAGCGCCCAGTGGCTGGTGAACGGGTAGAGCCTCCGCAGCGCCGGTTCGGCGTGGGCCGCCTCGACCAGGGCTCGATACGCGGGCCTCCACGGGCACTCCAGCTCTCTCGCCTCGGTGCGCAGGTGCTGCCACTCGCTTTCGACCAGGCGTGTGGGGTCGAGAAGCCACCTTTTCGGGAGTACGACGAAGCCCGCAGTGCCGTCGCTGCGTTTGACCACCGTCAACGCGATCCGCAGGACACTTCGGGCGACGTCGACGAGCTTTCCGGTGTAGCCGCCGTCCGCCCACACCCGGGCCACCCGCCAGTGCCGCCCGCTCAGCCGAGCCAGCAGCGTCTGTCCGGCCTCGCGGTCGGTCACCGACGCCGCTGCGACTATCACCGCCAGCAGCAGACCGAGCGTGTCCACGACGATGTGCCGCTTGCGGCCGTTCACCTTCTTGCCGCCGTCGAAGCCCCGCGCCGCGGCCGGCACCGAGCTGGCACCCTTCACCGACTGCGCGTCGATGACGCCCGCGGTCGGCTCCCGATCCCGGCCCGCTGCCTCGCGAACCCGGTCCGGCAGGGCCAACGCCGCACCGATACCGACCCGCAGTCCCTTGTCCCGCCACCTGCGCCAGAACGCGTAGACCCGGTCCCAGCCGGGGAAGTCGGCCGGCATGGCCCGCCACTTGATCCCGTTGTCGACGAGGCAGCGCACGGCGTCGATCATCCAATGCCACGACGTTAAGCGTTCAACGGTGATGTCAAGGGTGGGCGAGATGTGGGATGGGCCTCTGCTATCCAGGGGATCGACCAAGATCTTCCTGAGGAAGCAGAGGCTCAGTGGCCCAGTCTGTCACGGGCGGCGACGTGTTCGCGCCCGGTCACATCGGTGAGTTAAGCCAGGTCATCCCACCCGAGTTGGTGGATGCAGTGCTGGACGAGACCGGGGCGCGCGAGCGACGACTGCGCAGCCTCCCCTCGCGCGTTGGGGTGTACTTCGTGCTCGCACTCGCGCTGTTTGAGCATCTGGGCACCGGTCTGGTGTGGGGCAAACTCGCGGCCAGACTGGCCGTCCGGGTGCCGCAGCCCTCAGAGAAGGCGCTTCGCGATCTGCGTCGGCGAGTCGGGGTGGCCCCGCTCAAGCGACTGTTCGACGTGCTGGCCGGACCGCTGGGCCAGCCGTCCACGCCCGGAGTGCGCTACCGACGCTGGCGCACGGTCGCCTTCGACGGCTGCGGGAGCCTGAACGTTCCCGACCACGAGCGCAACCGGTCCTGGCTCGGCCGCACCGAACGGCGCCACGGGCCGGCGGGCTTCCCCCGGCTGATGCTCTTGACCCTGTGCGAAACCGGCACCCGCGGCCTGATAGCCGCGGTCTTCGGCCCCGCCTCCAAGGGCGAGACCGACTACGCCCACGACCTGGTCGGCCACCTGACCTCGGACATGCTCCTCCTCGCCGATCGCGCCTTCGACAGCAACGAACTGCTCACAGACATCGCAGCTCAGGGAGCGCAGTTCCTGATTCGCGCCACCAGCACCCGACGACCGCCCGTGCTGGCGCTGCTGCCCGACGGCTCCTACCTGACCCGGATCGGGGGCCTGTCGCTGCGGGTGATCGAGGCCGAGATCCGGGCCCGCACTGCCGACGGAGGCGACTTCGGCGGCACCTACCGCCTGCTGACCACGCTCCACGACCACCGCACCGATCCAGCTGACCACCTGGTGCGTCTCTACCACGAGCGCTGGGAGATCGAGATCACCTACCTGGCGTTGCGTCATACCCTGCTCAAGGGCCGAGTTCTACGGTCGAAGGACCCAGTGGGCCTCAACCAGGAGATGTGGGGACTGCTCACTCTCTACCAGGCCCTGCGCTCGGTCATGGTGACCGCGGTGGAGACGGTGCCCGGCTGCGATCCCGACCGGGCCAGCTTCACCGTCGCCCTGGAGGCCGCCCGTGACACTGTCGTCAGCCTGGTCGGGACGGCCGCGGCCTGTGGGCCGAGCAACCACTCCGACCTGGTCGGACACATCGGCGCCCGCGTCCTGCACGCGTTGCTTCCCGGGCGCCGACTGCGACTGTCCGCCCGCATCGTCAAGTGCGGAACCTCCCGCTACAACATCTGGAACCGCGACGGGCGTCCACGCGACAGCACCCCGATCACCGCCATCGAGATCACCGTGCACCCACCAGCCCTGCCCAGCGCGCAGGACCCGAGCCGGACCCTCTCCGGCCGCTGGGGCCAGCTCTGCCAGCTCATGGCCGCGAACTCCAACCAGGCCATGCACACCCGGGACATCGCGCGACATCTTGGACTCCCCGCCTCTGGGCGCCCCCTCAGCAGCCTCACCGCGCAACTCTGCTACTGGGCCCGCAACGGCCGGCTCATCCGCACCGCGCCGAACACCTACAGGCTCACCCTCCCCGACGCCTTGACGCCACCACGGAATCCTTAACTTCGTGGCATTGGTCGATCATCTGCCGGTGGCAGTAGCCCTCCGGCTGCCCGCCCCTGCCTTCCAGCCATCCCGGCACGGGCAGTGAAGCGCGGATCTCGGCCCACTCGGCGTCGGTCATGTCGGAGGGATAGGTCCGCACCCGTTCCGGACCGTCGGCCGCGTTCCCGTACAGGTGCGCGAGGCAATCACACGCCCGGGACGGCGAGTTGGACTCGTGGGACGTAGGCGCGTACAACTGCGGCAATGGGGTCTCCCTGCAGTTCGGATGCCTTCGCACCCACGAGCTGTGCAGGAGGCCCCGCCTTCATGCCCGGGCCGCTGGAAGACCATCCGACCGAGTCACAGCATGCGGCCGATGACCGATATCGGGTGGCTTCTTTGAACGCAGCCGGGGAAGCTGAACGCATGCCTGCCGACTCCTCCTCCAGCACAGGGCAAGCGCGGGACCGGGAAGCCGTTGAGCACGTCCTCGGCCGCCCCCTGGGCCGAGTGTGGCCAGCTGCCGCGCTGGCGCCCGGCTGCCGGGTCATAGTGATCCGCGATCCGCTGGAGAGGTGGGCCCCGTGGCAGAGGGAGTTCCTCGGCACGATCGACGACATGGCCGCCCCGGAGCCCGTCCGACACCCGAGCGCGAGGCGCGGAGAGTTGGCCTACTGGGTCAGCTTCGACCAGCCGCAGCATGACAGCAACGGCGACGGTCCCTACCGCAAGGCCCAGATCTGGGCCCGATTCCTGCGACCCATGCCGACCTCGTAGAGCCACCGCGAGTCGAACCCATGCTCAGCATGATCGGTCCGACAACGGCTTCTCAGAGGACCTGATGGGTCTGCTGGGCGGCCTGCGGAGGGTCTGTCCGCCGTCGCGCTGGATCGGTATGGCCCGGTGGGTTGGCCCCAGCGCTTGGTGTGTGGTGCTACTGAGAGGGGTCGGCGAATCGCCGGAGGAAGGTGAGTGCGGTGTCGGCGACCTCTCGCCAGCCGTGATCGATGGTGAGGGAGTGACCGCGGTCGGGCATTTCGGTGATCTCGGTGACGGCATGGGTGTTGCGGGCCTGTTTCTTGTTGTGGACGATCACGTAATTCCCCAGGGGTTGTGGTCACGTAATTCCCCAACCCCTGGGGTGGTGCCTTGATCAGTTGGCTGAGGGCTTATCGGGCTTGTCGGCGGGGTTCCTTGGGCGCTTGTTCGGGCGGTAGCTGGGGCCGTTCATGATGACTTGGTGGCTGGTGTTGATCAGGCGGTCGAGCAGGGACTCGGCGACGACGGGGTTGGGGAAGAGGGGATACCAGTCGCTGGGTGCCCGGTTGCTGGTGATGATCAGGGAGCGTCCCTGCCGCTCGGAGACGAGTTCGTAGAGGTCGTCGGCCTGGGCCGCAGTCAGTTGGCGCATGGCGAAGTCGTCGAGGATCAGGACGTCGGGGCGGATGAGCTCGCGCATGCGCTTGTCCCAGGTGCGGTCCGCGTGGCCGCCGGCCAGCTCGGCCAGGATCCGGCTGGTCTTGGCGAACCGGACGTTCGCGCCCTGCCGGACGGAGAGATGGCCGAGGGCCTGGGCGACGTGTGTTTTGCCGACGCCGACGGGCCCGAACAAGATCACCGACTCTCCGGCGTGGAGCCAGCGCAGTGCGGCCAGGTCCCGGATCTGGGCCGCGGGCAGCTTGGAGGAGGCGGTGAAGTCGAACTCCTCCAGGGTCACCTGCTGCTCGAACTTCGCGCGTTGGAGCCGTCGTTGGAAGGCCACGGTCTCGCGGCGGGTGATCTCGTCCTGGCAGAGGACCTGAAGGAAGTCCAGGTGTCCGAGCTCGCCGCCGTGGGCCTGGGCCAGCCGGGCGTCCAGGGTCTCAAGCATCCCCGACAGCCGAAGCGTCTTGAGCGACTCGCGCAGGGCGGTGTCCAGCACGCTCATCGGGCGGCCTCCTCGGCATCGCCGGCGTCATCGTGACCGGGGTCGTCGTGGAGTTCGTCAGAGATCTGGGAGGGGATGCTCGCGGCGAACAGGCCCTCGGGGCCGTGGAGGAAGGCCGCGGCCCCGGCGTCGCCGGTCTCCGGCTCGGGGTCGGTCTCGGTCCCGGCGATCAGGATGCCCTTGATGGTGCGGTAGGATGGGTCGCCGACCGTGATCGCCTTGGTGCAGGCGGCCTCCAGGCGCTGGTCGCCGTACTTCTTCCGCAGGCCGAGGATCCCCTGGGCCGCGCGGAGCCGGTAGAGCGCGTTGACCTCCAGCAGCAGGTCGATCACCTCGCGGCAGGCGTCGCCGACCTCAGACGCCTGGCTGCGGCACCACATCGGCGTCTTCATCTGAAACGCGATCTTCTCCGGCGGGTAGTCGCCCGAATCGGTGCGTTTTCCCTGGTCAAGGGCGGCGTGGGTCTTGACGAGGTCGCCGTCGTGGAAGACCTGGACCATGGTCGTGGTCGAGCGGACATCGACCTTGCGGCCGATCAGCTTCCAGGGCACCGAGTAGAGGGTGCGGCCGACCTTGATGTGGATGTCCGGGCCCACGGTCGCGGTCGACCAGCGGGCCAGCACGAACGGCTTGTCCGGCAGCGGCAGCAGGGCCGCCGACTCGACCGCCTCGAACACCGCCAGCGGCGATGCCCCTCCCAGCGGCCGGCACTGCCTGCGGCCTGCGGTCCCGCTCGCCCAGGTCACGGCCTCGGCCTGCATCTGCTCGACCGAGGTGAACTGCCGCCCGCTCCAGAACGAGTCACGGACATAGGGCATCGGCCGCTCAACCCGCGGTTTGTCCTTCGGCTTCGCCGCGCGGGCCGGGTCGACCAGCGTGCTGTAGTAGGTCGCGAGCTCGGCATACGACTTGTTGATCTTCGGGTCGTAGAGGTCCGGCCGGTCCACGGCCGTGCGCAGGTTGTCGGGCACCAGCCGGCGCGGGACACCCCCGAAGAAGCGAAACGCTTCGACGTGGGCCTGGGTCCAGGCGTGCTGGTCCATGTGGACGACCGGTCGCACGAACATGTGCCGTGAGCTGGGCAGCACCATCACGAATGCCCAGATCCGGTGCCGCTTCCCGGTGGCCGGGTTGATCCACTGGCCGAGGAAGCCGTAGTCGATCTGGGCCTCTGAGCCCGGCTCCACGTCGTCCCGCAGCACCGTCACCCGAGACCGGGCCGACTCATCGGGCAGGTTCTCGGTCACCCACCGGCGGAACGTCGAAAGCGACACCGTCAACTTCCCCTCGTCCCGCAGGCGCTGGTGGATCGTGGTGACTGTGGTGGTCTCCAGCAGGCCCTTGACGTACTCGCGGTGCGGTTCGATCTCCGCCCATGTCACCTGGTTCAACCGGCGGCTCGCCAGGTCCGGGAACCAGACCTTCAGCAGCTTGGCCCAGTCCGCCTCGCTCATCGGCGGCCCACCCGGGGCGAGCCCGGCCTCCTCCGCCGGCGCCAGATACTTCCTGACCGTCTTTCGGTCCACCCCCAACGAGGCCGCGAGCTGGTTCTTCGACCGGCCCGCATACCAGTGGACGTAGATCTCGACGACATCGACCACCTTGAACGTTCTCCTTGCCATCCGGAATGTCCGCCGACCTCTCGGCCTTCGGTCGAGGGACGGTGACGACTCCACGACGGTCAGGACCCTCAACCCGGCACGGACATGCCCAAGGGGATCCTGAACGATTCGGGGCGCAAGCCTCATCAGCTTTCAAACCACTCATTGAGGGAACGTCCCCGCCGCGAAACCGGGCTGACCAGGACAGATAGCTGTGGCATGCTCGCCCGCGTGATTCATGCCCCAGATGGCGGATGGTCCTTCGCGACCGCACGGGAGGCAGCCAGCTTCGGTGCCGGCGAGCTGACAAGCGTTCCCGGCGTCGAACATGCGATGGCCGAGAGCGGGACGCTCTGCGGCATTCCGGAGCACCAGGTCACCCGCTATATGCATCTCTTTGAACCAGCAGAACCGCAGGCGTGTCCGGAATGCCGCCAGCGGGCCGAAGCGGCTCCGACAAAGCCGTGTGCTCAAGAGCGACTTCACGACAGGCTCCAGGCCGCCGACCCGGGACAGGGCCGCGACGACCTACTCGCCGCCTTGCGCAGAGGGGTGAAAGTGGGCCTATGGCTCCGCGGTCCCGCCGCAACCCTGGCCAGACACTACGCAGACCTCGACTCGCTGACCGAGGGGGCCGAGCCCGCCATCGAGGCCTTCAACACCACCACGAACCTCGGCCTGGCACGCGTCGAAGACGGCGCCTGGCGCTTCATTGCTGTGCTACCCGAGGACGACGGCCGCCCGCTCGTCGCGCGTGGGCCCCGCACTCTCAGCTGACAACGCTCAAGGCCCGCGAGGTCGGCGCCCCCTTGGGGAAACGTGACCGCATGGGTGGGGAATTACCTGACGCGAAACCAGTCACCGCTGGGGAAAACGCTGACCGTCGACACTTGTAGGAGGCGTTGGCGATGGCCCAGGGGACGGTGTGGTCCTTCTCCCCGGAAATGATCAAAAGGGGGCCGCGGTCGGCGTTGGTGGTGTCGACGGCCGCCTCGGTCCACGGGTTGAGGTTGGCGGCGGCGGCCTGGAAGAGGGGCTCGCCGGGGGCAGGGACGGCGTACGTGGCGTACAGCTCGCGGGCCTCTTCCTCGGGCACGGCGTTGGCGAAGGCGTAGCGAAACTGCTCGTAGGTGAGCGGTACGGCGCGGTGGTAGTTGGCGGGGTTGCCCAGGACGGCGCTCGCCGCGCGCAACGAGGACAGCGGCAGGGGCAGCACGCCGCGGAAGGGGGCGGGGTCGATGGCGACGGATGCCCGGGACAGGCCTCGTCCGGCGGCGATCTGGGTGATCAGGCCGCCGAAGGAGTGGCCGATGACGACGGGCGTGCGGTCGAGTTTGCCGATCAGGTCGCAGAAGTGGTCGGCGACCTGACCGACGCTCTTGCCTGCGAACACCTCGGGGTGGGCGTGGGCCTCGTCGACCGTTTCGGGGTCGTCGGGCCAGCCCGGCAGCACGGGTGCGAAGCCGGCCTCCTCGAACACGGTGGCCCACCGCTGCCAGCTGGTGGGCAGCAGCCAGAGACCGTGGACGAAAACGGCCGGGATCCGGCCGGTGGCGTTGGCGGCCTCGATCTGGGCGAGGTCGCGGGCGTAGGAGGGGCTGGAGGAGGGTGGGTTCACGACAGGCTCCTTGCAGTACGGACGGAACGGTGGATCACAGGGTGCGGGTGGCGGCCCGGATGAGGGAGGTGACGGCGTCGGGCCTGCTGTACATCGGCAGGTGGGAGGTGGGGACCTCGGTGGTCCTTGAGCCCGCTCGTCGGGCCTGGAAGCGCTGGAGCTCGGGTGCGATGCCCCGGTCGCGCGTGGAGACGAGCGTCCAGGTGGGGAGGGTGTGCCAGACCGCGGCGGTGCAGCGGTCGGTGAACGCGGTCGCGGTGAGTGGGCGCTGGCCGGCGGCCAGGACGCGGGTGACAGAGCGCGGTGCGTCCTGGGCGAAGACGTCGTGGTACCGGTCGGGCCGGATGTAGAGATCAAGGCCGGGGGTGCCGTCGGGGGCGGGGGTGGGTACGGCGGTGAGGGCCGGTTCGAGCTGTGAGCCGGGGAAGCGGCCGGCGAGTTCGCCCAGGACCTCTCCGGCGTCCGGCATGAAGGCGGAGATGTAGACGGGAGCCTTGACATGGGGCGCGGTGGCGGCGGCCCGGGTGATGACGGCGCCGCCGTAGGAGTGCCCGGCCAGCACGATGGGGCCGGGGAGGGCGGCGAGGCGGGCAGCGAGATGTGCGGCGTCGTGGGCCAGGCAGCGGAGCGGATTGGGGACGGCGACCACCTCGTGGCCGTGGCGCTGGAGGCGTTCGGTGACGGGTTGCCAGCTGGAGGCGTCGGCGAAGGCGCCGTGGACGAGCACGATGGTCCGCCCGGTGCCGCGCTCCGCCGTTTCATGCCCTGTGTTCGCGGCCGCGGCGGGGGAGGTCGCGGTCATCCCGAGGGTGCCGGCGGCCGCGGCGGTGGCACCGGCCAGCACGCTGCGTCGCGAGAGGGAGGAGTGCGGGGGCATCAAAGGCTGTCTCCTTGGAGGGGCGGGGTGGGCCGGTGCAGCAGTGCGCGGCCGGCCAGGCCGCTCAGTACGCCGACTGGAATGGCGGCCGCGGCTGCCCAGGCGGGCCAGGGCAGCAGGCCCAGGGCGTGGTCGGCCGAGTGGCGTCCGGGGCCGGTGAGTGCGAGGACGGAGGCTGTGATGACGAGGAACAGGGGCTACTCGTAGCCGTCCTTGGCCAGGCCGACGGTGGCGTTGATGACGGCGACGCGGTCGGTGCTCGCGGCGCCGAAGAACATCTGCGGCTGGTGGTCGACGAACAGCATCATCGCGTTGTCGGGGGTGAGCAGGTCCGGGCTGGGGCCGGCGTGCACGGAGTCGACGTCGAACGCGAAGTCGGTCATGAGGGGTCCTCTCGGTGGTCGGGCAGGGGAGGTGGTGGGTGGTCCGGGCGGTGTCACGGCCCGAAGCACGGGTCGTTCATCTGAGCGGGCTGTGCGGGAACGTCCCCGCGGGCCGCCCGCCAGCGCCGGTGCTCCTCGGACTCGGCGGCGGCCTCGGCCAGCAGGTCGGCCTGGCGGGCCCCGGGGACGGCGGGCGGCGGGGCGGTCTGGTAGCCGCCGTAGTGGGCGACCGGGCTCCACGCGGGGCTGACGGGCGGTATCTCCTCGTCGAGGCCCTCGTAGGTGTCGGCGGCGTGGACGATCCGTCCGCCGGCCACCGTCAGCACGGACTCGATGTACGGGATGTCCGCGGCGGGCACCATGAGGTAGTCCTGGGACAGGACAGCGAAGTCGGCGAACCGACCCTCGGCGAGGACGCCCTTGTCGGCGGCCTCGCCGGTGACGCGGGCACCGCCGACCGTGTACAGCTCCAGGGCCTGTTCGCGCGAGAGGAGCTCGTCGCCGGGACGGAGCGCGAGGCCGCCGACGGTGCGGCCGGTCACCAGCCAGTGCAGGGCGACCCAGGGGTTGTACGAGGAGACGCGGGTGGCGTCCGTTCCGGCGCCCACGGGGATGCCGAGCCTCAGCATGGCCGTGACCGGCGGCGCCGCGGCGGCGGCCTGGGCCCCGTACCGCTCGGCGAACGCGCGGCCCTGGAAGGACATCCGGTTCTGTACGCAGATGCCGCCGCCGAGTTCCGCGACGCGCTCCAGGCTCTGCTCGGAGACGGTCTCGGCGTGGTCGAAGAGCCAGCGGTTCCCGGCGGGGAAGAGCCCGTCGGCGGCGAGCTTGTCGAAGACGGCCAGGTCGCGGCGGATGGTCTCGTCGTAGGTGGCGTGGAGCCGGAATCCCCAGCCGTGTTCGGTCAGGAGGCGGACCGCCTGCTCGAACTCGGTCTCGTAGCCGGTCGCGAGTTCGGGCCGGGGCTCGGAGAAGTTCTCGAAGTCGGCGGCCGCCCAGGTGAGGTTCTCTCCCGCTCCGTTGAGCTTGAGCCAGGCGTCCCCGTCGCCGGGGCGGACGGTCGCGGTCCAGCGGCGCAGGTCGGCCAGCTCCTGGCCGGCGATCTGCGGGAAGAGGTGATAGCCGATGCGCACGCTGAGTTCGCCGTCGCGGGCGAGCTCGGTGACGGTGGCGTAGTTCTCCGGGAAGCTCTGGAAGCCGCCGGCGGCGTCCACGGCCGAGGTCAGGCCGAACCGGTTCAGCTCGCGCAGGAAGTGACGGGTGGAGGTCTTCCGCTCGGCCGGGTCGAGCGCGGGTGCCTCGGCCAGGGTGGAGTACAGGATCAGCACGCTGGGAGCGGCGAGCAGCAGCCCGTTGGGGGGGCCGTCGCGGTGCCGGACGATCTGCCCGCCCTGAGGATCCGGGCTGTCCCTGGTGAAGCCGGCGGCCCGGACTGCGGCGCGGTTGAGGATCGCGGACTGGTACAGGTGCAGCACGAACACCGGGGTGTCCGGCGCGGCGGCGGTCAGTTCCGTCGGGGTGGGCATCCGGCGTTCGGCGAACTGGTCCGCGCTCCAGCTGCCGACGACCCGGATCCACTGGCCCTTGGGGGTGCGCCCGGCCTGTTCGCGCAACATGGCCAGCGCCCGGCGCAGCGAGGTGACGCCGTCCCAGCGCAGCTCCAGGACGTAGTTGAGCCCGCCACGGATGACGTGCAGGTGGGAGTCGTTCAGACCGGGGACGACACGGCGGCCGAGCGCGTCGACGACCCGGGTGGCAGGTCCGACGAGGCCGGCGATGTCGCCGTCGTCGCCGAGAGCGGTGATCCGGCCGTCGCGGACGGCGAGCGCCGTCGCGGACGGCCGGGCGGGATCCTGGGTGTGTATCTTCCCGTTCCGCAGGACGAGTTCGGCGTGCCCTCCGTCCGGGGCGCTGTGGGCGGGAGTGATCCCGCCGACGGGCATGCTGGTCATGGCACTCGCTTTCGGTGGAGCCTCACGGCAGGGCAGGGGAAGTTCCGGTGTCCGCGCGTTCTGGCCAGGAAGGGACGGGTCAGACATCCCATGGCGCAGGGATGTCAAGCGGAGGTGGCGAGGGTTGCGTGGTGTGACCACGCGGTGGCCTCGTCGTAGGGGGTGCGGGTCTTGAGACACCCGTGGAGGATGCCGACGAGCCGGTTGCCGAGCTGGCGCAGGGCGGGGTTGTAGCCGGCGTCGCGAGCGCGTTGCTTGTCGTAGTAGCGCCGGGCGCCGGGCGAGGTGTTGATGGCGGAGAACGCCTGCCGGTGGAGGGCGTCGGCGAGGCGGTCGTTGCGCGCGTGGCGGGCGTGGACGGCGTGGGTCCTGCCGGAGGCGCGGGTGATCGGGCTGGTGCCCGCGTAGTTCTTGCGGGCCTTGGCGGAGGTGTAGCGGGTGGGGTCGTCCCCGAACTCGGCCAGCACCCGGGCGCCGGTGATCGCGCCGATGCCGGGCATCGACAGGTAGATCTCAGCGTCCGGGTGCGCGAGAAAATGCGCGCTCACCTGCTCTTCCATCGCAGCTATCTGTTCGTTCAGCGCGATCAGCAGGTTGGCGTGTGCGGTCGCCGCCGCGGCGTAGGCGGCGGCGACCGGTGCGGCGACACCGAGCTGCGGCTCGCGCAGGCCGGCCTGGATCGCGGCGGCCCTCTGGTCCCGGTTGCGGCGGCGGTGCCGGGCCAGGACGGCGGTGATCTGCTGCTTGGTCAGCTTCGCAGCCTGCTCGGGCGTCGGGGCCTTGAGCAGCAGTTCCAGTGCGTCGGTGCTGGTCAATTCCAGGGAGGCGTAGGCGGTCAGCGCGCCGGGGAAGTACTCGCGCAGCGTGTTGCGCAGGCGCTGGAAGGCGCGGGTGCGTTCCCAGATCAGGGTCTGGTGGGCGCGGGCGACGACCTTGATCGCCTGGGCCTGGTCGCTGTCTCCGGCGACCGGCCGCAGCTGGTCACCGTCGATGCGGACCATGTCCGCCAGCGCGTGGGCGTCTCCCTTGTCGCTCTTGGCCCCGGAGGTGCCGTACCGCTCCTTAAACCGCGCCGCCTGTCGGGGGTTGACCGCGTAGATGCGGTAGCCGGCTGCGATCAGCGCCTGCACCCAAGGCCCCCGATCGGTCTCGATCCCGACCATCACCTGGGCGGATTCCGGGTCTTCGCCACTGTGCCGGGCGACGAGGGTGTGAAGCTTCGCGATGCCCTCCACGCCTTCCGGTAGCCGCGCGGTGGCGAGCTTGCGGCCTGCCTCGTCTTGGATCTCGACATCGTGGTGGTCTTCGGCCCAGTCGTCGCCGATGAACAGCATCAGCACCCGCCCCCTCGCTCTCGTCCGATCATGACGTGCAGCCCGCGGAAGGCACGGCTCGCTCTCTAATGGATCAAGTGCTCACGCCCAACCACCGGGCGGGCACGCCATCCCATCAGCAGTCAGGCCTCCCGGCCGACCAACGGGGGCACGGTCTGACCACAGAACTCGCAATGGCTCGGAGGTACGGAGTGCTCACCCGCTGGCAGCTACGAACCGTAGTCTCCTACGGCCCGACGAGACCCATTAGAGGGTGCGCCGGACCCCGGCCTGGCGTTCGAGGTCGCGCAGCTGGACGGACAGACTGCCCTCGACGGCATGGTGGGCCGGCGCGCTGCGGCCGATCGGCAGCACCTGCCGGCCTCGCATGTCCTCCAGCATCAGCGCGAACGCCGCGTACAGGGCGACGGCGGCGAGGAGCAGGCCGAGTGCTCCGGAGAGGGTGCCCACCCACCCGGATCCGCTCAGGCCCGCGGCCGCCGCCACCGCGAACCGGGGCACGGCCACGGCCAGGACCAGCCACAACGCCCGCTTGCGGCCCGCCACCGACGCCATCAGCAACGCGAACAGCGCGAACACGGCGCTCAGGACCCCCAGGACCCGCGCCCCGTCCGGCGGGTCCAGCACCAGGGTCAGCGAGTTCGCCAGCCACAGCCCCGAGAAGCAGGCCATCAGGGTGGCCGCCGCCACGTCTCGGGCGCCCAGCGCGAACCAGCTCACCGTCAGCTGCAGAACGAACGCCGGCAGGATCGCCAGCCCGACGGCGCGGCGGGCGTCCTCGTCGAAGACGCCCAGCTGGAAGCAGCCGACGATGACCGAGGCGATCGCCACGGTGTAGAAGCCCAGTGGCATCGGGGAGGCGATCGGCCGCAGGTTGATCCGGGTCATGCGGCGCAGGTCGGCCTCGAAGTGCCGCCCGCCGCCGTACGGATCGTCCTCGGCGAGCGGCCGCGGGCCCGGCTCAGCCATCAGCCAGGGCCCGCCGCAGGGTGGCGGCGGCGAGGTCGATGGCCGACTGCGCGGCGTGGGTCTCGCGCAGCGCGTTGAGCATGACGAAGTCATGGATGATGCCCTGGTAGCGCACGGCGGTGACGGGCACGCCGGCGGCGCGCAGCCTGTTGGCGTACGCCTCCCCCTCGTCGCGCAGGACGTCGGCCTCGGCGGTGATGACCAGGGCCGGGGGCAGGCCGGTGAGCTGCTCGGTGGTGGCCCGCAGCGGGGAGGCGGTGATCCGGGCGCGGTCGGCCGGGTCGGTGGTGTACTGGTCCCAGAACCAATGCATGCCGTCGCGGCGGAGGAAGTACCCTTCGGCGAACTGGCGGTAGGAGCCGGTGTCGAAGCTCGCGTCGGTGACCGGGTAGAACAGGACCTGCTGGAGCAGGTCCAGGCCACCGCGCTCCTTGGCCATCAGGGTGAGCGCCGCGCTCATGTTGCCGCCGACCGAATCACCGGCCACCGCGATACGGGAGGCGTCCAGCCCGTGCCCGGCTCCGTCGGTGACGACCCAGCGGGCCACGGTCCAGTTCTGCTCGATGGCCACCGGGTAGCGGTGCTCGGGCGACAGGTCGTACTCGGGGAAGACGACGGCCGCCCCGGCCCCGACGGCGAGCTCCCGCACGAGCCGGTCGTGGGTATGGGCGTTGCCGAACACCCAGCCCGCGCCGTGGAGGTAGACGACGACCGGGAGCCGGCCCTCGGAGCCGGCCGGGCGCACGAGGCGGGCACGGACCTCGCCGGTCGGTCCGCCCGGCACAGTCACCCACTCCTCGTCGACCGCCGGCAGCTGGACCGGGCCGGACTGGACTTCGTCGACGGTCTTGCGGCCCTCGGCCGGCGGGATCTGGAAGAGGAACGGCGGCGTGGCCGTGGCCCGAGCGAAGTCGGCCGCGGGCTTCTCCAGGACCGGGGTGACGGGGGCGGGCGGGTGCGGGTCGGTCATGATCGGGCCTTCCTTCGAAGCGGACGGACGAGAGGGCGCGGTTGGCCCGAGGGTGCCGGGCCGCGCCGGTCCCCCGCTCCAGTGCTGCGGGGGCGGTCCGAAAACTAGAGGTGATCGGGACGGTCGTCGGTCCCGTACGTGCACGGATCTGGCCTGTGCGTGCACGATCCGACCACCGACGCCCGTGCCTCAGACTGAGACGGGCGCCAACGACTGCGCCGAGAGCGGGACTTCATGCTTCTGCTGGACCTGGACGGCTTCGCTCCGAAGGAGCGTCCGGACGCCTTTCACCACGCACTGACCGACACCTCCGTGCCGAACCAGGTGATCCACGAATCGCCCGAAACGGGGATCCGAGCCCGCTTCGAAGGCTGGCGCCTCGGTCCGCTGGACCTGTTCGACATGCGGAGCACCGGATTCGAGGTCCGGCGCACGGCCCGGCACGTCCGATGGCACCGCGAGCGGCCCGTCGTCTCGGTCTCGCTGCAGACCCGGGGCATCCACCGTGCCGAGAGCGCCGGCCGGCGCTACCTGCTGGGCCCGGACGACATCGCCGTCTTCCACGAACTCGCCCCCAGGCGCTACGGCTGGTCCGGCGAGGGGGCGTCGCGGGCCGTCACCATCGACATGGAGCATCTCGGCGTGCCGGTGGACACCGTCGTACGTGCCTCGGAACGCCTGCGGTCCAGTCCGCTGCACGACCTGGTCCTGGCCCACCTGCGCGCCCTGTGGAAGGACCCCGGCGGCCTGGAGACCGACCCCGCGGCCGCCGCCCTCGGCAACGCCACCACTGAGCTGGTACGGGCGCTGCTCACCTCGGCGGCACACGGCGAGGACGACCGGCGCGCCCGCACCGTCATGGACGACTCCCTCGTCCCCCGGATCATGGCCTACATCCGCCGCCATCTGACCGGACCCGTCCTCACCGCGGACCGCATCGCCCGCGCACACGCCGTCTCCCGGCGCCAGCTGTACACGGTTCTGGGCCGGGCCGGCATCCGGCTCGAGCAATGGGTCATCTCCGAACGGCTGGAGGCGGCGTGCCGGCCTCGACGAGGAGCCGAGCAGAGCGGCGCAAGATCGACTTTCGTGCCGCAGGCGCCCCCACAAGACTGGAGGACGCGATCTCCGACGGAAGACCGAGGTGCTCCCGGTGACGGAACCCGATGATGACGACCGCACCATCCGCGAGGTGACCGAACGCCTGGTGAAGGCGCACCCCCCGGCTGGACGCGCGTCTGGTCCACGACTCGGTGTGGACCGCCTACGAAGAACTCAGGTACGCCCGCGTGCGCACGTACCTGCCGGTCCTGATGGAGCGCCGAGCCCGGGACCTGCTGCCCGCAGACGACAGAGGGCTCGACACCTGACCCGCCGTCACGCAGGCCCTACGGGCTCCCGCGATGCCCCGTACCGCACGGGTCTGTTCCGCGAGCCGGTCGACACCTCGCACAACCCAGCCCACCGCCACTTCGCCGATCACCGGGCACTCGGCGCCGCAGCGGCCGAACGGTACGTGGAGAAGATGGGGACGCTGATGGCCCTCAGACCGTCACGGGCGGCGAAGCCTCCCCCCGGCCCGTGGCCGCGGCCCCAGACCCGGGGAAGGGTCCGGGCAGGGGGGAGGTCGTCGCAGCTGCCGGGACCGCCGCTCGCCTGCGGCCATCTCCGAGACGCAGGCGGGTGAGCACGCCGTCCCCCGAGCCGACCCGGACCGGGCCTGGCCCTGCTCCGGCACGCCCGAACGATCCTGAACGCCGTCGAGGCCGCCGAGCAGGAACTGGCACACGTGGACGCGGAATCGCGCACCGTACGGCTCGGGGTGTGTTCCCCAGCGCGGGGGCAGTACTGCTGCCCCCGCTCCTCGCCCGCCTCAAGGCCACCATCCCCGGCCTCACCGTTACCAACCGCGACGGCACCACCCCCGGTCTGCTCCGGGCCCTGCGCGCGGGCACCCTCGACCTTGCCCTGCTGACCTCCCGCCCGCCGCACCGGCCTGCGGGCGGCGAGTCGCCGCGGCTGCACATCGACGCGGTCGGGGACACCGAACTCCTCGTCGCCGCACCGGCCACCGGCCCGTTCGCAGCCCGGACCACCGCGCACGTCGACGAACTCGCCGAAACCCCCTGGATCGCCGCCCCGCCCTCGGACGCCGAACCTCAGCTCGGCGTCTGGCCCGGCCTGCCCGGACGGCCCCGCATCGCCCACACCACCAGCGACTGGCTGACCAGACTCCGGCTCGTTGCCTGCGGAGCCGGCGTGACCACCGCCCCGGCCCGCATGGCCCTGGTCCTTCCGGACGGCGTACGCCTGCTGCGCGTGGACGGCGCTCCCCCGGAGATCCGCCGGATCCTCCTCGCCCGCCGCCGGTCAGGACGCGGGGCAGCGCTCGTAGCGCTGGCCTTTCTCCTCATCGGACACGAGGTGCAGGTCACGACGGACCATGGTGATCCTGTCGCCCCAGCCCCGGCAAGCCCGTCCCATGCCCTGGTCGGTGTACTCGATCACGAGCACGTTCTCCCCGAAGGCGGCGACGTAGTCCGCGCAACCCCCTGCGGTGCGGGCACACCTACGCCCGGCTTGCGGCCGGCTTCGGCGTCGGCACCACCACCGCCTACCGGTACATCGCCGAGGCCGTCGAGGTCCTGGCCGCACTCGCCCCGGACCTGGTGAGTGCGGTCAAGGCCGCATCCCACAAGGCGTTCGTGATCCTCGACGGTACGCTGCTGGCGATCGACGCCGACCGCCCGTTCATTCCGGGAAGCACAAGAAGCACGGCATGAACGTGCAGGTCCTCGCAGACCCGTTCGGCCGCCTGCTGTGGGCCTCGCCCGCTCTGCCCGGCGCCGTCCACGACATCAAGGCGGCCCGCAGCCATGGCATCATCGATGCCCTTACCGTCGTCGGCCTGGCCTGCTGGGCCGACAAGGGCTACCAGGGCGCTGGCGGCACCGTCCGGGTGCCCTTCCGCGGCCGGTGGGAGCGACTGTCCGCAGGTCAGCAAGCCGTCAACATCGCCCACGCGCGCATCCGGGCCCTGGGCGAGCAGGCCATGGCCACCCCGAAAACCTGGCGCCTGCTACGCAAGCTCCGCTGCAGCACCAACAGCATCACCCGGCTCGTCCAGGCGATCCTCGCCCTGCACCGGAACTGCACAAACTGAGGTAGGCCGTCGTCCTTCACCACGCCTCGACCCGAGGATAGAAAAGACTCCATGAGTTTCGACATTTTCGTGTGCCGGTTCGAGAACGGTGAGCCGACACAGTTGGACATGAGTGCTGCGCACGAGGTCTTCGATCCTTACGTGGTGGCACGGGACCCCCAGACGAACTTCCTGCATGTGCGTACGGCGGATATGGAGGAGGCGGATGTGTTCTCCAGCCCGGACAACATCACCTTCAACCGCTTCGGAGGCGGCGGAATCATGGACCTCCTGGCCGCCCTGCTGCGCCGACTGGACGCCGTGCTCGTCGTCCCTGGCGGACCAACCATGATTCAGCGGGAAGAAGACCGCGACCTTCTGCCTGCCGCTCTCAGGGACGAGTGGCCCGTCATCGTGGCCCGCACGGGCGCGGAGATCGATCGGGCGATCCGCGCTTCCTGAACGAACGGACGAGGGGCCCCTTCCTGGTGCAGGCCCCCGGGGCCGGCCTCGTGAAGACCGCGCTCGTCCTTCACCACGCCTCGACCTGAGGTTGGAAAAGGCTCAGTATGTGCTCCGTGTCGGCAACCTGATCACCGCCCACCAAACCGACCCGACCATGACCTTCGAAGAGGCCGTCGCCTCAGTCCCCGCCGACAAGCTGCTGGGCGGCACGCTGCACGGCCTGGCCGCACACGCAATGGGCCGGACCATGGACATGGACACCCTGCACAAGGCCAGGCAGGCCCGAAACTGGATCGCCCATGAAGGCGCCTCAATCGGCGCCATCTGGTGCGTGGACCACGACCTCATCCTTCGGCACGCCGTCAAGCTGCGCGCCGCCGTGACGGATCTCGCGCCCGGCGACAACATCATCTCGCAGTGGTGCCACGGCCTGGCTGAACCGCACGACCCGCCGCCGACGGACTGGATCAACGGGTACCCCGATGCTGTCGACAACTGGGCCTTCGGTCATCTCCGTGGTCTGCTGCCCGAGCCAGCTTCGAGCCTCGCCAGCTCAGAGTGACGGCGCAGATCGGTGGTCACTCGTCTTCATCCTCGGTCAGGTGCTCCATAAGTCGCTCCAGGGTCTCCCCTGAAAGGGCTGGAGATCGTTGCAACCAGTGATCAAGCCACTGCGTTTCCGTCATCATGCCTGGTCAGCCACCTTCCACGTATACGGATTTTCATCAAAGTCCGCGCACGCCGCCTTCGGGGGATACAAGCAGTCCGGCATCGGCCGGGAGACCCACAAGATGATGCTGGACCACTACCAGCAGACGAAGAACCTGCTGGTCAGCTACTCGCCGAAGAAGCTCGGCTTCTTTTAGAGCCTGAAAGACGGCGACTGACCTGGGCTTTCGCCCGTCAGGCGCCGTCGGCGCGACCCGCTCGACACGGGTGCCAACTCTTTCTGTTCCTCCTCTCCCCCGATCGCGGTACGCGTCAGCCGGCCCGAAGACCGACCGCCAGCGTCAGCTCGAGGACCCGGTGTGGCGATGCGAGATCCGGAAACAGCTCCCGCAGCTGCGACATCCGGTACCGGACGGTCTGAGGATGGACGAACAACGCCGCCGCCACCTCGTCCCGCCTGCCGTGGTGAAGCAACCACGCCCGCAACGTCTCCTCCATCCGCCGTGCGGTCGCGACAGGCAAGGTCCGCAACGGTGCGAGGGCCCGGGCCCGCAGGTCTGCGAACGCGTCCGCGTCGGCGCTCAGCACCAGCTCGGGCAGGTGGTCCTCGGTGTCCCGGATATCCGGGGAGAGGGAGCGCGCGCGTGCGGCTCGTGCGTACGAGGCGGACGCACGGGTCCATGGCCGGGCCGGGCCCACCACGGCGGTGCGGTCGGTCAGCTGCCGCAAGAGGTGCGACCGGTCGGCATCGGGGACGAGCAGCACGCCGTAGGCGTCCGGCAGGTCGTCGAGGACGAGGGTGCCCGGGTCGAGCGTGCGGTAGGCGGGCCGGGTCTGGGCGGCGGGCAGCAGGACGGCGGTCAGCGTAACGGGGGGCTGCCACCCGGCCCGTTGAACAGCGGCCAGCAGCACATCCTGGCTCGCGCCGGCGAGGAGGTCGCGGGCCAGGTGTTCCAGGTGGCGCTCGTGGTCCCGGCCCCGGGCGGCCAGTTCGTCGGCGTGGCCCGCGGCGCTGGCGGCGGAGAGCTCGTCGATGTAGGCGAAGGTCAGCTCGGCGAACTTGGCGACCTCGGCGGCGGGCAGACCTGCGGGTACGGCACCCGCTGCCAGGCATCGCCAGGCCACGCGGGCGCCGACGCGGTAGGCACTGAGCAGGGCGTCCATCGAACGCCCGTCGCGCACCTCGCCCCGGCCCAGCTCGTAGGCCGCGTCACCGGCGTCGCCGCCCGTGGCGTTCCCGCTCGCGAGGTCCAGATAGTGCCCCAGGGCGGTGCGGACCGCTCGGCGGATGGTGACGCCCATGCGGCCCGAAAGGGCGTTGGCGTAGGGAGGGACCTCGTCGATGATCGCCTGGACGACCTCGTCGGCGGTGGTCGTCAGCGCGGCCCGGAGTGCGGTGACCGTTGTCGGGTCCAGAGCCGGTTCGGTGACCCTCCGGATCGGATGGCTCATGTCTTTTATTCCCTGCGAACAATTCAGCCGGCCAGATTTACGTCCTGCGGTCAGGACTTTACGCCGTGAGGCGCATCAAGCTGGGGTCATGACGAGTGCAGCCCTCCGCAGTAGGGCGTGGAAACTGCTGGAGATGGTCACGACGCCGCTGCTGCCGTCGGACTACCTCGACCTGGTCAGCCCGCTGCGTGCGGGCGCGGACCTGCGGGGGCGCATCGAGGCCGTGCACCCCGAGACGGGGGACGCCGCGACCATCGTGATCAGGCCGGGAAAGGGCTGGCGCGGTCACACGGCCGGCCAGTACGTGCGGATCGGGGTCGACGTCGACGGCAGGCGCCTGTGGCGCGCCTACTCCATCACCTCGCCGGCGAACCGCCGGGACGGCCGCGTCACGATCACCGTGAAGGCGATCCCGGACGGCAAGGTCAGCAACCACCTGGTCCGCAGGGCACAGCCGGGCACGCTGGTCCAGCTCGACCAGCCCACCGGCGACTTCGTACTGCCGCGGGCCCGGCCCGCCAAGGTGCTCTACCTGACGGCCGGCAGCGGCATCACGCCTGTGATGGGCATGCTGCGTGACACCGAGTTCGACGACGTCGTCATGGTCCACAGCGCGCCACGCCCACAGGACGTGATCTTCCGTGACGAACTGCACGACCTGGTCGCGGACGGGAAGCTGCAGCTCACCGAGGTGCACACGGACACGGACGGCGTGCTCGACATCACCCGTCTCGCCGAACTGGTACCCGACTGGGCCGAGCGCGAGACCTGGGCCTGCGGACCCGCGGGCCTGCTCGACGCCGCCGAGGAGTTCTGGAGCGAACACGGCGTCGCAGAGCGCCTGCACACCGAACGTTTCCGTGCCGCCCTCGTCGTCGCCGGTGACGGCGGCGAGGTCACCTTCAGCGCCACCGGCAAGACCGTCGAGGCGGACGGCGCCACGCCGCTGCTGGACGTCGGCGAGGAGGCCGGCGTGCTCATGCCGTCCGGGTGCCGCATGGGCATCTGCTTCGGCTGCGTCACGCCGCTCAAGGCGGGCGCCGTCCGCGACCTGCGCACCGGCGAGATCACCGAGGCCGAGCCGGGCGTCCTCATCCAGACCTGCGTGTCCGCCGCGGCGGGCCCCTGTGACATCGAACGGTAGGAGCACCTTGACCGCCATCGACCCCACCGCCCACCTGACCGCGGAGCAGATCGAGGAGCTCGGCCGCGAGCTGGACGCGATCCGCGACGAGGTGATCGCCGGCCGGGGCGAGAAGGACGCCGCCTACATCCGCAAGGTCATCTCGGCGCAGCGCAAGCTGGAGCTGGTCAGCAGGGGCGTGCTGCTGTTCTCCTTCTTCCCGCCCGCTTGGCTGATCGGCACGGCCGGACTGTCCGTGGCGAAGATCATGGACAACATGGAGATCGGGCACAACATCCTGCACGGCCAGTGGGACTGGATGCGGGACCCGAAGATCCATTCCACCACCTGGGAGTGGGATCACGTATCGCCGTCCGACCAGTGGAGGCATTCGCACAACGAGCTGCACCACACGTACACCAACGTGATCGGCAAGGACAACGACCTCGGCTACGGCATCATGCGCGTCGACGAGGACCAGAAGTGGCACCCGTTCCACCTCGGCCAGCCGTTGTGGAACTTCATCAACGCCTGCTTCTTCGAGTACGGCATCGCGGCGTACGACCTGGAGCTCGGCAAGAACCTGCACAAGCGCCGCCGCAAGGACCCGGAGTTCCGGGCGCGGGCCAGGGCCGTGGGCCGCAAGATCCGCAAGCAGGTGCTCAAGGACTACGTGATCCACCCGCTGCTGTCGGGCCCGTCCTTCCTCACCACGCTCGCCGCGACGTTCACAGCGAACCTGGTCCGCAACATCTGGTCCCACTCGGTGATCATGTGCGGGCACTTCCCCGAGGGCGTCCAGGTCTTCGAGCGCCGGTCGATCAAGGGCGAGACGCGCGGCCAGTGGTACCTGCGCCAGATGATGGGCTCGGCGAACATCAGCGGCAGCAGGGCCATGCACTTCATGACCGGCAACCTGTCGCACCAGATCGAGCACCACCTGTTCCCGGACCTGCCGAGCAACCGGTACGCCGAGGTCGCGGTGAAGGTGCGCGCGCTGTTCGAGAAGTACGAGCTGGAGTACGTCACCGGGCCCCTGCCCAAGCAGGTGTTCTCCGCGTGGCACAAGGTCTTCCGGCTCTCGCTGCCGAACAAGAAGCCCAAGGTCGATGCGCCGGACCGCGAGCGGGAGCTCGTCGCTGCCTGACTTCCGGTATCGGTTCGGATCTTCCGGCCGTACCGCAGGCACCGCCGGCCAAGATCCGGACCATTTCCGGGCCAGCCCCTGTGAAAGCGAACTGACCGTACACCGTACGGCGTGAACCTTCGCGTACCCCCGGGAAGCAGCTCTCCCGGGGGTACGCGCGTCCCCGCACCTCCGGCTCAGGCCGTCGGGCGCGGGCACTCCGGCAGCGCCGGCCGCTCCTTGGTGCGCACGGCGGGCAGCCAGGCCACCGGGGGACCAGACCCGGAAGGGAGCCGGACGCGGAACCAGCGGGTGGACCACCGGGCCTCCTCGTCGACGATGGGCTGCCCGTCGGGGACCTGGCAGTCGGCGGCGAGCACATCGCCGTGCCACACCCTGGTCGGCACGACGTTGTCCGCCGTGTACGGCCGTACGGGATCGATCGCCAGCCCCAGGCTGCACCCGGGGTGCCGGTCGACCCGCTCGCGGCAACTCCGCTCCGCGTTGAACACCCGGATCGTGCCGGCCGTCGCGCCCAGGACGTCGGGCGGCACGGACCCGACCGGCCGCACCGCGTCCGAGCACAGGGCCGCGGCGGCGACCCCGCACATCGCGGTCGCGAGGACGGCGGCGCGGGCCCGGACCCGCTGACGCCCGCCGGCGGGCGTCTTCTGACGGCCGGCGATGCGGGCGAGCAGGCTCTCGGCGGTGTGCGGCGCCCGCGCCTCGTGGGTCGGGGCGAGACAGTCGGCGGCCAGCTCCCGCCAGAACGGCGGCACCGCGTGGTCCATCCGCAGCGGCGCCCGCCCCTCGCCGTACTCCTGGACCGCGGCGCCTCGCGCCACCGGCGTGGCGCCGGAGAACGGCGAACCGCCCGACGAGAACACCTCGTGGACGACGATGCCCAAGGCCCAGATGTCCGCGGTCGGCCTGATCCGGACGCCGAGTTCGCCGAGGGGCGCCCGCCAGCGCTCGGGCGGCAGATAGTCCAGGGTGCCCATCGGCGGGGCGTACCCGTGGGTCCCCGTGAGCTCGGTCGCGAGGCCGAAGTCCGACAGCTTCACCGAGCGGTCGGCACCCAGCAGGACGTTCTCCGGCTTGAGGTCGGCGTGGACCCAGCCCGACCGGTGGAGATGCGCGAGCCCCTCGCAGATTCCCGCGATCAGCGGTCCCCGGTCCGCCTCGGGCACCCCCGCGTCGAGGAGTTCGCGCAGGCTGCCGGAGGCCCGTTCCATCACGAGCACGATCGCGCCGTCCACGGCGGGCCGGTCGGGCGCCGCGAGCACGAACGAGCCGAGGAGACCGATCAGCCGGGGATGCCCGACCCTGCTCCCGAGCTCGACCTCGCGGCGGGCGGACTCCATGATCCTGCGCGCCTGCCGGGGTGCGAGTCCCGCGGTCGGCATGATCTTGAGCGCGACCTCGGCGGGGCCCGCGGGCCCGTCGGCCGGCCGCGCCGCGTAGACGGTGGACCACCCCCCGGACCCGATCAATTCGGAGACCACCCAGCCTCCCACCCGGTAGCCGGGCGGGAGTTCGTCCGTACGGTCGTGCCCCGCGATGCCTCCCGGGACGCCCGGGGAGGTCACGACGCGCCCTGCCGCTCCCGCCCGCCGGCCCCCGTCAGGGGCGGCAGCAGCGCGAGGTGCTCCTCACGCACGAGCCCGAACCGCAGGGCGAGCCCGACGATCTCCTCCCGCTTGCCGTTGCGGCGGTCCCCCTTGCCGGACTCCCCGGTGGCGGGGCCCGCGATGCGCAGCTTCTCCTCGGCCAGGTAGTCGATGTGCGAACTGACCGCCCGAGCGGTCAGCGTGCCGCACGTGACGTGCCCCCTGAGCCGCTCGACGATCTGCGGGGTGGTGGGCACCGCGACCCGGGACTGGTCCCGCAGACGCGGCTCGCAGAGCGCGACGAGAACGAGGAAGTACGTGGCCGTCTCGTCCAGGGAGTACGCGGTCACCGTGCTGTTCCCCCAGGGGACGTCCGTGGCCTCCGGGTCGAGGAACACATGGTCGGGGGCGAACACCTGGAAGGAGACGGTGGCGTCACCCCGGGTGGGCAGCACCACCCGGGAGAACTCGAACGGGATGGGCGCCCCGACCCGGCGCGGCGGAATCCTCAGGTACTCGCCCGCGCCCTCCGGGTTCT
Organism: Streptomyces sp. PCS3-D2; assembly: GCF_000612545.2. Lineage (GTDB taxonomy): Bacteria > Actinomycetota > Actinomycetes > Streptomycetales > Streptomycetaceae > Streptomyces. The sequence continues at coordinate 6,729,698 of NZ_CP097800.1, read as the reverse complement.
CCACCAGATAGCTGTGGCCGGCGCTGTAGTTCGTCAGCTGCCAGTGGTCCTGGGTCACCCGGATCTCCCCGGCGAGTCGCGAGATCGCCGGGTCGTCCAGGACCAGCTCGACGGGGACCGCGGCGGAGCCCCGTCCGAAGCGGGCCACCTCGCCCGGGCCGAGCCGGAGCGTCACCGCGTCCCCGCCCGGCTCGCCGCCGTCGGCGCCTCCCGTACCTCGCGGCAGATGGACGACTACGCCGCTCACCTGTTCCCCCGTTCCCCCGGCCGTACTCTCGGACGAACCGAACGATACTCATCCGTAGGGGGAGTTCACCGTCGCACTTTGGCCACCTCGTCCGGACGGGCCGCCCGGCGGCCGGAGCCGCCCGCCACGACGGTGCGCGGGGCGCCCCGGAGCCTCTCCCCCCGTGACTCCGTGCGACGCGGACCGCCGGGGACCTTCTCGCCGGCCCAGGTCATGTCGGCGCCGTGAAATGAGCCGCCATGTGGGACTGTTTCCGGTCCTCCGCCGAGCAGTTGGGACGTGGAGCGTGCACCGGGGAGAGCGGGAGACGGGCCGTGTCCGCGGGCCGCCGGAGCGGCGGACCGGCCGGGCCGGGGCCGGCCGCCGCCGCCGGGCCCGGGGCCGTACAAGGTGGGCAACGTCACCGTGAACGGCGGGCGGAATCCGGGTCCGGGGCCCTCACAGGTGTCCGGGGGCGGCCTATGTCACCGTTCACGTGGCGAGATCCGTACGCTCCGCTCACAGGGCGGGAGCATGCGACACCAGCGGCGCCACCGCACGCTCGCCGAAGGAGGTCCACGGCCGCCACTCGCCGCTCGGCCGCTCCTGGACACGGGTCCGGATCCGCCCCGCGGCGGTCACGGCGAAGACGTGCAGCCGCCCGGCCGGGTCGCGTACGGCCGCGGGGGTGGCGACGAGCCGGACGCCGGCCTCGCCGAACTCCCGCTCGGGGCCCCAGTCACCGCCCGGAGCGAGCTGCCAGCGGTGACTCAGCCGAGCGCCGCCCGGAGCGAGCGAGAACGCCTCCAGGCGGCCGTCGGCGTTGGCGGCGAACGCCGGGGCGGCGGCGCTCCATCCGAACATCGGCAGCCACGCGTCCCAGCCGCCGCTCGGCGCGGTCTGCCGCCGGGTGAAGGTCCCGACGCCCGACGGCCCGATCGCGGCGACCGCGAGCCGGCCGCTGCCGTCCTCGGCCACCCGGGGCGCGGAGCCCGCCGCGGTGCCGTACGGGTGCCATGCCGGGGTCCACGGCCCGCCGGGGGTCTCCTGCCACCGGTGGACGATCCCGGCGCCGCCGGGCGCGAGGGCGAACACCTCGAGCCTGCCGTCGGCGTTCGCCGCGACCACAGGTGGCGCGCCCGCCGCCGGACCGAAGCCGGGTTCCCACGGATCCCAGGCCAGTGCCCCGCGCGACCGCTGCCGGCGCCGTGCGAAGGACGCGCCGCCCGGGCTGAGGGCGAAGACCTCCAGCCGGCCGGCCGCGTCACGGGCGACGGCGGGCGCGGCGCCGGCCGGGCCGCCGAACCCCTCCCAGTCGTGCCACCCGCCGTCCGGGCGCTGCACGCGGAGGTTCAGGTGGGTGCCGCCCGGGGCGATCGAGAACACCTCCAGCCTCCCGTCGGTGTCGCGGCCGAGGGAGGGAACCGCGCCCGCCGGGCCGCCGAACGGCTCCCACTCCGACCAGCCGTCGCCGTACGGGTCGAGCTGGACGCGCCGCAGCATCGAGCGGTCGGCGGCGTCGAGCGCGAACAGCGTGAGGCGGCCGTGCACGTCGAGCCCGGCCACCGGGTGGTCGGGGCTCTGCCACGGGACCGGAGTGTCACGCCACTGGAGCGGCGCGAGGAACAGTCCGTTGCGGAACCAGCCGGCCGCGCTCGCGTACCAGGTGCCCCCGTCGTCGATGACCTCGACGGCGTGACCGGCCACATGCCCCGCGTACCCGGCGAGTTCGAAGCGGAAGGGGTCCCGCGACGCCAGTACGTCGGTTCCCTCGTAGCCGCCCCGCGGGCCGATGAACAGGTAGTACCAGCCGTCCCGCCGGACGACGTACGGCGACTCGGTGACCGAGACGGTCGCGTTCGTGCTCGCGTCGGTGAAGGCGACGCCCGGCTCGCTCCAGTGCGTCAGGTCGGCGGACCGCCGGTGGGCAACGACGTGGTGCCCGCCCGGCCCGGAGAGCTCCGTGTAGTACATGACCCACTCGTCCCCCACCCGCAGCACCATCGGGTCACGCGCCGCGAGGCCCCGGAACAGCGGGCCGGACGGTACGCGGGTCCACGTGAACAGATCGGTCGACGTGGCCAGGTTGACGGCCGCCCCGCTCGCGCCGCCTGCGGCGTAGAACATCCAGAACGTGCCGTCGGCCTCGACGACGTGCGGCGCCCACAGGTGCTCCTCGCCGAAGTAGGACCGGTCGACGGTGAGGGCGTCGGCGTGAGTGGTCCACGGACCCAGCGGGCCCGGGGTGGAGGCGTGGGCGAAGGAGATCTCCGCCGAGCTGTCCGGCGCCTCGCCGCGCGGCGCGCTGTCGCCGACGATGCCGAAGACGTGCCAGCGGCCCCGCGCCCTGATCAGCGTGTGGTCGTTGAGGTAGCGCGGGCCGGCGGGGGTCGACGGGTCGTGGACGTACGCGAAGGGGCCCGCGCCGACCCACGAGGGCGCCGGGGCGTCACCGGTGGGCGAGGCGACGGCCCGGGACAGGCCGAGCAGGGGCAGCGTCCCGGCTCCGGCCACACCCCGCAGCACACTCCGTCTGCTGATCGGAAACACGGATCTGATCCCTCCGGGTGAGCGGTCAGCCCTGGCCGGGGCCGGGGGAGCCGCCCAGCCACTCCCAGCCGGACCAGCTGGAGAACCCGGTCTGCCAGATGTGGAAGGTTCCGGAGGGATTGGTCCCGAAGACCTCGATCCGGCCGTCGGCGTTGGAGGCGGCGGTGACCTCCGTACCGCCGGAGCCGAAGGGGGCCCAGTCACTGTAGGGGGCGTTGACGGCGGTCTGCCAACTGTGCATGGCGGTGGTGCCGTTCATGGCGAAGACCTCGACGCGGCCGTCGGGAGTGCGTTCGCTGGTGAGCTGCGCGTCGGCCGGGCCGCCGGTGCGTTCCCAGCCCGACCAGCCCGAGGGCCCGGTCTGGTACCGGTGGAACACGCCGACCGGACCCGAGGCGAAGACCTCCAGGCGGCCGTCGGCGTTGTGGTCGACGGTCAGGTCGTGGCCGCCTTCGCCGAACGGGCCCCACGCGGACCAGCCGCCGCTGGGCGCGGTCTGGTAGCGGTGCTGGAAGGTGGTGCCGTTGAGGGCGAAGACCTCAAGGCGTCCGTCGGGAGCCTTCCCCATCTCCACACGGCTGTCGGCGGGGCCGCCGCCCGTGGACTCCCAGCCCGACCAGCCGCCGTTGGGGGCGAGCTGATACCGGTGGAACAGCCCGACCGGGCCGGAGGCGTAGACCTCGATGCGGCCGTCCGCGTTGACTCCGGCCGCGGTGTCCCGGCCGCCCTCGCCGAAGCCCTCCCAGTGCGACCAGCCGCCGGACGGGCTCAGCTGCCAACGGTGCTGGAAGGTGGTCCCGTTGAGCGCGAACAGCTCCAGCCGGCCGTCGGCGTTGGGCGCGAGCGCGAGCTCGGCGCCGGCGGGACCGCCCAGCGACTCCCAGGGCGACCAGTCGCCGTTGGCCTCCCGCTGCCAGGCGTGGTGGATGCCGTCGGCCCCGGCCGCGAACACCTCCAGACGCCCGTCCGCCGACCGCGCCGACACGACCCGGCCCGACTCCGACGGATACACGAGCGGCTTCGGCCGCGGCCCCGTGCCCGGGGTGCAGGGCAGCACGACGCCGCGTTCGGCGAGATAGACCTCGGGGTCGACGCCGTAGGAGGCGGACGAGTCCCCCCAGATCCGCAGATGCAGGTGGGGGCCGGTGGAGTTCCCCTCCGAACCCATCAGGGCGATCTGCTGGCCGGCCACGACACGGTCGCCGGCGAAGACGTCCCGCCGGGACATGTGCCCGTACTCGGAGATCCGCCCGTCGGGCTGCTGGATCCGGATCCACTGGCCGTAGCCCGGCTCGTACCCGGAGATGGTCACCTCGCCGTCGGACACGGCGTAGATCGGCGTCCCCACCCCGTTGGCGACGTCGACGCCGTTGTGCCCGGAGTGGAAGTGCTGGGACACGGGCCCCGCCGCCGGGCACGCCGCGGTGGAAGCGGCTGATGCGACCGAAGCGGCGGGAACGGTGGATCGGACGGACGCGGTGGATCGGACGGACGTGGTGGAAGCGGTGGTCCGGGCTGCGGCCGGGGCCGCAGCGGGCACCAGGGCCGGCAGCAGCAGGGCGGCCGACGCCGCGAGCACGGAGCTCACCGCGCGGCGGGAAAGTCCACGAAGCACAGGAAGCTCCTCCAGGGGCGCGGGCCGCCGACCGGGTGGCGCGAGCGGGCGGTAGGGAACGTAGCAACGCCCCGACGGCCCGGAGACCCCGGAAGGTTACGGGGTGACAGCCGGCCCCGCCTCGGGTACCGGATCGCCCGTCGGCGGCGGTCCATCATCGGGATTTCATCGCCCCTTCCTAGCGTGACCGCGTTCGCACGAGGAGCGGTACGAAGGGGAGGACGGGCCGATGGCACGGACGCGAGCAAGAGCGAGGCGGCCGATGGCGGTGGCGGCCGCCGTCGCGGTGATGAGCACGATGGCCGCCACGGGCTCCACGGCCGCCACCCGGCCGGCGGCGGGACCGGACAGGCCGACCATCCGGTACACCGAGTACGGCATCCCGCACATCATCGCCTCGGACTGGGAGGGCCTGGGCACCGGCTACGGATACGCGGCGGCCAAGGACAACATCTGCACCCTGGCCGACACCTATCTGATGGTCAACGCCCAGAGGTCCCGCCATCTGGGGCCCGACGGCAGGGCGAGCCCCGGCCAGAACCAGAACACCACCACCAATCTCAAGAGCGACCTGTACTTCCAGCGGATCAAGGACGACGGGGTGGTGGAGCGGCTGATCGCACAGCCCGCCCCCGACGGCCCGGAGCCCGAGGTCAAGGAGGCCATCCGGGGCTACGTCCAGGGATACAACCGGTACCTGTCCGAGACGGGCGCCGACGCCCTTACCGACCCGGCCTGCCGGGGCGCCGCCTGGGTGCGGCCGATCACGGAACTCGACGTCTACCGGCACGCGCACGCCGAGATCATCATGGGCAGCGCCGACGCGCTCCTCGACGGCCAGGTCGACGCCGCGCCCCCGGGGGCGGCGTCCGCCCCCGCGAAACCCGCGTCCTCGCCCAAGGAGACCGCGGCGAAGATCAGTTCCGCGCTGGCGGTGAGCCGGCAGCAGAGCATGGGCAGCAACGCGCTGGCCGTCGGCTCGCAGGGCGTCTCCGGCGGCACCGGCATGCTGCTGGCCAACCCGCACTTCCCGTGGCAGGGCAAGAACCGGATGTGGCAGAGCCATCTCACCATCCCGGGCAAGGTCAACGTCTCCGGGGCGAGCCTCCTGGGACTCCCCGCGGTGAACATCGGGTACAACGCCGACGTCGCCTGGAGCCACACGGTCGCCACGGTCGCCCCGTTCGGGCTCTTCGACGTCCAGGTGGATCCGCTCAACCCCACCAAGTACCTCGTCGACGGCGTCTGGGAACAGATGACCTCGCAGCAGGTCACCGTCGACGTGCGAAAGTCGGACGGCTCCCTCGGCAAGGTCACCAGGACCCTGTGGTCCACCCGGTACGGCCCCGTCACCACGTCGATGCAGGGGGTGTCGCTGCCCTGGGTGGTCAGCGCGCACGCCGTGCGCGACGTCAACATGAACAACCTGCGGGCGCTGAACACCTGGTTCCGTCTCGACCAGGCCAAGGACGTCGAAGACGTCGTCAACACCCTGGAGACCACGCAGGGCGTCCCCTTCTTCAACACGATCGCCGCGGACCGCAAGGGCAAGGCGTTGTACGCGGACATCCAGGCCACCGCGAACATCACCGACGCGCACGCCCAGTCGTGTCTCACGATGACCGGCCAACTCCTCTTCAACCAGCCGCTGAGGCTGCCGAACGTGCCGCCGATCTCCATCTTCGACGGCAAGCGGAGCGCGTGCGACTGGCCCGACGACCCGAACGCGGTCGCGCCGGGACTCCTCGACCCGCGCAAGCAACCCCGCCTGATCCGGGACGACTTCGTGGGCAACGCCAACGACAGCGCCTGGCTGGCCAACCCCGACCAGCCGCTGACCTTCCCCCGGGTGATGGGCGACGCCCAGGCACCCCGCTCGCTGCGCACCCAGGAGCTCATCCTGGCCGCCCGGAAGCGGATCGACGGCACGGACGGGCTGCCGGGCAGGGGCTTCACCCCGGAGACCATGGGGAAGCTGCTGTTCGCCGACAACAGCCGAGCGGCCGACCTCGCCCTCGACGCCACCGTGGCGATGTGCAAGAGCGTGCCCTTCGGGCTCATCCTCGTGGACGGCACCCTGGTCAACGTGAGCGAGGCGTGCCCGATCCTGGCCGCCTGGAAGAGCCACGACTACACGGCGGACAGCCGGGGTTCCCTGCTATTCGCGAACTACTGGGCCTCCCTGCAGGGCGGACAGGGCATCGAGAAGCTCCCCTGGCGGGTCCCCTTCGACCCCAAGGACCCGGTACACACACCGAATTCGCTGGACTCCGGCAGCTCCGCCGTCCGCGACGCGTTCGGCCGGGCCGTCCTCGCGATGCGCAAGGCGGGCATTCCGTTGAACGCGCCGCTCTCGGACGTCCAGAAGGTCACCCGCGGCGGCGAGCAGATTCCGATCCACGGAATGATCGGCGAACTGGGCGTACTCAACGTCATCACCATGGGCCAGGTCGACGGAAAGACGGACGTCGTCTTCGGGTCCAGTTTCATCCAGCAGGTCCGGTTCACCGCCGAAGGGCCGCCGCAGACCCGCTCCGTCCTGGCCTACTCCCAGTCGGCCGACCCGAACTCGCCGCACCACGCCGACCAGACCAGGCTCTTCTCGGCCGGCCAGTGGGTGACCGAGCGGTTCACCGAGGAACAGATCGCGGCGTCACCGGCCCTGGTGGTCAAGGTCCTCGACTGATCCGACGCACGGAATCCGAAGCGCAGACAGAGCATCACAAGAGAGGGAGCACAGTGAGAGGAACAGCGAACGTCCGGCGCACGGCGCTGGCATGGGTGTTCGCCGTCCTGGCCGTGGTCACGGTCATACCGGCGGCCTCGGCACAGGCCGCCGACGACGGCACGCCGCCCCCGATGGCGAACGGGTTCGGCCTGACGCAGGTCGGCACGGCGACGGGCAACGCGACGGAGTTCTACCTGACCGTGACCACGCCCGAGGTCGCGGAGGAACAGCACATCAAGATCATCCTGCCGAAGACCTACTACGACGACCCGAACCGGCGCTATCCGGTGATGTACTTCCTGCACGGATCACCCGACGACCCGATCCAGCAGAACTATCCGGCGCTGCGCATGTCCGACCGGATGATCACCGTCATCCCGGACGGCGGCGCCCGGGGCTGGTACGCCAACTGGCTCAACCAGAAGACCGCCGCCGGTGCCCAGAACTGGGAGAACTTCCACCTCAAGCAGGTGATCCCGTTCATCGACGCCAACCTGCGGACCATCGCCACCAAGAAGGCCAGGGCCGTCGCCGGTGTCTCGATGGGCGGGTTCGGAGCCCTCCACTACGCCCAGGCGCGCCCGGACCTCTTCAGCCAGACCGCGTCCCTGTCCGGCGACATCGACCTGTCGGTGCGGTCCATGGACCTGCGCCTGGCCGTCGTCGCCTCCCTCGTCGCCTACGAGCCCTCCGTGGACAGCGACGCCGCGTTCGGCTCGCCGTACCCGGTGTTCAACGCCGACTGGCGGTTCAACGAGGTCGACCCCTCGCAGCACATGGACCGGATCAAGCAGGGCGGGATCGGGGTCTCGATCTACGTGGGCAACGGCGGAGGCTCGGTCACCGACCTGGAGTTCTGGCTGGAGGGCGCGGCCAAGCACGTCAAGAACGCCATGGACGCGCTGGGCATGTCGTACCACTACGTGAACTACGGCGACGGTTCCGGCTGGGGCACCCTGTGCAACGGCGGCCACAACGCCGGCTGCTGGGAGGAGGACCTCCGGGACCTGGTTCCCCGGCTGGAGAGGCACTTCGCCTCCTGACGCCATGAGCCCGCCGTCGTCCCGTACCGCACGAGCGGTACGGGACGACGGCGGGCTCACACCATCCGCCGGCGGGCCTGTACGGTCCGCCGGCGGACACGTCTAGCCGACCGCCGGTACGGGCCGGCCGACGGGCGCGCTCCGAGCGGGCGCGGCGGCGGACCGGGCGGGCGCGGCGGGCCTGCCGACCGCCGGGCCGGGGCCGTTCAGCCAGCCCCATTGCGACCAGCTGGCGAACCCGGTCTGCCACCGGTGGTAGACACCGGCACTGCTGGTGCCGAACACCTCGATGCGGCCGTCGGCGTTGTTGCTCGCGCCGATCGCAGTGCCTCCGGTGCCGAAGTTCTCCCACGGCGAGAAGGGCGCGTTGGGGGCGGTCTGCCAGGAGTGGCTGGCCGCGTCGGCGTTGATCGCGAACACCTCCACCCGGCCGTCGACCGACCGCGAGGTGGCCAGCTCGGCGTTGGGCAGCCCCCCGGTGCCCGTGCCCGTCCATTCCGACCATGTGGTGGGGCTGGTCTGCCAGCGGTGGAACACCCCGCCGGCGTTGGAGGCGAACACCTCCAGCCTGCCGTCCTGGTTGTGGCTCGCGGTCACGGCGTGCCCGCCCTCGCCGAAGTGCTCCCAGGCGGACCAGTCGCCGTTGACGCCCATCTGGTACAGGTGCCCGAAGGTCGAGTCCGACAGCGCGAACACCTCGAGCCGTCCGTCGGGCGCGTTCTCCATGGCGAGCCGCGCGTTCGCCGGGCCACCACCGGTCCCTGTCCAGCCGGACCAGCCGCCGCTCGGCGCGGTCTGCCAGCGGTGGAACACGCCTTCGGCGTTGGAGGCGAACACCTCGATACGGCCGTCGGCGTTGTTGCCCGCCGCCAGCCGGTACCCGCCGGTGCCGAAGGTCGCCCAGCCGGACCACCCCGCACTGGGCCCGGTCTGCCACATGTGGTCGAGCGTGCTGCCCGACAGCGCGAACAGCTCCAGTCGGCCGTCGGCGTTGGCGGCCACCGCCAGCTGGGCGTCGCCCGGGCCGCCTGCGAACCGCCATGGCGCCCAACCGCCGTTCACCTCGTTCTGCCACGAGTGGTAGACGCCGTCGGCGCCCGCCGCGAAGGCCTCCAGGCGTCCGTCGGCGGACCGGCCCGACACCACCCGCCCGGAGCCGTACGGGTGCCGGGGACCCGTGCTCATCCCGGACCAGAGCGCGTTGGCGATGATCACGGCGTCGCCCGCCTCCAGGCCGTACTTGTACCGCAGGTCCTCGCGCGGCCGCTGCACCTGCCAGCACACGTCCCCGATCGCCACGTCGTTCCACGAGCCGCCGGGGAACATGTCCTCCATCGCGTCGAGGAACGCGTTGGTGGCGTAGACCGGGTCCAGCCGCTGCGCCTTGCTGCCCCACCAGTCCTGCTGCTGGAACAGCCCGATGCTCGTGTGGTCGACGGCCTGGGAGTAGTTGTTGATGTCGGTCTCCACGATGACCGTGGCGATCGCGATGGCCGCGGCCCTCGGGTTGAGCCCCCGGTCCTTGACCGCCTTGGTGACCATCCGCGCACAGGACATCCTGTAGGGCGTCAGTAGGCCCGCCATCCGCGCCCCCAGCTGGGGGTTGAGCTGGCCGGCCATGATGCCGTCGGCGGCCGAAGGGCCGGCCGGGTCGCAGGGCTCGGTCGGTAGGAGCAGGGCGTCCGGTCCCCTGAAGTACCGGGAAACGCCGTAGTGGTCGTCGCGCGGGGCCGGTCCGGGGTCGGGCAGGGCCACGGCGACCGAGGCCGTCAACCCGACGACCAGTGCCCAGACGCCGACCAGCAGGGCCAGTCTGCCGAGCACGCGTGTGAAGCCGGTTCCTCTCATCGTGTGCCTTCCGTCATGCATTCAGGTGGTCGGCGGCCGACAGTAGGAGGCACCGATGAAATGCCGATGGAATCGATTCCCGAGCGCATTTCATCGGGATGTCATCGGCCGCTGCCAATCTCGTTGCACGCAGGCCGAACACACGGGAGGATCGACATGCGAGCGAAGAGGATCAAGGCCGCGCTGGCCGGAATTCTGCTGACGGCCGGGATTTCGGTGACGCAGGGCGCCACGGCGCAGGCGGCGGCGACGGCTCCGTGCGAGGGCACGTACACGATCGTCGTCGGCGGTACGGGAAGCTCGTGGAACAGCGACGGCTTCTACGGCAACATCCAGCAGCACGTGGGATATCCGACCCAGATTCCCAACGGCGCGAGCGCCCGGGCCGGTGTCAACGAGCTGAACCGGCTGGTCCGTGACCAGCGGGCCGCGTGCCCGTGGCAGCACGTGAAGATGGGCGGATACTCGCTGGGCGCTGCGGTCGTCCACATCTGGGTCACCGAGAACTGGCAGACGTTCGGCAATGTCAACGCCATTCTCATCGCCGACCCGAAGCGGCAGGGAAATCCCGGCGCCAACGGCGGATCCGTCCCCTTCGGCGGAATCGTCGGCGCCCCGCTGGCCGGTGCCGACCGGTTCTTCGGTAATGTGCCGGTCAAGACCATCTGCCACTGGGACTACGTGTGCGACGAGTCCGCCGGAATCTGGACCTACCCCGGCAACCACGTGAGGAACTACCCCAACGACTTCAACATGGACTTCCACAACGACGTCGCCAACGAGCAGTGGTACAACGGCGCCTGGTATCCCGCGTCCTGGTGATCACGCGAAAGCGGTGCGACCGGCCGAGGGAGTGAGGCCGAGGCCGATCTCGTCACCGCGCAGGATCATCTCGTGCGTCCGCCGCAGGGTCCGGCCGGGGGAGACGCCCAGTTCGTCGGCGAGGCCGCGGCGGGCCCGGTCGAACACGGTGAGGGCGTCGGCCTGGCGGCCGTCGCGGTACAGCGCCCGCATCAGCAGCGCGGCCACCGGCTCGTCCAGGGGGTGCGCGGCGGACAGGGCGAACAGCTCGGAGATGGCCTCGGCATCCTGGCCGAGCCGCAGCTGGCACTCCACCTTGCGCTGGACGACGGCGATCCTGCGCCGGGTGAGCCGCAGCCGCTCCAGCTCGGCGAGCGGCCCGGGCAGACCGGCCAGCGGTTCCCCGCGGAACAGGTCGAGGGCCTGGGCGCACAGGCGGACCGCCTCGGCCGGTTCACCCGCGCGCTCGGCCGTGCCGATGCCGACGAGGAGCTCCTCCATCCGCGTCACGTCCACGTCGACCGCGCCCGGGACGAGCCGGTATCCGTGCCGGGCGTGCTCGATGACCGAGCCGGGACTGTCACCGATGCGCAGGGTCTTGCGCAGGCGGTAGACGTACACCGGCACCACGTTCGCCACCGGCGGCTCCGTGCCCCAGACGTCGTCGAGCAGTTCCTGCCGGCTCAGGGACCGCCCCGCGCACAGCGCCAGGGTCGCGAGCACCGCCTGCTGGCGCGGATGCCCCAGGTTCAGCGGCCGCCCGTCGTGCCACGCCCGCACCGGTCCGAGCAGGGAGATCCGCACCGCAGGACCGGTCGCCCGGCCGGCCGGCCGGGTCGCCGAGCTCACCGGCTGCGTACGGGTGCCACGGCCGGGGACGACCAGGCCGCAGTCGAAGGCGTGGACGATGGCCGCTGCCCGGTCGCGGAGCCGGAGGGTGTCGAGTATCCGCGCGAGGAGTTCGGCCACGGCGTCCTCGGGGATCGCGAGGGCGTCGGCTATCTCGTCGTCCCGCAGGCCGCAGCCGACCGCGGAGAGCACTTGACGCTCCCACTGCCCGAGGGCGGTGGCGGCGGGACGGCGGGCGGTGGTGGTAGTCGTCGGCATCGTTGCTCTCCGGGCTCCGGACTGGTCGGGTCTGGTGGGCGCCGTCGACAGGGTAGGACGGGGAGCGCCGGGCGGGGCATCCGGAACGATCCGGAGTGACACGCGCGATCTACGGCGTCACTCCTTTCCGCCGTCCCGCTCGCCGTCGCCGCCGTCGGGGCCGTAGTCGTCCAGTTCGCCCCGCAGCGAGGACGGGCCGGCCGAGGGGTCCTCCCCGAGAAGGGTGAGGAAGCTGCTGAGGGGGCTCATATGCCTGATGGCAATGTGCAGATGACGGTAGACGGCGAGTTGTTGAAGGCGCCGCGAGTATCGCGGGCTCCGCCGCTCGGCGCTGGGCGGCCTGGTCGGCCGGAGTGAGGACTGGGTCGAGAACGTCGAGCGCGGGGAGCGCACCGTCCGGTCGCTCGCGATGATCGTGCAGCTCGCCCGGGTGCTGGCTTGCCAGGACGTCAACGAGTTGCCCCAGGCGGATGCCTCCGTGCCGGTGTACGACGGCGGCAAGGTCACCCATCCTGGCGTGGGCGCGCTGCGTCGGCGATCCACGCGCCGCTGGTCGCCGCGGCCGGCACGCCGGAAGACGTCGGGCATCTGGCCGGGCGGTCCGGCAGGCGTGGGAGGTCTGGCATCGCGCCCGCGACCAGCGCACGGCCGTCGCCTCGGTGCTGCCCGGCCTGATCGAGGCCGGGCACGCCACGGTGCGGGCCACGGAGGGCGCCGAGAAGCGCGGGGCCTCGGTGGTCCTCTCCGAGACCTACGCCGTCGCCCAGCAGTACGTGGCCCCCATCGTCGAGCCCGAGCTGTACTGGGTCATCGTCGACCGCGCCCGGATGGCCGCCGAGCAGGCCGACGACCCGATCGCGCTCGCCTCAGCGGCCTGGATCATCGGCAACGGGCTGCGGGTCAGCCTCACGAGCGCCACGAGGACCCTTCGGCCGGCTGCTGTGGGCCTCGCCGGCCCTGCCCGGCGCCGTCCGCGATGTCCGCGCGGCCCGCGAACACGGCATCGTCGACTCCCTTGCCGAGGTCGGCGTCACCTGCTGGGCAGACAAGGCCTATCAGGGTGCCGGTGGAACGGTCCGCACCCCCTACTGGGACCGCTGGGAAACCCTTTCCACCGGTCAGAAGGCCGTCAACCGCTCGCACGCGAAGATCCGCGCACTCGTCGAGCAGGCCATGGCCACCCTCAAAGCCCGGCGACTCCTCCGCAAGATCCGATGCTCGACCACCCGCATCACCGCACTCGTCCAGGCCGTCCTCGCCCTGCACCTGGCCAGCTCAGAGCGATGACGGAAAAGGCTCACTGGCTCGCCGTCTATCTGGCGGTAGAGACCTGCAACAACGGCGACGGCTGGGTGATCGGCTTGAACCTGATGACCCATCGCTGGCGGAACAGTCGGCGCATAGCACTGATCGAGCGGAGCTCCTGCACATCCAAACCCCCCCGAAAATGTGACCAACGTCATGGCGATTGATTGGAACCTCTCGGGTCTTGTGCAGTCTTGATTCACTTTTGGGCTTTTCGTGTTTTGTAACGTTCTGTCAAGTGCCGCTGTCTGCGGCACCATTGCGCATCTGACCAAGAAAGTTCCATATGACCATGCATAGACCTGTGCCACACGAGCACGGGCGGCTGTGGGCGGGGCACGGCCTGCGGTACACCGCAGTCGGCATTGCCTTGGCCCTGGCGGTGACGCTCGTCGATGGCACCAGCGCCGCCATGGCGGCCGGGCCCGCGGTGTCCGCGGCAGTCGACCGGCCTTCTCCCACCGAGGCCGGGGACATCGCCTCCGCCCGGGTGGCGGCTAGGCTGTCGGGCAAGCGGGTGGAGGCACTGTCCGAGCGCACGGAGTCCTCCACGACTTGGGTGAACGGCGACGGTTCGCTCACGACGGAGATCGCGGCCGGTCCCATCCGTTTCCAGGACCCGCGCAACGGCAGCTGGCGTGATGTCGACATCGACCTCGCTGCGGCGGCCGACGGTTCGGTCGCTGCCAAGGCACACCCGCAGGGTCTCAAGCTGGCGGGCCGGTCCGGCGCCAAGGCCACATCATTGCGGGCGGCGCAGGCCGCCCCCGCGACCGACCTTGTCACCCTCGGCACGGGCGACGACGCGATCACGCTGCAGTGGCGTGGCGGGCTGCCGGCACCGAAGCTGGACGGCACCCGGGCCACGTACGAGAGCGCCGTTCCTGGAGCGGACGTGGTCGTCGAGGCGACCCGTACCGGCTTCGAGCAGTTCGTCGAGGTGAAGGCGAAGCCTGAGGCCGGATTCTCGTACACTCTGCCGCTGCGGACGAAGGGCCTGAAGGTCGAGGAGCTGGCCGACGGCAGTGTGCTGTTCACCGACAAGAAGTCGAAGAAGACCGCGACAATGCCGGCGCCCGTGATGTGGGATGCCACCGTCGACCCGGTCTCCGGTGAGCACACCCGCCGGGCGAAGGTCGCCATGAAGGTCGTCAAGGCCAAGGGCGGCGTCGATCTGGTCATCACGCCTGACGCCGGCTTCCTCGCCAACCCTGCGACGAAGTTCCCGGTGACGGTCGACCCCTCGACCTCGTCGCTGGGCAACCTCTTCGATACCTACGTCCAGCAGGGCGAGACGGTCGACTGGTCGGCCGACACCGAACTGGACCTCGGCAACCCAGGCACGAAGAACGGTAACGGCACCTTCCGTACGGCTCGTTCCTTCATCACCTGGAACACCGCTCCGGTCTCCGACGCGCTGGTCTCCAGTGCTCAGCTGTCGCTGTGGAACTTCCACTCCGGCAACACCGACTGCTCGGCCCAGCCCTGGGAGGTGTGGACCTCCAACGGTCCTACCACCGCTTCGCGCTGGACGAACCAGCCGGCGATGGTCACCAAGATGGCGACCTCCACCCAGACCAAGGGCAACCCCGGCTGCGCCTCCCAGCCCGACGGCTGGATCAGCGCCGACGTCACCAGCCTGGTCCAGCACTGGGCCAACAACAAGTGGACGTCCTCCAGCATGGGCCTTCGGGCCACCGACGAGAACAACACCAAGCAGTGGAAGCGCGTCAACTCCGCCAACGCCTCCGCCAATGTCCCCAAGCTGACGGTCACCTACAACTACCGGCCGCGTACGGGCACGAAGCAGGAGGCGGGTCCGCCGTTCTTCTCCTACGGCGGCGCCTACACCGTCAACACGGTGACGCCGACTCTGCGCGACACGTTCGTCGACGCCAACGGTGACACCGTCCAGGGCGCATACCAGATCTTCGACGCGGCCACCGATACCCAGGTCGGCGACGTCCTGCGCTCGGCGTTCGTGCCCTCCGGACAGGCCGCCCCGGTCACCGTCCCGGCCGGGGTGCTGGCCAACGGCAAGACGTACAAGTTCCGCAGTTCGCCTTACGACGGCACCCACTACAACCTCGGCTGGTCGGCGTGGAAGACCTTCACGGTCGACAGCTCCGCACCTTCTGCCCCCACGGGCATTGCCTCCACCGACTACCCGTCGGACGCGTGGGTCAAGGGCGCCGGCCAGGCCGGAACCTTCACCGTCACCCCCAACGGCACCGACCACAACTGGGTCGAGTGGTCGCTGGACGGCGTGACGTGGACCAAGGTCGGAACCGGCGGCTCCACGGCCGCCAAGGCGATCAGCGTCAATCCGCCGAAGAACGGCACCCACACCCTCCAGGTGAGACAGGTCGACAAGGCCGACAACAAGTCGGAGGCGATCGAGTACGCCTTCCATGCCGGCCCGGGCGGCTTCGTGCAGCCCGCTGAGGGTGCGCGCACCGCGCGGCGCCTGCCTCTGGTCGCGGAAGCTGACGGCGCCAAGTACGACAAGGTCTCCTTCTCCTGGCGCCGCTCCGAGGCAGACCCGTGGGTGAAGATCCCGGCCGGGAACGTCACCTCAGGCGGAACCCCGCTCGCCACTTGGCCGGTCGCCCTGCAGAACGGGCGCAACGGCGACCTGGTCTGGAACGCCACTGACACCGTGAACCCCGACGGCACCGTCCAGATCCAGGCCGAATTCACGGGACCGAACTCCGCCACGGGCAACACTCAGCCGCTCACCGTCGTCGTCGACCGCAACGCCCAGGGCGCGGCGCCCGGCCGTGTCGGACCGGGCGCGTTGAACCTGCTGACCGGTGAATACACACTGTCCGAGTCCGAGGCGTCTCACTTCGGGATGTCGGTCAGCCGCACCGCCTCCTCGCTGACTCCCGATCTGGGGGCTGAGCAGGACGGACAGGTGCCGGTCTTCGGTAAGCAGTGGTCCGCGGCGATGAACGCGGAAACGACCGAATCCGATTACACCCACGTCCGCAAGATCTCCGACACGGCGGTGGCCGTCGTGACGGGAGCCGGCGACTCCGTCCACTTCACGGCGAACGCTTCGAAGACCGGCTGGATCGCCGAGCCGGGGTCCCCCAAACTGACTCTTAAGGGCAGCGTCACGGGCAGCTTCACCCTGACCGACACCGACGGCTCGGTCACCGCGTTCAGCAAGCTCGACGCCGCGTCCACCGTCTGGAACGTGTCGTCGACCATGCTCGACGGCAAGAGCGACTCGACGGTCACCATGGTCTCGGAGACCGTGACCGTCGACGGCAAGAAGCTGGCCCGTCCGCACCGTGTGATCGCGCAGGACTCAGCCGTTCCGGCGGCCACGTGCGCAGCCACGCCGGCCACCAAGGGCTGCCGTGTCCTGGAGTTCGCGTACGCGACCTCCACCACGGCGACAGGCTCCGCCCTCGGTGACTACACCGGTCAGGTCAAGGAGATCCGTCTGTGGGCGACCGCGCCGGGTGCCGCCTCCGCCACGGCGAAGGCGGTCCAGTCCTACGCGTACGACGACCAGGGCCGCCTGCGGGAGGCCTGGCAGACGCAGATCTCGCCCGCGCTCAAGACGAGCTACGGGTACGACGCCGCAGGCCGGGTCACCACCTACACCGCTCCCGGGCAACTGCCCTGGACCCTCACGTACGGCAAGGCGGGAACCTCTCCCACGGCCGGTGAGGGCATGCTCCTCAAGGCGTCCCGCGCCGCGCTGAAGCCAGGCACGGTCGACACCGTCGAGGGACAGGCCGTGACCAGCGTCGTGTACGAGGTACCGCTGACCGGCTCCACCGCGCCGTACCAGATGGGCGCAGCCGACGTGAAGGCATGGGGACAGATCCAGGCTCCCACCGACGCCACCGCCGTCTTCCCCGCCGACTCCGTGCCTTCCGGGCACACCGGCGGACAGCTGACCGCGGCCGAGTACCGTCGGGCGGGCATCCACTACCTGGCCGCTTCCGGCGACCTGGTCAACGCAGCCGCCCCCGGCGGCCACATCTCCGCCACGGAGAACGACCGCTTCGGCAACACCGTGCGCGCGCTCACCGCGGCCAACCGCTCCCTCGCCCTCGGCCTCACAGCTTCGGACCGGGACGTCCAAGCCGGCCTGGGCATCGCTCAGCTCTCCAGTGCGGAGCGGGCCGAGCTGCTCTCCTCCCGGTCGGTCCACAACGCTGACGGCACACGCAAGCTGGAGGAGTTCGGCCCTCTGCGCCGGGTCGAGCTGACCGCCGACCTCAAGTCGGGCACCACGGTGCTGGTGCCTGCGGGCACCTCCGTGACCGCCAGGCCCTGGACGGTCAACGAGTTCGACACGGGCCGTCCCACCGACGGAACCGCGACGCTCAAGGACCAGGTCACCAAGGTCAGCGCCGGTGCCCAGGTTCGTGAGCACCCGACCGTGCACGGCGAGACCCGCCAGACCCAGACAGTCTTCGACTGGGCCAAGGGCGTCTCGGTCAAGACCATCCAGGATCCCGGTGGCCAGGCGCTCACGACCGAGACGGTCCACGATGCCCAGGGCCGGGTCGTCAAGCAGCTGCTGCCCGGCTCGACCGGCACCGACGCGGCAGCCCGGGTAACCACCTACTGGTCGGCGACCGGCACCGGTCCCTGTAACGGCCGCCCCGAGTGGGCGGGCAAGGCCTGCTCCACCGGACCGGCCGGCGTCGCCGTCGGCGGCGGTTCCAACCCGGCGCAGTTGGTGACGAGCACCACCGAGTACGACTGGTGGGGCAACGCGGAGAAGACCGTGGACACCGCCAATGGCGTCACCCGTACCACCACGACCACGCACGACGCGGCGGGCCGTCCCGCCCAGGTCGCGATAACCGGCGGCGTGGGAGCAGCTGTTCCCCAGGTCACCATCGAGTACGACCCGGCCAACGGCGAAGCGGTCAAGTCCGTCTCCGCCACTGGCGGGACGATCACCCGGGTCTACGACAAGCTCACCCGTCTGATCTCTTACACAGACGCCGACGGTGGGCAGACCCAGGTGCAGTTCGACGCCCTAGACCGTCCCCTGAAGGCCACCGACTCCGTCCCGTCCGCTGTCGTCTTCTCCTACGACCACGCGGCCGAGCCGCGCGGTCTGCCGACGAAGACCAGCGACTCCGTGGCCGGCGACTTCACCGCAGCCTACGACGCCGACGGCGGTGTGGTGAGCGAGAAGCTGCCCGGCGGCTACTCCCTCGCCCAGACCAGGGACACTGCGGGCTCCGCGATCGCGCGGACCTACACGCGGGACAGCGACGGCGCGATCGTGTTCTCCGACCGGACCAGCGAATCCGTCCACGGCCAGGTCACCGCTCAGGCGGGCTGGTCCGACCAGAAGTACACCTACGACAACGTAGGTCGCCTCAGCACCGTCAAGGACACCGCGGACACCGTCTGCACCACCCGCTCCTACGGTTTCGACCAGCGCAGCAACCGCACCTCTCTGACCACCGCGACCGGCACGCCCGGTGCCGACTGCCCCGCCACCGGAGGAACGACCAAGACCCACGCCTACGACTCCGCCGACCGCGCCAGTGACGCGGGCTGGACGTATGACGCCTTCGGCCGCACCTCGGCCACGCCCGACCACGGCACGATCGGCTACTACGCCAACGACCTCGCCCACCAGCAGACCGCGAACGGCAAGCGGCAGACCTGGCAGCTGGACTCCGACCTCCGCTTCCGATCCTGGAAGGCCGAGTCGGGCAGCGGCAGCAACTGGACCCAGACCGCGTCCAAGCTGAACCACTACGACAGCGACAGCGACAACCCGCGCTGGGTCGTCGAGAACACGACGACCGGCGCAGTGACCCGCAACGTCGAGACCGTCACCGGCACCCTCGGGGCAACGACCGACAAAACCGGCAACACGGTGCTGCAGCTCGCCAACCTCCACGGTGACATTGCCCTGCAGCTGCCGCTCGACGCCGGCAAGGCACCGGTCGTACTCGACAATGACGAGTACGGCAATGCCCGCTCGGGCCAGACGCAGACACGGTACGGCTGGCTGGGTTCGCAGCAGCGTCCCTCTGATACGCCCAGCGGGCTCATGCTCATGGGTGTCCGGCTCTACGACCCGTCCCGCGGCCGGTTCATGCAGACCGACCCGGTGTACGGCGGTTCGGCCAACGCCTACGACTACTCCAACGCCGACCCGTGCAACTCCACCGACATCAACGGCCTGTACCCGAGCTGCGGCACTCGCCGTATCCGGAACGGCTACGGTATGCGCATCATCACCAGCCGGCGTGGTGGCGGCGTCGCCAAGAACGGCTACCGGTACATGGGCTACTACATCAATGTGCAGGTGACGGGCTTCGGTAACCGCTTCCTGGCGAAGAACGCCACCCAGGCCGAGACCTGGGGCGTCAAGCCGGGACGGAGTAACAAGATGGTCAAGCTCCAGAGCAAGAAGAGCTGGTACACCCCCCTGAAGCTCCAGTGGGCGGTCCACTACAACATCCAGGTGAAGCCCGGCACCCGCATTTGGTCGGGCGGCGCGGTCGCGGTCTTCGGCTGGAGCGGCTACGTAGCGAGCATGACAGACAACTGCATGGCCAAGTGACGACCTGTACGGCCTAGTGTTGAATGGGTGGCGCGTCCCACAGGGGCGCGCCACCTCCGCATTTCCGCACGGCCCGTACACAGCCCGGAGGTGGAAGGAGAAAGAGATGAAAGGCAAGCCCATGAGGCGACCACTGGCCAGAATCGCCCAGGAGGCCCTCAACTCAGTCTCCACAGCGGCGACCGACGACACCGGCCCGGTCGTCGCGGACGTCTGGACCGAGGACGACCTCGGATTCGTCCTGCTCGTCCACCGCCGGGACGACGGGCACTTCGCGGAGGAGCTGTTCTCCTCCCTGCGCGCCTCCGACGAGGACACGGGAGCGACCGAGTGGGCCGACTGCGACCACCTCAGCGGAGGACTGCTGGGTTTCGATCCGACGGACCCGGCGGCTCGGGAGGAGATCCTCGCCCGCCACGCCATGGCAATGGTCACCGAATCCGAGTCCCTGGTGCACACCGGCAGGGTGCCCGAGGACGACGGTGACGAACTCGTCCGTGCCGTGGAGCTCCTCGTCACACCAGAGGCCGATGGCCTGGAAGTGGAGAACCTGTCCAGGCCCTCCCACCACATCAGACGTCTCTCCTTCCCGTTGGCCCTGGTCGTCCTCCTTCCCGGTGACCGCCTGCGCATCCGCGCGGTCCGGGCCGACGGCTGCGGGTACACAGCCGTCGGCACCGACCTCGAGTTGGAGCACCCGTCCGGTCCGGCGCCGGACGGCAGGCCGTCGGCTGTTGCATGAAGCGCACCGCACCCAGAGGGATGCGATTGACTCAGAAGCCGTATCTAAACCGAACGTGATCGCTTGATTTCTGCTGCTCAGGCATGGTGTGGCTCGGGGTGAGGGAGGCATGCGGCGTCTTGTGTCCGCTTCGTGGTCGAGGGGTGTGCGGTGGCGTCGGTGCTGGGAATGCTGGAGGAGCGGGAGTCGGCTGCCCGGGTTCGGGTGGAGGGTCTGCGGGAGGAAGCCGCGCGGCTGGCTGAGGTGTTGGAGGCCGCGGAGATCGAGCTGGACCGGCGGGTGATCGCGCGGGAGGAGCTGGTCGAGGCTCTGCCAGCCTCTGCCGCCGAGTCGACTGCCGAGACCGGGGCGGAGCAGGAAACCGTGCCCTCACCGCTGCCGGGGTCGGTGGTGCCGCCCTGGCGGGATGGGCTGCCGGTGAGGCGCCGCGGACATTGATTTTCACCGTTCCTCCCACCTGTATCCCACTCCAGACCGGCTGTTCCGGACCAGTCACGGACCAAAGCGCGCTCGCCGGGTGGGTGGGCCGCCCTTGCTTACGCGATCCCATTCCTCCATGGACTGCTCGATGAGACGGTTGGCCTGCCGTCCCGGCCAGCGCAGAGGGGGCCGGGAGGTCGTCGGGCGGCCGGACTGCGGGGCGCGGAGGCTGCCGCTGAACGCGCGGCATGGCAGGGGTGCGGAGCGTGCGCGAGCGGACGAGCCGGAGCGCGAAGTCTCGCGAGATGCCGAAAGCCACGGAGCCACTCTCCCCGGTCGTACGTATGCATCGGATGCCGGGCCGACCCACCGGCGGACCCGTCCGGTCAACGGGATGCCGTCGCCATGGCCCTGCCGATCTCAGTGGCGACCAGTGGGAGATCCCAGTACGACGAATACGTCCAGCCCCAACCCAGGTCACTCGCCGGGGCGGGGATGCAGATGTCCAAGGGCGCGGTGCCGTCGTGGAGCCGGAACATCCGGGCGGTGACGAAAGCCAACAGGTCCATCGGCTCCCCGAGGTTGGTCCACCGGCGCAGCGAGCGTGGCAGCACGCCGGGACCCGCGCCCTCGTACGGCGGGAGCAAGGGATCTCATGAACTGCGGGGCCCAGCCCGGACTGTCAGCTCGGAGGTGTGGCGGGAAGGGGGCCCGCCGGGTCGATGTGGGTGTCAAGCCAGTGGACGACGCTCTCCATGAAGGAGTCGAGCCGGGGCATCACCTGCGCGGTCGTATCTCCGCAGGCGAGTCGGCGCAGGAACCCGGCAAGTGGGTCTTGCTCACCGCCGCCGGCCGGCAGCTCGTCCAAGGCCTGCTGAAGCTCGGCCGCCGCCCCCGCGTCGCCGTTCGCGGCGGCCACCACCCTAGACAGGAGGTGCCGCATGGACTGGAGAACCCACAACCCGGGCGGGATGCCGACGTCGGTCGTCGGCATGTGCAGCAACCGGTAGACGATCACATGGTGGAGGAGCTGGAGGTTGTCGTCGGGCACGTCAGCCCTGTTCTCGAGCACGCCACGCAGGATGCGGACCAGCGGGCTCCACTCCGGAGATTCCAAGAGGTCGTCCAGCGCGAGGTGGGCCTCCCGACGGGCGGTGTCGTCGCCGGCCAACGCGGCATCGATCGCTGACAGCACTGGGTCCCAGGCTGCGAGATGAGGGGCGAAGCGGAGGTTGAGCCGGTGCCAGGCACGCCGCAGAAGGTCGTCCAGCGTTCGCTGCGGCGAGAGGGGGTCCTCGGCGGTAAAGAGGCCGGGGAGGCTCTGTTCGAGGGGGATGCCGATGTGCTCGTAAGCGGCCCGGTGCACGTCCGGCCAGTCGAGGGGGCAGGCCATGACGCGCCCTTTGTCCAGATTCTCGGCCAGCTGGTCCGCCACGGAATCGGAGGTGGTGACACCGCCACGCACGCACTCGATGACGGCTCCGATGAGGTGATTGCACAATGCCTGCAAGGGCTCATCGGCGGCGACGTGCATGTTGCCCAGGTTGAGATGACCGATGCTGAGATCATGGAGATCACCGGCCTCGGTAGAGTGGCGGAGGGCTTCGCGCTGCAGGCGGACGGCCACCTCGACGTGGCCCTGCAGGTACTCAAGACCAGCCTGCGAGCCCATGACCATCCCCAGCAGCTTCGAATCCTCCTCTTGTTCGGCTGTCCGGCGTACCCGCAACAGCAGCTCTCGGGCGTCGTCGAAGCGGCCCAGCGCCATCAGTGGGGCGTGATTGTGGAATTCGACGCGGACGGATGCGGCTCTGACCGCCATCCTCTGGCGCATCAGGTCGAGGAGGTCGTTGTTGAGGTCGAGCGCCCGCTGCCATTCACGCAGGCCCACCGCGGCACGGAAGCCCATCTCGAAGGCGGACTCGATCAATCGTCGCATCTCCCGCCCGCGGAGGGAGCTGTCGGCCGGGGGCGTCAGGACCGACTGGTCGCGCAGCCTCGTCAGATGGCCCAGCACTCGGTGGAAGTCGCCCTGCTCGTAGGCTTCCTGCAGGTCGTCCAGCCAGGTCTCGGACTCCATCCGCGGCTGAGGAGCACTGAGGCCCGGCTCCCCCGGGAAGCCGGACGGGATGTGGTCGTCGTCTGCTGGGGCGGACGAGGCCCCCGACGCCTGGGCGATCCACCGCATGCAGAAGGAACGCACAGGAGCGGCGTCCGCTTCCGCGGCCGCCTGGCGCAGCCAAGGCAGCACGCCGCGTACCGTCTCCGGCGACGCGTCCCGGGAGAAGAGCACTTCGAAGAGCTGGTGGACCTCACTCCAGGCGCCTTGTCGCGCTGCGTACGGGATGGCGTGGCGAGCAGCCGCGGCCTCCATGATCGTCAGTTCGCGATCCGGGTAGTTCAGGGCTTCCGCGCTCATCAGGCGCATCCACAGTTCGGCGAGACATCCGGAGATGGTCTGCGGGAACTCCGGTTCGGCCATGGCGCGCACGGCTTCCGCCACCGTGGGATGGACGCGGATGCAGAGAACGCCCTCGTCATCGTCGTGGACACCGACGACGAGGCCGGGGTAGATCTCCACCGCGGCCTGACCCGTCATCGTGAAGGCGGTTCCGGGGCTGTCGGCGGAGCCCTGGACGGGCGGAACCTCGACCTCGAAAGTGTTCTGTTCCGTCGCACGTTCGACGGTCAGCAGCGCTCGTGCCTCGAGACTGCGCAGCAGGGTTTGCCAGGGTGGTGCGGTGCCCGGCCGGTCGAGGTGTTGCCACAGCTTCGGCCAGGCATCACGGAGAACCCAAGGGATGCGGTCGTTCTCCTCCAGGTCGCACAGCAGAGCCGCCAGTAGCTGCTCGGGGTACGGCAGTTGACCGGTCACCGTGCAGGTCCACCGGGTGATGGCGAGGTGGTCGTCATTCAGTTCGGCGTGACGGAAGCCGTCGGGCGGCCCTGCGTCGAGGAGGACGTCGCGCGAAGCGTCCATCAGCAGTCCTGGGTGGCCCCCACACGCTCGAAGGAGGCTGCGAATGGTCTCTCGGGACTTCGATCCCTCGCCGAAGAGCGCCGACATGTCCGGCAGGGACCTGGCCAGGAGCGCGGCCTCGCGGGTCGACAGCGGCACGACAGGCAGACGCGTCACCCGGTCGTCCAGGTCTGGGACGGCACTCGACGTCGTCATGACCAGCCTGGACAGACCGGAGTGGCCGGTCACCGCGTCGACGAACCTGCCCCATCGGTGGTCCCGCCACCGCCCCTGTTCGGTGAGCAGAGGAGTCGCATGGTCCAGTACGACGAGGACGCGGTTGTTGGTGAGGAAGATCGACAGCAGGCGCAGGGACCTGGCGAGCAGGTCCGGATCGTCCAGGGTGCGCAGGTCGTCGAAGTGGGCGATCGGTGTGAGGCCGGCATCCTCGAGCTGCTTCCGGAACTCGCGCGCGAAGCGTTGCAGGGCCGTGCCCACGTGCTCGTCGTCACGCACCTCGTGCCATACGACCGCCGCGAACCTGTCGGCGTGGGTGTGCGCGAGTTCGAGGGCGCAAGCCCTCTTGCCCACCCTCGGCATGCCGTGCAGCACGACTCCTGACGCACCGCTGCGGGGCGCGAGTGCCTTGCTCGCAGCGGTCAGCAGTCCGGCGCGGCCCACGAATTCCGCCGGCGGGGAGGGCAGGAAGGCCTGCTGTCTGGAGTGGGTCGCGCCGAGCGGCGGACCGGTGAGGGCGGGGGCAGTCAGCCTCACCTCCGCGCCTTGACACCCGAAGAGGATCGGCGTCATCTCAGCGAGTGTCGGCCTTCCGGACTCCTCTTGCCATTCCGACAGGGCGAAGGCAAGTGCCTGGGGCGGGGATTGAGCGGCATCGCCGATCAGGCGGTTGTAGACGCGGTGGGACAGTTCGATCGCGAACCGGTCGTCGACCGGGTAGCGCATGCCGAGCACCCAGCAGCCCAGTTGTGCGGCCAGGGCCGCCGCCAGTGAGGGCGACGGTGATATCCGATCCGACCGGGACACGTTGTCCCTGTGGACCGGTCGGAGTTCGTCCACACGTGCGGCGAAAGCGTCGGATTCCGAGGCGCCCGATGAGCACGAGGAGACCATGGCGAACTTGACCCGCGCGGCCAGGGGGCCGAGGAGAATCCGCAGGTCCTCGCTGGTGACCAGGTCCGGTGAACCGTCCTCCCGTT
The DNA here is from genome assembly GCF_000612545.2 of Streptomyces sp. PCS3-D2. Lineage (GTDB taxonomy): Bacteria > Actinomycetota > Actinomycetes > Streptomycetales > Streptomycetaceae > Streptomyces. The sequence goes on along the minus strand of NZ_CP097800.1, from coordinate 6,704,572 downwards.
CCAGCAGGAGGCCGGTCGTCGATCCATGGGCGGATACATGGAGGATGTCCCACCCCTGTCCGTCGTTGACGACGTCCCGCAATCGCTTCCGCGTCACGCCGTACTGAAGGATCCGCAGGTCGATCGCCTTCCTGTGTACGGCACTCACCTCCTGGAAGAGGTTCATCAGCGCGACCCTCTCCCGGCGGAGGTTCAGCGGGCTCGCGTCGTCAGGAAGGCTGAACAGGCCGAGCACCCGCAGTGCCTGTCCGGCTTCCACCCGCGGCCGCACCGGTGTCTGGAGGTCGAGATCGACGACGAAGCGAATGTCTCGCGAGGCGAGCGTGCGGCTGTCCGCGATGGCCAACTCCCATGGCCAGATGGCAAGGTGACGCGTCTGCGCCGAGGTGACGAGCCGTACGGTGACCGGGACCGACTGGGCGACGAGCGCCTGCCCCACCGCCCCCAAACCGTACGTGTACGCCCAATGCCCGATCTGGGTCAGGATCTCGCTCTCGCTGTCGGCAGAGATGTCAGTCACACCTGCCCACTGCACATGGCCGTGCAGGTCCTGCAGAGCAGCGAACTCCCAGCAGGGTTCGGGTATGACCACCTGGTGGTCGGCCAGGAACTCGCCTTCCCGGCTGAGCACCCACCTCCAGGACCTCGGCCCATCGAAGTCCTCCACGCGGAGCTGCAACTCCAGCACCCGGCCGCCCCCTTGCCCCGTACGTACGCTCAGCGAACAGGAAATTACTTTACGTGATCGACCACCGTCGGGGACATGACTCCGTGGAAGATTTCCGGGTGCTGTGGACCCGCACCACCGAAGCCCGCATCCGCCACCGGGGGACGCGCGCTTCGGCCTTCCGGCAGCACCTCATCGGCTGGAAGAAGTTCACGCCTGGCAAGACGCACTACTGGCTCGCCCAGACCATCGACTGGGCAGAGCAGTGGTCCGGCAGCGGCCCCTGGAACGGCGAGGCCGAGAACACCCTGGGCCCGGGCAAGATCACCGTCATCGCGGGCGGAACCACCCCCACGGACATGACCGAGTCCCAGCGGTCCCTCAACCACCCGATCTACGACAGGAAGGCCGTCCCCACCCCCGCCCCAGCCTCGACGGCCCCGGCGACGGTCAGCCGATGTCCTGGCCGTCGACGGCACGGGGGACCTGCGTGTCTATCCGGCAGATGCCACTGGTGACGTGGACGCCTGGATGCCCGCCGCCACCGATGACGGCAAGCCCGCACCCTCCGGCCACTTCAAGGACGCGCTGATCGCGCACTCCGGCGACTGGTACCCCGGCGACGGCATCGCAGACCTCATCGCCCGCATACCCGACGGCAAGCTCTACGTCCGTCAGGGCGACGGAAACAGCCGCTTCGAAATCAGCCGCCGCACCGAAATCCTCTTCCCCGCCGACGCACCCGACCCCGCCGCCCTCAGCCAGATCGTCGTGGCCGCATGTGAGGCGGGGTGCGGGTCGGCGGCGGCGGCGAACAGTGCAGGGATCGAACCGTCGGATGCCGGGACGGCGTCCACCAGCGAGCCCCCGCTCACGCCGAACGGATCCGCCGAAGCGGTCCGCGGGGAGCCGTCGGAACTCGTCGGTCGGCGAGCAAGCCTCGCCCTACCCGCCCCGCGTGTGCGTAACCAGCCTGCACTGTGGGGCATGTGGGAGAGGGGCGGGCGGTGGAGCGAGAACGGGGAAGTGCGACATGTCGGAGGCGTGGCTGTGCCACGATGGGCAGCATGCCATGGCCGACCGAGGAGCCCCTCGACCCCGCGTCGATGCTGGCCGAGATCAAGGTCGTCCGCCGCGAGGGCGTGACGCGGCTGCGCCACCTCGACGTCCCGCTGCTGCGCCGGGCCGCGGCCTGTGTGGCGGATCCGCCCCCCGCCTCCTGGCCGATGGCCGTGGAGCGGACGCTGCGGACGGCCGTCGAACTGCTAGGAGAGGGCGACCTACGACAGGCCGCCGAGTTCTCGCTCGGCCTCGCGCCGGCACTGCGGAGCCGGGCTGCCGCAGACCGCCGCCGGCTCGCGGCCGAAGTCTACGGGGTGAGCACCGAGCGGTTCCGCAAGTTCCAGGAGGGGATGGTCCTGAACCAGGTGGCCGAGCAGGTGTGCTGGGTCGCCGCGAACGGTGCCGCCGCACGCCCCCGCACGCTCGCCGAGCGGGCCGCACCGCTGCCCGCCCCGGACCTCCAACACCAACGGGCCGAGCTGCGGGGTGCCGGGCGCCACGCGCGGGTGGTCCTGCACATCCACCCCGTGGAGCTGTTGCGCGGCGTGGACGTGGTGGTGGCGCCGACCAATACCCACCTGAGCCTCCCGGGCCCGTACAAGGCCTCGGTGGGAGCCGCCCTGCGCCGGGCCGCGGCGGTCCGGGACGCCTCGGGGACCGTCGTGGAGGATCCGCTCCAGGAAGGGCTGACCGCCTGGCGCCGGGAGCACCGCCTGGCGCACGGAGCGGTGGCTCCGGGTACCGTCGTGTCGACCCCCTCCGGAGCCCTGGCCGGACAGGGCGTACGCCGTGTCTACCACGCCGCGGTGGCCATTCCGCGCACCGGCTCGAACGACTACGACGTCCTGCCCCGGGACGTCGCGGCCGCCGCCTCCGGGGCGCTGTCCCTGATGGCGCGGGAAGCGCCGCTCTTCGATCCTCCGCTGCGCTCGATCTGCTTCGCCCTGCTGGGCGCCGGGCGCGGGGGGCTGCCCGTCCAGGAGAGCGTGAGCGCCCTGTGGCCGACGCTCGCCGCAGCCGTCGCCGCCGGGCGCGAGGTGCACCTGGTCATGCGGCGTCCGGCCTCCGCCGGAACACTGCTGCGGGTGCTGGACGGTCGCAGGGTGGAGGGGGCCGGCGAGCCGGCCGCGTACCGGTGCGACGAGGTGGTGGAGGGGACATGGTGAGTTCCCCCGACATGCTCGGCGTGTTCGCCGCACGGTGGGACCGACTGGCACCGCGGCTCCCCCGGCCCGTGCGGCACGAACTCACGGCGCTGCTCGGCAGGCTGCGCGGCGAGGAGGACGCCGGGGCAACGGAGCGCGCGGAGATCGTCGCGCACGTCGTACGGGCGGTGCTGGACGCCCTGCCCGAGGACGAGGTGGACCAACTGCGCCGCGACACCGACGCGGCCCGGTATGCCGGAGCGCAGGCCCAGGCCGCGGCCGGATTCGACGCCGCCGACCTGTGCATGCTCGTCATCGACGGCAATCCCATGGTGGGACCCCGGCTCCGACCGGTCCGCGAACGGCTGCTGGACATGCCGGCGCTGTCGGAGACGGAGCTCGTGCGGGCGGGCGGCGATCCGACCCACCGGGACCTGATCGCCCTGTCCGACGCACGGGGCCGGCGCCGCTACCCAGCGTTCCAGTTCGAGTCCGGCGCCGCCCCCTGGGACATCGTCGCCCGGATCAATGCCCTGCTGGGGGCGGCCGAGGACCCGTGGGGCACGGCCGACTGGTGGGCCTCGGAGCACACCTGGTGGGGAGAGCCCCCATCGGCACTGCTCGGAACCGGCCGCGACGTCGCACTGTGGGCGGCCGGCCGCGAGGCGGCCGACGCGGGCGAGGGGGACTGACGTGCCGAACCAGCCGCCGCCCGCGGCCCTGCCCGGCGTTCCGCGACCGGTGGTCCTCCCGGCCGGGACCCCGCTGTACCGGGTGCACTCCTCACGCCGTCCCGGTACGGCCTTCAACCCCGTACCGGCAGACGAACTCTACGGCGGCGGCCGGTTCGACGGCACCGCCCGCGCCCCCTTCGGATTCCTCTACGCGGGCTTCGGCGTGGGCGCCGCGGTGAGCGAAGTGCTGCTGCGGTCGGTGCCCTTCCGCCCCGACGGCGGGCTCCGCCTCCTCCCGCGGGCCGCAGTGGCCCGGCGGAGCCTGTCCTTTCTGCAGCTGTCCGAGGACATCGACGTGCTGTCGCTCATGTCGGGCGCCGACCTCGCCGCCGTCGGCCAGGACTCCTGGCTCATTCACGCCGAGCCCCCCGAGTACCCGCAGACCCGCGACTGGGCGCGGTGGATCAGGGAGCACACGGAGCCCTGGGCGGCGGGCTTTGTGTGGCCGTCGAAGCGGGAACCGGCCGACCGGGCGACCGTCCTGTTCGAGGACCGCTGCCCAGCGGAGCTGCTGGAGGCGGACACGGCCCCGCGCATCGACTTCGGGACACCGGAGGGTGAGCACTGGCTGAACCAGGTCCTCTCCGGCTACGGAGCCAGGGTCGCTCCCGCCGTGTCCGTGTCGCAGTTGGCATGGTGACCTGCCTGGGCGTCCCCGCACCGACCCGCGTGGGCCTACCTGTTCCGGGTCCACACGCGGGCCTTCCCAGGCGTCCTCACCAACGGGCCGGGCCCGGTACCTCGGTGCGCAGGGCCAACGTGGACGTTCCCCACCGGCCGGCCGCGGAGGACCCGCCCAGGTCACGGTCGGCGGCGGATCCCCCGACGCGCAGGAGCGGTGCGGACGCCCCGCGTGTCGAGCGCCCCGCGTTCTCGGTGGACCAGGCCGGGAGCAGGAGGGGTTCGAGGTCGAACTCGTTCTCGGAAACGATGACCTTCAGCCAGTCCTGGACGTACGCGCCGGGCTGCACCAAGCGGCCCTCGGGCAGGTAGAGCAGGACGGGGGCGCCCCTGAGGGCGTACGCCGTGTGGCCGGGCGCCACGAAGTCGCCTTCGTAGAGCCCGTGTGAGATGCCGTGGCTGTCCGTCAGGTCCAGCAGGGTGCACCAGAGCCTGCGGTCCGCAGTGTTGTGGATCGTGATGCGGGCCTGCGGCGGCTGCCCGTCGGGGGTGTACTCGTGCACCAGCTCGCCCGTGGCCGAGAGGCGCTGGGCACCGAGGATCGGCTCCACGCGGACCCGGACAAGCTCGGACAGCGTCGGATCGGGGTTCGCGAGGGCGCGTACCCGGTGCCAGTGCGCCAGGTGCGACAGGGCATTGACGACGCCCGCCACGTCGCCGTCGTCGCGCAGCGGCAGCGACGGCAGGGGGCGGCTGCCGCCGGTGACGCGCGCGACCCCGTCCGTGACGGCGACGGTCAGCGGCGTCCCGGCGCCGCCGGTCGCCAGCAGGGGGTGGTCATCGATCGCGGACCTGAGCGGACCCGTCCACGCACCGCCACCGGTCACCGTGACGGCCGCGGGCCGGAAGGCCATGGCGGACGGTACCGCGGGGGTGAGGCGGGTACGGTCCAGCGCCCCGGCAAGACCGTCCAGCGGTTCCACCCGGGACCGTTCGGGGAACACCTCGCGCACCGCCACGGTCCCGGTTCCGCCCGACGGAGTCCGTACGGTGAACTCGCCCCCCACCGCGTCCAGTCCGTGCACGGAACCGCAGTTGACCGACCAGGACCCGTGCGCGAAGCCGAGCCGAAAACGGGACGCGGGCACCCGCCCGCCGTGCAGGAACCCGAGGTCCCCCCGGCCGTGGAGGGTGGGGTGCTGCCGTCCGGGCCTGCCGTGCATCCGCGCCGTGGCCACGTCGAGGATCTCGCGGCACGATGCGTCGGGGCCCAGGTCGGCGAGGACCTCCAACAACGCTGCGCTGAACACCCCGTGGCTGCTCCCCGGATCGACGGGTGAGGGCGAGACCTCCGTCGCCGGATGCGGGTCGGCGTCCGGGACACGGGTCTCGTAGGCGAGTTCGTCGAGACGGCTCGCCGCCAGCAGGACGTGCCGGGGTGCGCCGGCGGCCGGTCCCGAGAGCGATCTCCCAGCGCCGCGCCGCGTGAGCCGGTCCCACGACGGCTGCCAGGGCAGGCTGCGGGCCCTACGGTCCTCACGGGTCGCCCCGCCCGAGTAGCAGCAGTCGAGGACGGCCACGACGTGCGCGCCGGTCGCCGCGATCCCGTCCAGCAGCGCGCCCAGTTCGTCGTCGGCCAGGGGCAGGCCGCCTTCGTCCAGGCTGTCGTGGCACACCAGCGCCTGCGCCCGGCCGGTGGCCTCGCGCGGATCCTCGGTCGCACGGTCGGAGCCGTGCCCGCTGAACCAGAGCAGGGCCGTGTCCCCGGGGCCGACCGCGCCGAGGTGCGTTTTGATCTCCTTGACGACGGCCGACCGCTGGGCCCCGGCGTCGGTGAGCACGCGGATGTTCACCAGGGGGTCCGCCAGCGAGCGGAGCCATCGCTCGGCGGACGCGACGTCGTTGCGGCAGCCCGTCAAGGGGTGGGTGGGGTAGGCGTCGATGCCCACGAGGAGGCAGTTGACCGTTGGCATGCGGAAAGCCTGGCAGAGGGGGTGGGTCGCCCGTAGGGCGAATCCGGGTTGTCTTCGGGGCGCAGACGGTGAAACAGGCCTCCAAAAGGCTCGGGTTGGGGTTCACTTGAGGTCGGCACCCGCCCGGCGCGCGGGCTCGGGGCCGGGCCGTAACAGCGTTCGGACGGGCACATCACCGTCAACCCGGCCTGCCTGCACGCGCCTTCGCGCCCGTCCGCGGCGCACTGAATCCGCATGCTCCGTTCCTTCTCGTACCCGCATCCGCATCCGCGCCGCTCGTACGGCCCGTACCACCCGCGCCACCGCCCGGGTGCCTCCGCCTGATCCGTTCCGTAGCACCGCGCCGCCCTCTCGGGGGTCTCCGGCGCAAGGGGGACAGCATGACCGACACCACTCCGAACGCGACGCCGCCGGGCAACCCCGGCGGTCCGTACGGGCACGGTTCCATACCGGGACAGCCGCAGCCCTGGGGCGCCGGGCAACCGCCCGCCCCCGGCTGGGGACAACCGGCCCCGCACCCCGTCCAAGGGTGGGGTTACCCGACCCCTCAACCCGGGCAGGGCTGGGGACACGGGCAGCAGACCCCCGAGGGCTGGGGGGCCGCCGCCCCGCAGGAGACGCCCCAGGGCTTCCGCGAGTGGCGGTCGGTGGGAGAAATCGCGCAGTCCGTACCCGGCTGCCTCAACGCCGCCGTCCTGCTGGTGCCGGGAACGATCCCGCTCCTCATCATGTACTCGCTGGTCCGATCGGCACGCAATCGCGCGCATCGCGTCTTCCGCCTGGAACACGATCCGATCCTCGACCCTCCCCTGTCGCGGATGAAAAAGGTCCGCGCGGTGCTCGCCGTGCTGGCGTCGTCCGTCTTCCTCATCGCCTACGGGGCGCAGAACGACATCGAGAACGCCCTGACGGACGGCGCCGTACGCATGATGGTCGCGCCATGGCTGCTGGTGCTGACCGCCCCACTGCTCGTCTACCTGCTCATGAGATGGGCCTCCGTGAGCGAGCACGCCCGGATGAGGGGCACGCTGCGCGTCCCGCTCATCACCGTGGCCAAGTACGTGGGCGCGCTGTCGTCCGTGCCGTTGCTGCTGCTGGCGACCATCGGAGTACTGGGCTCCCTGGAGGATCACCCGTACATCGCTTTCGCGGTCGCCATCGTGATCGTGGCCCTGCTGGTGTGGGCTGCGGCGTTCACCTTGTTCTCGTCCAGCCTCGTGGTGCGCGCCGGGTTCGGGACCGGCCAGATCCACAAGGCGCTGCCCGGCCTGCTGACCGCCCTCCTCGTGTGGGAGTTCGTGCCCGTCGGCCTCCTGACGTCGGGCCTCCCGCCCGGGCCCGTACCCCTCGCGCTGCTGTTCGTGCTCGGCGGCCCGATCACGGTCACCGCCGTGACGTGGTGGGAGGTCCACCGGCTGACGACCCGGTTCGGCGTGGTACTGCGGCCCTGAACGGGGCACCCGACAGCGGCAGCCGCCCACCCGCCGCCGCCATCCGCCCGCCATCCGCACCAGGACGAAGCACCCGAGGGAAATCCACGATGACCGGCTCCCGCCACCCCTGCTTCGATCCCGCCCACCCGCTGCCGCCCCCGTGGGAAAGCCAGTGGTTCGACGCCTCCCGCTGGGACCGCGACCTGCTGCTGGGCGAGGCGCAGGAGGCGGCTCCCGGGTCCCCGGAGGCTGCCGGTACCTGGCTGCGGCTCGGCCTGCTCTGTGCCGAGCGGGTGGCGGACGGCGGCGACCCCGAACAGGGCCCGTACGACCGTGCACTGGCTCGGGCCGCACTGGAGCGGGGCCTGGCGGCGGACGGCGGGCCCGTTGAACTGCGCGCCCACGGGTACCTGCACCTGGCCCAGTTGCTCCTCACGGAGGACGACGGGCACCCGACGCCGGCCACGGTGGACCGCGCCGAGACGCTGGTCGCCGCCGTCGTGAACCTCCCACGGGACACCGTCGACGCCGACGCGGCCCGGTGGGCACGCCTGCACCTGCCCGAGATCGCCGCCCTGCGCTGGTCGCTCACCGGCGCGCCGTCCGACCACGCGCGGGCCGTGGCGGGCTACACGGCGCTCCTCGACGGCAAAGGCCCCGAGGCCGGCGAAGGCCGCGAACCCGCCCTGGCGCCGGCGGACCGCGCGGCGCTGCAGGAAGCCCTGGCCCGGCTGCTGTCCGAACGGGCGGCGCACCTCGGTGACGCGCCCGGCCTCGCCGAGGGGGCCCGCCACTTCGCCGAAGCCCGGGCAGCGAGGGTCCGGGGCGCGCAGGCCGACGCCGACGACGTGTCGCCCATCGGGGACGGCCGGGGTGTCGCCCTCTTCAACCAGGGGGTACTGGCCTCGGACGCCGGGCTGTTCCGGGAGGCGGACGCCGCCTTCACCGCGTCGGGCGAGGAGGCGAGGGCCCGGCAGGCCGCCTCCGCGGCGCAGTCCGCGTCGGAGGGAGAGGCCTTCTGGGCCGACCGCGCGCAGCGGGCCGAGACGCTGGCCGTCTGCGCAGCGGTACAGGCCTGGCAGGTGGACGGAGCCGCCGCCGCACCGGGCGCACTGGTCGACCGTGTCCGCAGCGTCACCGGTTCCGCCGCGCACACCGGCGCGGCCGTCCCGAACGTGCTCGTTGCGCTGGCCTGCTTCCTCGTCGACCTCCCCGCGGCCGACACCGACCCGACGGAGCAGGCACACGCCCTGGAGCTGCTGGAGGAGGCCGCCGCCCGGTGGCTGCCGGAACACGGCCCCCCGCACGCCCCGTACCTGAAGCTGGCGGCCTACCGCCTGGACCTGTCCAGTGACCGGCCGGCGGAGCTGCTGGCCTCCGCCCGGGCCGCCGCAGCCGTCCTCGACCGGACGGCGGAGCCGAATCCCCTCCTGTCGGCGCTCCTGATACGAGCCGTCGTCCGCGCCCAGTTGCTCGCCGGCGGGGGGAACACCGCCGACCCCGACGCGGCCCGCTACCGCGCCGAGACGGCCGCGGCGGCCGGCGCCGGTACGCCGACGGATGCCGAGCACTGGACCCGAACCGTCGACCAACTCGTCGGGCCCACCGAAGACGTCGAGGAACTGCTGCGGCGCTGGCAGCAGGGGACCGACCGCGACACGGACCACGTCGCCCACGCCATGGTCCTGCTGCGGCACACCCCCCCTGCTCGACCCCGACCGGACGCGGCTCACCCCCGACCGTCTCCAGGCCCTGCTGGAGACGGTCGCGCCCGCGGAAGGGGCGCTCGGCCGGAACGCGAGCATGGCCGTCAGCGTGGCGCAGGGCCACTACGGGGCGCTGCGCGCCGGCCCGCTGCTGGGCCGCGCGGTCGAGGCCGCCGGGGTGGCGGCGACCGCGACCGGCGCCCCGGGCGAGCACGGCCCGGCCACCGGGCACCCGGACGTGATGGTCGGCATGGAGTCCGTCCTCAGAATCCTCAACGGCGTGGTGAACGGCGGCCACGACGACGTCACCGCGGGCGTGCGGGCCATGCGGGACCTCATCCGGCGCATGGAGGGGATGACCGAGGCCGAGCGCGCGGGCCTGCCGGACCTCGCCGGCCTCCAGGCCGTCTTCCCCGTCCTCTCAACGCTCCTGGAACCGGGACCCGCCGGCCCACGGGACCAGGCCCTCGCCGCCCTGAGCCCCGAGGTCCTCGGCATGGACCCCGGCCATCCGGCGTGGGAGGCCCTGCGGACCGAGCTGGCCCGGACCGCCACCCCACCGGCGAGCGGCGACATCGCCGCGCTCGACCTCGTCCGTTCCACGGCGGGCATGCCGTCGACACAACGCGCCGGGATGCTGGCCGCGATCGGCACTGCGCGCGCGGCGCGCGCCTACGGCAGCAGGGACCGCTCCGCCCTGCGGGACGCCGCCGCCGTGCTGAGGGCGGCCCGGGACGCAGCCGTACGCGGTGACGACGTGTGGCTCGGATCCGGCATGCTCATCGGCCTCCTGAGCTGCGGTGAAGCGGTCCTGGGCCGCCCCTGGTCGCGGCGCCGGCGGCTCGACGAAGCCATCGGGGTCCTGGACCAGACGTACCGGGAGACCGGGGGCCCCGAGCACCCCTTCCGGGCCCACAGCGGATTCCTGTTCGCCAAGTCCCTGCGCCTGCGGGACGACGGGGCCGCGGGCGACCGGCAGAGGTCCCGGCGCATCGCCGCGGACGCGCTGCGGGCCACCGCGTACGGCGTGCTCCTCCAGGCCGGTACGGCCGACGCCGCGACGGCCGCCGCCGGGGCGAGCGCCACCGCGCTGAGCGTGGCCCACTGGTGCCTGGCGGACGGTGAACCGGCCGAGGCCGCCTGGACGCTCGACGCCTGCCGCGGCCTCGTCCTGCACGCGGCGACGACGGCCCGGACCGTCGAACGACGCCTGAGCGACGCCGGGCACGGCGCACTGGCCGACCGATGGGCAAGGGTGCTCGCTTCCGGTGCCGCTCCGGCGAGCGCCCTGCGCCGCGAGGTCCTGGATGTGCTGCTGGCCTTGGACGGCGATGCTGCCGCCCGCCTGCTCTCCCCACCGGGCGTCCCGCGGATCGCCGCCGCTTTGCGGACGCTCGGGCGCGACGCCCTGGTCTACCTGCTCCCCGCCGGCCCGCCAGGCTCTGTCGGTGAGGGCGCCGGCGCCGCGCTCGTGGTGGCGGCCGACGGACGGACCGGCGTCGTACCACTGCCGCTGCTGCGTGAGGACGCCGAGCCGATACGCCAGTACCTCGTCCGGCCGGAGGGCGGGCCGGTCCGGCAGGCCCGGATGACGGCCACCCCGCCGGAACGGGACGGACCGCGGAGGGACGCCGGTGTCGCCCCGGCCGACGGGTTCGATCCGGCCGCCGGATTCGATCCGGTCGCCGCATTCGACGCCCTCACCACCGTCACCACCACGGAGCGGGGCGGCCGGCCCGCGCGGCGGGACATGGGCAGCGGGCCCGGCACCCATGTCCCGCCCCGTGCGAGGTCGCTGTCCCAGCGGCTCGACCGGCTGTGCGCCTGGGCCTGGCAGGCGGTGGCGGAGCCCTTGGCGTGCGGATTGGGTCGGGACGTACCGGTCGCACCGGCCGGCCGGGCGCCCCGGCTGGTCCTCGTCCCCATGGGGGAGCTGTCGGCCGTGCCGTGGCACGCCGCCTGGAGCACCCGGTCCGGCGGAGGGCGCCGGTACGCGGTGGACACGGCGGAGTTCACCTACACCGCCTCCGCCCGACTGCTGTGCGAGGTGGCCGAGCGCCCGGCACGGCCCCGCACCGACGCGGCCCTCATCGTCGGCGATCCGACCGGAGACCTGCCCTTCGCCGGTCGGGAGGCGGCGGCCGTGCGCGAGGCCTACTACCCGCAGGCCGTCTACCTCGGGCGCGCCGGGGCCGGCGGCCTCACCACACCCGGCGGGACGGGCCGTCCGCAGGAGGTGCTCGCGTGGCTGCGGTCCGGCGCCGGCCGGGGCGGCACGCTCCACCTGGCCTGCCACGCCACGGTGGTGGAGAACGTGCGGCACAGCGCGGCACTGCTGCTGCACGGAGGAAACCTGGCGGCGGAGGAGCTGACGGAGACCATCGACGGCGACGCGGACGGCGGGCACCCGGACCTGGTGGTGCTGGCGGCCTGCCGCAGCCACGTCTCCGGGCGCGGGACCAACGAGGCCTACACCCTCGCCACGGCCTTCCTCACGGCCGGAGCGCGGTCGGTGGTCGGCTCGCTGTGGCCGGTGCCCGACGAGGCCACGTCGCTGCTGATGTTCATGACCCACCACTACCTGCGGGCCGAGGGCCGTGGGCCGGCCGAGGCGCTGCGGCTGGCGCAGCGGTGGATGGCGGACCCGGGCCGGTCGCTGCCGCCACACGCTCCCGACGGGCTGGCGCGCCTGCTGCCGCGCATCGTGCCCGACGACCTGAGCGCCTGGGCGGGCTTCATCGCCACGGGGCGCTGACCGAACGCACGGGGCGGGACCCGGAGCCGGGACCGCCCCACAGGAACACGACGAGAGGCCACCGATGGACATCAGACTCGCCAAGGGCGCCAACGCCCCGCTGCCGGCACCCTCGTGCCGGGTGCAGCTCGTGTCGCCCGGCGCGGAGATCGATGTGTGCGCCGTGCTGCTCGGAGCCGACGGCAGGGTCCGCGGGGATCACGATCTGGTCTTCTTCAACCATCCGGTGGAGAGCGGGGTGGAGCTGACGGACGCGACGATCACGGTGAACCTGGCCGCGGTCCCCGCGTCGGTCGAGTGCGTCGCGATCGTCGCCGCGCTCGACACCGGCGCGAGCGGCCCCGTCTCCTTCGACGCCGGAAGCACCCCGCGGGCCGCGGTCGAGTGCGGTGGGACGCGGATCGTCTTCGAACCGCCGCCGCTGGTGGGCGGGGAGACGGCGGCCCTGGTGGTCGAGCTGTATCGGCGGGCGGGTGCGTGGAAGGTGCGGGCCGTGGGACAGGGCTGGGCCACCGGCCTCGCCGGACTCGCGACGGACTTCGGCGTGGTCGTGGACGACCCCGGCCCGACCCCGACCGTCACGCCCACCCCCGTCCAGGCCCCCGTTCAGGGACCCGTCCAGGTCCCCGTTCAGGCCCCCGTTCAGGTCCCCGTCCCGGCCCGGCCGTCGGCACCGCCGGCCCCCGCCGCGCGGCGCATTGTCCTCACCAAGTCCGGTACGGACGTGCTCTCGCTGCGCAAGGACGACCCCCGGGTCGTGGTGACCGCGACGCTCGAATGGGACGGCGGGAGCGCGCGGCGACGCCAGGCCGGCGCGGACCTCGACCTGTACGCGCTGTCCGTCCCGAGGCACCTGGTGACCGTACGGGGGCAGCGGCCGAAGGCCACCGATCTGACCATCTACTACCGGCGCCTCGGCTCGCTCACCGGCCCGCCCTTCATCGCCCTGGACGGCGACGCCCGGGAGCCCGGACGCGAGACCGTCTCGATCGCCCGCCCCGACCTCCAGGGCTACGTCCTGCTGTGCGCCTACAGCGCGGTCGAGAACGGTGTCGGATCGTTCCGGTCCTACGGAGCACGGGTGGTCGTCACCGACAACTGCGGCTCCACCGTGACCGTGCCCCTGTTCAGCACCCGGGCCCAGGCCTACTGGGTGGCCATCGCCATGGTCGACTTCACGGCCGAGGAGGGCGTCCGGATCGGGCACGTGGAGCAGTACAGCGGACGCAACGTCGAGGCGCGCCCGACGCTGTACTCCAACGGCAAGTTCCGCATGGGCACCGGTCCCGTCGAGTTCAAGACCGTCCCGGCCGGCGGCTGACCACGGCCGCGGCCGGCCCGATACGGCAGAGAGGGAAGCTCGCGCGGCCGTCGTGGCGGGCCGGGCGCGGGGACGGGAGCGCGATCCGGTCGTGATACCCGTGGCCGCTCCCCGTCAGTGGCACCGCGCGGGCGGGCTTGGGGAGCGGGAGCCTTCACAGCGGATCCAGAGCTGCCGCACACACCATTCCCATCCCGGGTTCGTAGCTTCGCCCCATGGCACGCCACAGGCACCGCTCCCCGTCCCGGATACCCCGCTACCTCGCGATCGGCACGCTGGCCGCGCTCACTGGCGCGATCGGTGTCGCCCAGACGGGGCCGTGGCCCCGGACGGGTGAGAACCCGGTGCGGACCGCCGCCTCGGTGACCGCGCTGCCGCGTCCGCAGACGACGGCTCCCTCACGGGAGGACATCGACACCGAGATCGCGGATGGGCTGGCGACCGAGGTCGAGGCGGCGGTACGGGAAGCCACGGCGGGGACCGAGGGGAACGCGGCGGTGGCCGTGCTCGACGTGACTACCGGGGTCAGTGTGTCGGTCGGCAGCGTCGATGCCGAGGAGCACACGTTCGACACCGCCAGCATCGTCAAGGTCGACATCCTCGCCGCGCTGCTGCTCCGGGCCGGTGACGCCGGGCGGTCCCTGACCGCTCAGGAGCGCCAGTGGGCGACGGTCATGATCGAGAACAGCGACAATGCCGCGGCGAACGCCCTGTGGGACGCCATCGGTGGTGCGCAGGGGCTCGCGGAGGCCAACACCCGGCTGGGTCTCGTCGAGACGGTTCCTGGCGAGGGCGCGTACTGGGGCCTCACCCGGACCACTCCGGACGACCAACTACGTCTGCTCCAGGCGGTGTTCGGTCATGACTCGATCCTGTCCGCGGAGGCCCGGAACTACCTCGGAGGCCTCATGGGCTCCGTCGCGGCCGACCAGGCCTGGGGCGTGTCGGCGGCCGCCGACGAGCCCGGAGCAGCGCAGCTCAAGAACGGCTGGCTCGCGCGCAGCGGGACGGGACTCTGGGTGACCAACAGCATCGGACGGGTGGAGACGGCCGGGCACACGCTGCTGCTGGCCGTGTTGTGCGACGGGCAGCGGTCACAGGAGACCGGCATGGCCCTGGTCGAGGACCTCGCCGTGGCGGCGAGCGGCCCGCTCACCGACGAGTGACCGGAAGCGACCGCAGCACCGGCGTTCCGGCTGGCGTGCGCAGGGCTGCCGTCGCCCACCGGCAGGTTGGCCGGCACGCGCCCCTTCGGCCGCGCGTTCCGCCTGACCTGCGGCGGGGCGCCGCATGCAGGGCGGGACGTACGTGCGCGGCCCGTCTTGGGCGGTCGGCCTCGGCCTCCGCGGTGGCGGGCGGGCCGGTCGGCTCGACGGGGCCGTCACGCGCCGGGTTCGGCGAACCGCCGGACGAAGGCGAGTGCGGTGTCGGCGACCCGGCGCCAGCCGTGGTCGATGGCGAGGGAGTGCCCGCGGCCGGTGATCTCGGTGATCTCGGTGACGGCGTGCTCGTCGCGGGCCTGCTTCTTGTACGAGGCGTTGGCGATGGCCCAGGGGACGGTGTGGTCCCTCTCGCCGGAGATGATCAGAAGGGGGCCGCGGTCGGCGGCCGTGGTGTCCACGGCCGCTTCGGTCCACGGGTCGAGGTTGGCCGCGGCGGCCTGGAAGAGGGGTTCGCCGGGGGCGGGGACGGCGAAGCTGTCGTACAGCTCGCGGGCCTCCTCCTCGCAGGGCGAACACGGCGTTGAGCACGCCCAGCGCGAGTGGCGCCGCCACCGCTGCCGGCCCCCGCAGCACGGCGGCGGGTCACTCGCGCAGCATCCGGCCGGCCGGCCGAGGTGACCGCGGTCCCGGTGGCGCCCCGGTCCGGCGCGCGCTCCGCTCGCGTGCGTGCGGCCCCTCGGGCTCTTGCACGCCTCGGGCACCGGGTTCGCCAGGGTGGCTTCCTCTCGTCGTCGATGCATCCAGCCTCGGCGCCCGGGCCGGCCCGACCGACGACGAGATCTGCACAGCTCGTTGAGCCCAGCATTAACGGTCTGTGCGCGTTCGTCCGGCCGGCCGGGACGCGGAGGAGGTCCCCCGGCCCGCCCGGCATCGGCCGGGGCCGCCCCGCGAGCGGCAGAACCCGCACGGTGACGTGGTGCGGCCGCCCTTCGTTGAACCTCGCGTGATCACGCCAACCACCGAGCAGATCGGCCTGTCCGTTCCCGCACCCGCTCTTCGGTCAGCGGCTCCCCCGCCGCATCCGGATCCCCGTGACGACGGGAGCCGTCGCGCTCCCGTGCGCGGCGCCCGCCGCCGTGCCACGTGGCCGCGGACGCCGTGGAAGCGAAGAACGAGGAAGGAACGACCTGTGCGCAAGCTCGTCGACGAGGAGGTCCCGATGGACATCGTGCCGACCGAGGGTCCCCCGCACCGGATCCCGGTGCGCATGAAGTACGACACCTGCGACCCCCTCGCGGTGCGCCTCGACATCCCGTTGCCCGACGGCTCCACGAACAGCTGGCGCTTCGCCCGAGCGCTCCTCCTGGACGGCCTCGGACACCCCTGCGGAGAAGGCGACGTGACGGTCTCTCCGATGGAACAACCCTACGGCGAGCGGGTGTTGATCCGCCTTCGAGCCAACCGGCAGGAAGCGCTGTTCGCCGTCGTCGACCGTCCGCTCAAGGCCTTCCTCGACCGCACCCACACCCTCGTGCCGTTCGGTCGGGAGCAGCACCACCCCTGCTACTGGTGGCATCTGGACACGGAGTTGGACAGCATCTCCCGCTTCTCCCGGTGACCGTTGAGCGTGCTCGACTGACCGTGCTCGACCATGCGGCCGGCAGGCCCTCCTGCCCGTACGCACACTCCGGAGCCGCTTCGCCGGCCTGACACTCCTCGGCCCGGCCCGACCATCCGGAGCCCCCACCGCCGACCCCACGCCGTCACTCCCCCAGACCCCGGGACTGACCGCGTTCCGGCGGATCCGTCTGAGGGCGCGCCGTCCGAGCCGTCCCGGCAGAGCCCTGCACTGAGCCTCGGCCAACGTGAAGTCGCAGTTGAAAAGGCTGGTGTGAGCGGATCTCGGGCTGCCACCGCTGGTCCTGGGTTCACGTCTGGTGCGCAGATCGTCTGACGGTGCGGTCGGCTTGCCGGTTTCTGCGCCTTGCGTGCGAACGGCCTTCTACGATCCTGTGCACGCTGGATGCCGAATTGCGGAGATGCATCACCGCGCGGCGCACGGGACTGAACGAGATCGAGGAACAGCGCACCAAGCAGCTGGCGGAAGTTCGGGCCTGGCGGGACGAGCTCGCCGTGGCCGGAAGTGGGCTACTCGTACCGGCTGAAGAACAAGCGCACTGGGGTCGCTACCTGGCCAGCGCCGACTTCAGCGCGAGCAGCTACGCCACGATCTACCCGTCGGTCGCGAGTGGCCGGGGGCGACTGGCCCAGACCTGGAAGGTGCTGAGCCTGGACAACGGCGAATACGTCGTCGAGCAGAAGGGCGGCGGAACGATCCGCAACGAGCACGACGGCCTGTTCGGCCCCACCGGCCTGGGAGCCGGCCCGGTACCCGCCCCGACCGCGTACACCCGGCCCAACCCCGACACGACGCCCGAGGTCCTGATCGGCACCACGATCCTGCCACAGCGGGCAGATCCCGAAGACGGAGTCCCAGAGCACCACCGTGGGCATGTCCGCCACCAACGCCCGCGAGGTGGAATCCACCACCGGCATCTCGGTCACCGCCGAGACCACGAACTCCAGCAGCACCACGGTCACGGTGGCGCGCTCCTACCCCGCCAACAGTGAGAGGCTGGCCCCGAGCATCTGGTTCCGCGCAGACCGCTGCGTCCTGGAACGCACCGACGGCAGCAAGGTCATGGAGTGGCAGACCAGCACCGACCAGGACACCGTTGACAGCGTTTACCCTCCCGCCACTGGCTCACAGCCGGATCGGCGGTCCGGGCCATCGACTCTCGGCGGTTCGGGCTGCACCGTCCGGAGGACGGCGCAGCCCGAAGAAGTCCCGGTTCCCGTCACCACACCGACCCTCGTCGGCGTGGTGACGGCGAAGAGAAGCGCTGCAGCCCAGTGTCCCGGTCGCCCCGCGTCCGTGCCGAATGAGGGCTCCCCTGCGACGACAGCGGGTCGGGGACCATACGGGTGAATCGGGGTGAATCGGTTTGGGCGGTGAGGGAGGCGGCTGCCAGGATCGCAAACATGATCTTCAAGCGATCCCTCGCCGCCCGGCCGACCGCACGCCGTCCTCTGGGGCGTGCCGCGTTCGTGGTCTCCGTCGCCGCGGCCCTGTTCTCGACGCTGGCGGTCCAGCCGGCGTCGGCGACCGACGGCGCCACCAGCGTGTGGGGCCCCACCGGCGCGCAGGACAGCTCCACGTTCAAGGTCTCCACCAGCTCGGTGCTGTGCCCGGAGGGGATGTCCGTGCAGTCCGCCGGCTACATGACCGGAGGCTTCCAGGGCTCAGCGACCGAGTCGTACCAGTTCATCCTGGCCAGCTTCCCCATCGTCCAGGACGGCCGTGTCGGGTGGCAGGTGTCCGCCGCTTACTCCACGGTGACCGCGAACATCGTCTGCGTCCCCGAGGCGAAGCCGGGCGAGCAGACCATCGTCGTGGGCCCCACGGCCAAGTGGACGGGCAGCAACCGTCCGATGTCGGTCGCCTACTGCCCGGCCGACAGCACCGTGGCCACCGGCGGCTACCGCCTCGACAACCTCACCACCAACGGCAGCCGCATCACCGCCCACGTCCTGGCGAACGGCCCGACCCAGAGCGCCAGCGGCTGGTACACGGAGACCTACGGCTCGGACGCCACCACCGCTGCCCTCTGCACCAAGAACTGACCGCCACCCCGGCCGACACGCGACCTGGCCGGCCCGTGCACCGCACGGCACCGGTCCATCACGCGCCACACCCAGCACACGGCTCTGCCCCAGCGCAAGCCGGGGCAGACCGCCAGGCGGAGGCGTGGAGGCTCAGCGCCCCCACCAGAGGTCAACGAGCACACAGCCCGACTCGCTCCCCGTGAAGACCATCGGTCGGTTCAGTCCTTCGGCCGCAGTCGGAGGAACACGGCGGCGGCGCACAGCGCCTCCCCGACCCCGACCACCTCCCCCGGAGACTCCACCTCCCGGCCGACCACGGCCCCGCCGCATCCTCCTCAGACGGGTGGTCTTCTCCACGGGCTCCGGCTACACCCCGTACGCGCTCCTCGAAGACCGGTCACACCAGCTCTTCGACCTGCGACTCCCATGTGCGGTTCCGGTCAGCCGGAGTCCTGCGTCATGGCGTGGGGCCGCGCAGCCTCACGGCCGCGGTCACCGGACTTCCCGTCACACCCGGACCCGCGGGGCACGCGGATCCGGCGCTCCGGGCCCGGGACCGGCCGACCGGTCGCCCCCGTGCTCCACCGGAGTCCGGTGCGGCCCGCGGCGCCTCCTGATCAGCCTTCTCCAGATCCGTGCCCTGGACGGTGAGGCGGCACACCTCCTCGTCCACGGACAGCGACATCCAGAAGGTGGGAGCGGAGCCTTTTCCCCACAGGTCCCGGGCTGCCGCGTGCACGACGCTCACGAGCGCCTCAGTGTCGCCGGTTGCGAGCCCCATCGAGGTGCAGGCGGAACGGGCGAGCCTGACGGCCAGCACGACGCCGAGCCGATCGCGAGGCAGTTCGAGTTTCCAGGAGAATTCCATGCGCCTCCCGCCCTTGCCTGGGTGCCGAGCAAGCCGTCCGTCCGGTTCTCCCACGTTCCTCGTACCGAGGGAGGGCTGACAGGGCCGGACGGCTCCGCGGGAGAGCCGTCCGGTCCCGTTTCCACTGCGGTACCGCGCGGCCGGATCGCGCCGCACCCGGCCGTTCGAGCCGTTCGAGCCCGCCGGACGGGACCAACGGTCCCCTCGCTCGGGACGCCCGGCCCCTCCCTCCTCCCCGCGCCCCGGGACCACGGTGGTCGCGGAGGTTGCACATCCATGAATCCACGCATCAGTCACCTGGCGGCGGGCACCGGCCCCACGTCCATCCCCACCGACCGGGACCGGGGTCGCGATTCGGACAGCCATGATCCACACGATCCGCACGCCGAGGGCGGCACCACCATGAAGGCACGTGCCGAGGAGCTCCACCGTGCGCTCACCGAACGCGCCGCTCCCGGCCTGCCGAACCTCGCCATCGTCTGTGAGCTTGCGGTCGAGGCCTGCGGGGTGGAGTCCGCGGCGATCCTCATCGGCCGCGGTCAACAACGGGGCTCCCTGCACAGCACCGACGGCGTCGCCGGCGCCATGGAGGACCTGCAGATCACACTGGGTGAAGGGCCCAGCGTCGACGCCTGGGACAGCAGGGAACCCGTGACCGCGGGCGACCTGGCGGAGCCCCGCTTCCTGGAGAGATGGCCCGGCTTCACACCGCAGGCCCACGGGGACGGCGTCTGCGGGGCCTTCGCCTTCCCCCTCCAGGTCGGGGCCATCCGCCTGGGAACGCTCTCGCTCTACCGTCGTGAGCCGGGGCATCTGATGCCCTTGCAGGTCCGTGACGCCCTGCTGCTCTGCACCGTGGCGCTCAACCAGTTGCTCTCGCTGTCCGAGGACAGCGCCCCGTCGGAGCCCGGAACCCTCGGTCTCGGAGCGGAGAGCCTTCAGGTCTACCAGGCAACCGGTATGGCCGCCTCTCAGATGCAGGTCGGCATCGAGGAGGCGTTCGCCCGGATGCGGGCCCATGCCTTCAGCGCCGGGATGTCCCTGTCGGAGGCCGCTCGGCAGATGACCGCCGGCCAACTCGTCTTCGAACCGGTGAGCGACGGCAACAGTCCGCGATGCGGGCCGGCCGAAGAGCCCGGTGACGAGGTGAACGGTCAGGGAGGAACACAGTGATGGACAGGGAAGAGGCCCTGGCCTCCGCATTCGTGGAGCTGGCAGACACCCTGGTCGAGGACTTCGACATCATCGACTTCCTCAACAGACTCGCCGAGCACTGCGTGTCGCTCCTGGAGGTGGACGGCGCCGGCATCCTGCTGACCAATCCGCAGGGGGAGCTGCACCTGATCGCCGCGTCCAGCGAGAAGACGCGCCTGCTGGAACTCCTTCAGTTGCAGGGGCACCAGGGCCCCTGCGTCGCCTGCTACACGGAGGGACGCAGAGTCGACTACACGGATCCGGACCCGGCTCAGGATGTGGCCAGCCTGCCCTGGCCGCGATTCGCCAAAGCGGCACGACAGGAAGGTTTCCGCGGCGTGTGTGCCCTACCCATGCGGCACAAGGGCACCGTCATCGGCGCGCTCAACCTGTTCCTGCACGAACCCGGTCCGCTCGACGACCGGCGTGCCGCGCTCGGCCAGGCCCTCTCGGACATCGCCACGATAGGCATCCTCCAGGAACGGGCCACGAGACGCCAGGAGATCCTGGCGGACCAGCTGCAGTACGCCCTCAACAGTCGAGTGGTGATCGAACAGGCCAAGGGATTCCTCGCCCATCGGCTCGACACCAGCCTGGACGAAGCCTTCACGGCGCTCCGTGGACTGGCACGCGGGAGCAACCGCAAGCTGGTGGACATCGCCATGGAGGTGATCACGGACCCCAACAGCGTGGTCCCCGATCTCCAGCCGTGAAGCCCTCGGCCGGACGACCGGCGCACCACATAAGTCCTATCGTCATGCTTATTTCGCGTCATCGGCGTGGCGCCGTGACACGGCACTAACATGCGCTTCAGGCCCCCCTCGGAAAGACGGGGGCATGAACCAGGTGCCGCCCCAGACCCCGGCGGACTGAGGACACTCCACGCCCGGAGTTGTGGTGCACCTTTTCACGCTCAATCTCGCCCATCCCCACCACTATGTCGTCTCCTGCCATGGCGATGCAGACATCGTGAGCGCTCCCCTCATACGACGTGCCCTCGGCAACGCCCTCCGGCACGCCGGAAACCGTGACGTCGTGGCCGACCTCTGCGAGATCGACTTCATG
Source organism: Streptomyces sp. PCS3-D2 (assembly GCF_000612545.2). Lineage (GTDB taxonomy): Bacteria > Actinomycetota > Actinomycetes > Streptomycetales > Streptomycetaceae > Streptomyces. The sequence continues at coordinate 6,683,199 of NZ_CP097800.1, read as the reverse complement.
GACAGCTCCGGTGCGGCCCCCCTGGTCGAGGCGGACCGGCTGCTCCACGCCAGGGGCCGCCGTCTGTGGATCGGCTGCTCGGGCGCACACGGAGCCCGCTTCCTGCACCTGCTGAAGCTGGACGGGTACTTCCCCAGGGTGCCCCCGTCGGTGGCGCTCCCGCTGTGCAACAGCGGCGGCCACATCACCGGGATGGAGTAGCGGGCCCCGCACCGCCGTCGTCACCCTGCCGCATTCCGGCCGGGTCCCTCCTGCCGCGCACCAGCGCGAGGGGGCGCATGCTGAAAGAGGCCGGAAGGGACGGGCCGAAGGGAGGCGAGAGCCCATGGGCGCCCTTGACCTGGTGGTCGTCGTGGCCGCCGTCGTGGTGATCGGCGGGTTGGGCTGGTACTTCTTCGGACCCCGCCGGGCCGGAACGGCCCGGCTGGAGGGCGGGGTGCAGCGGGTGGACGTGGTCGTACGGGGCGGCTACAGCCCGAACCTGATCAAGGTCCGGCAGGGCACACCGCTGGAGCTGGTCTTCGACCGGCAGGAGTCAGGGGAGTGCACCTCCCGGGTCGTGTTCCCCGATCTCCATGTGAGCGCCGGGCTGCCCGCCCACACGCGCACCACGGTGCACCTGCGGCCCGACCGTCCAGGCTCGTTCGGCTTCGCCTGCGGCATGAACATGATCCACGGCACCCTGCTCGTCGAACCGGACGGCGACCCCGGATCGGCCGCACCGCCTCCGGACGCCGGGCGGGCCGCCACCGCATCCGCCACTGCTTCCGGCAGCCCATCCGGCGGGGCCCCGGCTTCCGCCGTGGAGCGGTCGGCGGCCGAGGCGGAGGCCGCCGACGTCGCCGAGCGGCAGGCGGAGATCGCGGACCTGACCCGTCGGGTCGCCACCGGTGCGGTGCTCACCCTTCCGGTTCTGTTCGCGGTCATGGCGCACGAGCTGTTCGGTGCCGACTGGGTACCGGGATGGCTGCTGAACCGCTGGCTCCAGCTGGCCCTGATCACCCCGGTGATGTTCTACACCGGGTGGCCGATCCACGTCACCGGCTGGCTGGCGCTGCGCCACCGCGGTGCCGACATGAACTCGCTGATCACCCTGGGCACGAGCGCCGCCTACGCCTACAGCCTCCTCGTCACCCTCGCCCCGGGACTCCTTCCGCAGGACGTGCGCGAGGTGTACTACGAGGCCGTCGGCGTCATCCTCACCCTCATCCTGCTCGGCAGACTGCTGGAGGCCCGAGCGAAGGCCGGCACGGGCGAGGCCATCCGTTCCCTCCTGGGACTCCAGGCCCGCACCGCACGCGTCGTACGGGACGGCACCGAGAGCGAAATCCCCGTCGAGGACGTGACCGTCGGCGACGAGATCGTGATCCGGCCCGGAGAGAAGATCCCCGTGGACGCCGAGGTCCTGACCGGCTCCTCCGCGATCGACGAGTCGATGGTGACGGGCGAGCCGATGCCGGTGTCCAAGCGCACCGGGGACCAGGTCATCGGGGCCACCGTCAACACCACCGGGTCCCTGCGCGTACGGGCCTCCAAGGTCGGCGCGGACACGATGCTCGCCCAGATCATCCGCCTCGTACAGGCCGCGCAGGCGTCCAAGGCGCCCATCCAGCGCCTCGCCGACGCCGTCTCGGCGTATTTCGTTCCCGCCGTCATCGCCATCGCCGTCGCCACGTTCGCCATCTGGTTCACCCTCGGGCCGCCGCCGGCCCTCACCCTGGCCCTGGTCTCGGCCGTGGCCGTGCTGATCATCGCCTGCCCGTGCGCGCTCGGGCTGGCCACCCCGCTGTCGGTGATGGTAGGCACCGGCAAGGGCGCCCAGGCCGGCATCCTCATCCGCTCCGCCGAGGCCCTGGAAACCGCCCACAAGATCGACACCGTCGTCCTCGACAAGACCGGCACCGTCACCGCCGGAAAGCCCGTCCTCACCGACGTCCACACCGCCGACGCCACCACCGAGGACGAGCTGCTGCGGCTGGTGGCAGCAGCCGAGGAGCCGAGCGAGCACCCCCTTGCCCAGGCCATCGTCGCCGGCACCCGCGATCGCGGCGCAGCCTCGCCGGCGGCCCCCGTCTCCGGCTTCGAATCCGTCACCGGCCAAGGAGTCAGGGCGACCGTCGCCGGCCACACCGTTCTCGTGGGCTCCCCCCGCCTCCTGGCGACCGCCGGCATCGACACCGGCTCGCTGAGCGCGGAGGCGGCGCGCCTGTCGGCCGAGGGAAAGACCCCGGTGCTCGCCGGGATCGACGGCAGGCCGGCAGGGGTCCTGGCCGTCGCCGACACCGTCAAGGACGACTCCGCGGATGCCATCGCCGCCCTCCAGCGCCTCGGCATCGAAGTGGTCATGCTCACCGGCGACAACGCCCGTACCGCCGCCGCGATCGCCACCCAGGTCGGCATCGGCCGGGTGCTGGCCGAGGTGCTGCCGGAGCACAAGGCCGACGAGATCCGCCGGCTCCAGGCCGAGGGAAGCACCGTCGGCATGGTCGGCGACGGCATCAACGACGCCCCCGCGCTGGCCGCCGCCGACGTGGGCCTCGCGATCGGAACCGGCACGGACGTCGCCATCGAAGCCGCCGACGTCACCCTCATCTCCGGTTCCCTCAGCGGAGTCGTCACCGCCGTCAGCCTCTCCCGCGCCACGATGCGCAACATCAAGCAGAACCTCTTCTTCGCCCTCGTCTACAACGCCGTCGGCGTCCCGCTCGCCGCCGGCGCCCTCTACCCGCTGTGGGGCATCCGCCTCAGCCCGATCATCGCCGCCGGAGCCATGGCGCTGAGCTCCCTGTCCGTCGTCACCAACGCCTCCCGCCTGCGCCGCTGGCGCCCCACTCCCCTGCCGCACGCCGCACCGGCCCGCGTCCGGCCCCGGGTCGAGACTCCGGCCGACCGCGCTGCCGCCCTCCGCCGCCCCGACACCACGGGCCCTCACCCGCATCCTGGCGAAGAACACCCGGAGCCCGACAGCGCCGCCGCCGCACGACGGGCCGTGGACCCCGTGTGCGGCATGCGGATCGACGCGAGGGACCCGGCCGCGCCGCGCCGCCGGACCGGCACCGGCGAGTACGTCTTCTGCTCCGCCCACTGCGCGGCCGCCTTCGACGCCGACCCGAGCCGCTACACCACCAGACACGACGGCGCACACGAGACCCGGTGAGCCCGTCTTCGCGCGCGTGCTGAGGGCGTCCGGCACGGCTTCGGCCGCGACGGCCGGGGCAGGGGAGCCGGAAGGGACGCGCGCGACCGCCCCGACAGTGGGCGGTGTACGCAGGCGGAACCAACCGTTCCCTCGTGCTGATCGAACTGAAGCTGCCCGACATCGGCCTGGCCTCCGTCGAGACACGAGCGGCCTTCATCGAGAGGGCCACCGACATCGCGTACGGGCTCATGACGCCCGGCCACGATCGCGACGACATCCGGATCAACATCGTCAACGCCCCGGACGGAGGCTGGGGCATGGGCGGCCAGGCGTATACCGGGGAGCGCCTGGGTGAAGCCATCACCCGGGCGGCCGACGCGGCCGGAGCCCACCCCTGACCGGCCGCCCACGCCTCGACGGCCCGAAGCCCGCCGGCCGCCGGCCGCCGGCCGCTCCGGCGTACTGCGCGCAGGCGTGCGTACGGCTCCCGGATGACGGTCGTGTCCGTCGCGGGTCGCAGATCGTGGCCCTACGACTCGGCCGCCGTCGCTCCACCGCGCCGAGAGAGGTGGCCCGGGGGCGTGGCCCGGCGTACGGGAGGGCGGGCACGAGGCCGGATCGGGGCCCGGCCGGGGGCCGTACCCGGGGAGTCCGGCACGTCCGACCGGCCCGTGGCGCCGTGTGGGCCGGCAGGGGCCCGTTGGGGGGAATTACCGGATGCGGCGGCCCCGGACCGCGGTGTGCGCGCGACCTCCGGGCGGCACCAGCCCCCAAGGTGGGACCTGCTGTCCTCATACCGGAAGGAAGACGCCCCATGGGAGCAGGTCCGCTGACCCGCGACACGCTGCGGACCCAGCTGTGGCCGTTGCCGACCCTGGGCGTCCTCCTCGCCGTCGCCGCGGGCGTGGGCCTGCCCAGGCTGGACATGCGGATCGGGCACCACGTGCCGCAGTCGCTCACGACGTACCTGTTCGGGGGCGGCCCAGCGGCGGCACGGACCGTGCTGGAAGCGATCGCCGGCTCCCTGATCAGTGTCACGGCCCTGACGTTCTCGCTCACGGTGGTCACCCTGCAGCTGGCGAGCAGCCAGTTCTCCCCCCGTCTGCTGCGGACCTTCAATCAGGACCGCTACGTGCAGGCCACGCTCGCGCTGTTCCTCGCCACCTTCACCTATGCCCTGACCGTACTGCGCACCGTGCGCACCGAGGCCGACGGGCAACCGCCGTTCGTGCCGCAGCTTTCGGTCACGCTCGCCTTCCTCCTCACGCTGGCGAGCGTGTTCGCGCTCGTGGCCTTCCTGTCCCATCTGGCGCGCAAGATCAGGGTGGAGACCATGCTCCGCGATGTGCACGTCGCCGCCGACGACACCCTTCGCAGGCTCGTCCCCGAGGCCCGCCCGGCCATCCCCGGGGGCGCCGCCGGGGCACCGGAAGCCCCTGGCGACGCCCGGACCGCCCTGTCCCTGTCCGCGGGAACCTCGGGCTTCCTGGCCGCCGTGGACGAGAAGGCACTCCTGGCGGCGGCGATCGAGGCGGACGCGGTCGTCCTGATCGACCGGTGCCCGGGAAGCTCACTGATCGCCGGTACCCCCGCCGGGGTCGCCTGGTCCCGTACCGGCACCCCGTTCCCTCCGGACACGCGGCGCCTCCTGATCGAGCGGACGGCCCGTGCGCTGCGCACCACGCCCGAACGCACTCCCGATCAGGACATCTCCTTCGGTCTGCGCCAGCTCACCGACGTGGCCACCCGGGCGCTGTCTCCCGGGGTCAACGATCCGACCACCGCGATCCACGCCCTCTCGCACTCCTCCGCGCTGCTGTGCGCCATGGCACAGCGCGACCTCTCGCCCCGGCGCCTGCGCGACGACCGCGGCCGGGTCCGCGTCGTACTGCGCCGGGCGACCCTCGCCGAACTCCTCCACCTGGCCGTCGACCAGCCGCTGCACTACGGTGCGGCGGATGCCGCGGTCCTGTCCCGCGTCACCATGCTGCTGCGGGAACTGGCCTGGCACAGCGGACCCGAGCAGCGGCCCGTCGTCGCCGAGCACCTCGCGCGGCTGCGGTCCGCCATCGCCACGCAGGAACTCCACCCGGGCGACAGGATCCGCCTGACAGACCTCGCCGACAGCGTCGGGCAAGCCCTGGACGGCCACTGGACCACGGCTGCGCCCTGAGGTCCGTCCCGGCTCCGCTCGCAGACCGACGGGGGAACCCCGGGACGGGGCCGACGCCCGCCTCCCGGTGGCGCCGTGGCGGCTGCGTACCGCCCTATGGTGAGCTCCGGTCGCGGTACCGGCCCCGCAGGTACAGGGCTGCGGTGACCAGCAGTGACACCCAGGCGAGACCTTCGCGACCGGTTCGTCCGCACGGGCACCGGCCCACCCCGGGCAGGGCCGCCCGCCCCGGTTCCCGCCCGGGGCGCCTGCTCGTCAGCTCCCCAGCGCCTCGGGTAGTCCCGCGAGAGACGGCCGGGTGTCGACCGGGGACAGGCCGTCCACCGGGCCGCCCTCGGTCCGCGGCGCCGTCCGGTGCGACGGCTGTGGAGTCCGGTCCTGGTGATGGTCCCCGGCGCGTTCGAGGAAGCGCAGGAGTTCGACGGGGAAGGGCAGGACCAGCGTGGAGTTCTTCTCGGCGGCCACGGCCACGACGGTCTGCAAGAGCCGCAGCTGGAGCGCGGCCGGCTGTTCGGACATCACCGCCGCCGCCTGGGCGAGCTTCTTGGGCGCCTGGAGCTCGGCGTCCGCGTTGATCAGGCGGGAGCGCCGCTCGCGGTCGGCCTCGGCCTGCCGTGCCATGGAACGCTTCATGCCCTCGGGCAGCGAGACGTCCTTGATCTCGACCCGGTCGATGGTCACGCCCCACTCGACGGCCGGACTGTCCATCATCAGCTCCAGGCCCTGGTTGAGCTTCTCCCGGTTCGACAGCAGCTCGTCGAGGTTGGACTTGCCCAGGATCGAGCGCAACGAGGTCTGCGCCATCTGCGACACGGCGAACCGGTAGTCCTCCACCCGGATGATCGCGTCCACCGGGTCGACGACCTTGAAGTAGATCACCGCATCGACCCGCACGGTCACGTTGTCCCGGGTGATGCCGTCCTGGGCGGGCACCGGCATCGTGACGATCTGCATGTTCACCTTGTGCATCCGGTCGACCACGGGAACGACCATGGTGAAGCCGGGCCCGCGGACGGAACCCATCAAACGGCCGAAGCGCAGCACGACCCCCCGCTCGTACTGTCTGATCACCCGCGCCGCGGCCGCCACGTAGAGCACCGCGCCGACGCCCGCCACGACCAGAGCGGCCAGCAGCCCTTGCAGCATGACAATCACCCACAAAGATGACGTTTTACTTCTTTTTTGTATTGTTCCCCGCTCGGGCGCCGAGTAGGCGCGGGGGCGGCCGCCGCTATGTGTGGAACCGCAGGATCCGGGGCAGCCGCCGCGCGGGAGCGGGTGTGGTGGTCGGGGTCGTCGACGCCGGGGGGCTGGGGGGGAGCTGGTGCCGGTGGTACGGACGGCCGCTGCGGAGGCGACGGCTCACGATGGCACCCTGCGGATCCTGCACGCGGTGGAGTGGCCGGTCCCGCCCGCCCCGGAGCTCGTACGCCGCTCGCCCGAAGCCGCTGTGGTCGTGGTGGGGCACCGGAGGGCGGGAGGGTTCCCGCGGCTTCCGCCGGGACCGGTCGCACTGCGGGTCACCGCCCATGCCGGGTGCCCCGTCCTGGTGGTCCGCCCTGGCGAGGGGACCGGCTCCGGTGCAGCGGGGCGCCGGGTCGTCATGACGGCGCGGTGGTCAGCCGCGGCACGACGCCCAGCACCCCGTCCACCCGCCAGGCCGCTCGCAGCAGGGCGAAGGGATCGGCGGTGGAGCAGGGCAGCCCGTGGAGGGTGACGACGCCCTCCCGCACGTGGATCCGCAGGAGGTCGTCGGCGGACGGCGGCAGACGGGACGTGATCTCCGCCGCGACCTCGGCGCGGATCTCCTCGTCCGTCCGCAGGAAGACCCTCAGCAGGTCGCGGCGGGTGGTGATGCCGATGAGACGGTCCTCTTCGTCCACCACCGGCAGCCGGTCGACGTGCCTGCGCTCCATGACACGGGCGGCCTCGGCCACTCGCTGCTCCGGATGGACCGTCACGGCCGGCGTCGTCATCAGTGTGGCGGCCGCCACAGGGCCCGCGGCCCGGCCGGACTCACCCGGCCTGCGGGTGAGGTCGGTGCGGGAGACCACACCCACCACCTTGTCGTCCTCGTCCACCACGGGCACGCCGCCGATCCGGTGACGGTCCATCAGCTGTTCCAGTCGCCTCGCGGACGTCCCGGCGCGGGCCGCGACGACGTCGCGGGTCATCACCTGACCCACCAGGGGTGTCTTCATCATGTACCTCGCCTCCGGCACGCTCGCCCCTTCCGGCCTTTCCGACCACCCCAGCCTGCGCCGCACCGGGATCCACCGGACAGGGGCCGACCGGCCCGGCCGCGGTGCCGGCCGTCCTCCGCGTTCCGGGACGCGGCCCCTCCGGCGCGGCGGCCCACCCGCCAACCACCCTCGAGGCGCGGGTCCGGGAGGGAACCTCCGCGGTGCTCCACCGCGCCGGCGGCCGGGACAGGGCCGATCGGCCCTGTCCTTCGGCCTCTTGTGGAAGGCACCATGGGCAGCGTTCGCGCGTGTGCCGGACGGAACCATGCCAAGGAGAGAATCCATGCCCCCCAGCGGCACCCCTTCCCCCGCGCAGACGCCCATCAGCGTCTTCCTCCTCGACGACCACGAGGTGGTGCGCCGGGGTGTGCACGACCTGTTGGACGCCGAGCCCGACGTGACCGTGGTCGGTGAGGCGTCCACGGCCGAGCAGGCGTTGGTCCGCATCCCCGCGCTGCGCCCCCAGGTCGCGATCCTGGACGTGCGGCTCCAGGACGGCGACGGGGTCAGCGTGTGCCGGGAGTTGCGCTCGCGGATGCCGGACCTCGCGTGCTTGATGCTCACCTCGTTCGACGACGAGGAAGCACTGCTGGACGCCGTCATGGCCGGCGCGTCCGGCTACGTTCTGAAGCAGATCTCCGGCACCGACCTGGTCAACGCCGTACGCACGGTCGCCGCGGGCCAGTCGATGCTCGACCCCGGGGCCACCACCCGGCTGATGGCGAGGATGCGCGGCGAGGTCCCCCCGGAGGAGGCGGCACCCGGCCTGCCCGGATTCACCGACCGGGAGAAGGAGATCCTGGTCCTGGTCAGTGAAGGGCTCACCAACAAGGAGATCGGACAGCGGCTCTACCTGGCCGAGAAGACCGTCAAGAACATCATCTCCCGGCTGTTCACCAAGCTGGGCGTCGAACGCCGAGTCCAGGCCGCGGTGATCGCCAGCCACGCGCTCACCCCGCCCCGTCAGCATCCCGTGCAGGCGACCGAATAGGAACAGAACCGGTTCCCCCGACTGCGGGATGGGCCCGGCTCGTTCCGGTGGCGGCCTCGACAGCGCCGCCACCGGAACGAGCCGGGCCCATACACGTGTCCATGACAGCCCTGGTGCCGGACCGGGGCCACTCGGCGCCGCGGAAGGGCGGTGGTCCGTGTCACGGTCCGTCCTCCCCGCCGGGTCTTCACCAGCGGGCGAGGAACGTCGCGACCGCCGTTCCCGGTATGAGGGTGAACCCGGCCACGGCCCAGGCCGTAACGGCGCGCCGCGGCAGGGCGCCGGTACGCGCGGGAGGCGGGTGACCCAGCGCCGACCAGCGTCCGGCCTCCTCCCGCTGCTCCGCGCCGTGCTGGACGCGGCCCTGGACGGCCAGGGCGCAGGAGGCTGCCGTTCCGGCCACCGCCGCGAGAGCGACGAGCCCCCGGGGCGCTGCCGCCAGGAGCAGCAGCGTGACGAATGCGGCGGTCCCCCAGCCCGTGAGGCAGGCCGTGGCGGCCAGCCTGCGGGACACCGGGCGGTCGGCGCCCGCACGTATGTCGGTGATCGCGGGGACGTACCAGACACTGCCGGACACACAGAGGACCGCGACACCGAGTGCCGTCAGCACGTGGGACATGGGCGTCTCCTTGCCTGAGCCGTGCGGAGCCCGGCGCCGGCTCAGTGAGCGGCCGGTTCGAGGGCGGCGATCTCGGGGTGGTGGAGGTCGAAGGCGGGCGACTCGCTACGGATGCGCGGCAGGGCGCGGAAGTTGTGCCGCGGCGGCGGGCAGGAGGTCGCCCACTCAAGGGAACGGCCGTAGCCCCACGGGTCGTCGACCTCGACCTTCTTGCCGTACCGGGCGGTCTTCCACACGTTGTAGAAGAACGGCAGGATCGACAGGCCGAGCAGGAACGAGCCGATGGTGGAGAGGGTGTTGAGCCCGGTGAAGCCATCCGCGGCGAGGTAGTCGGCGTAGCGGCGCGGCATGCCCTCCGCGCCCAGCCAGTGCTGCACGAGGAAGGTGAGGTGGAAGCCGGCCGTGAGGGTCCAGAAGGTGATCTTGCCGAGGCGCTCGTCCAGCATCGTGCCGGTGAACTTCGGCCACCAGAAGTGGAAGCCGGCGAACATCGCGTACACCACGGTGCCGAAGACGGTGTAGTGGAAGTGCGCGACCACGAAGTAGGAGTCGGAGAGGTGGAAGTCCATCGGGGGTGAGGCCAGGATCACGCCGGTCAGGCCGCCGAAGACGAAGGTGACCAGGAAGCCGATCGTCCAGAGCATCGGGGTCTCGAAGGACAGTGAGCCCTTCCACATGGTGCCGATCCAGTTGAAGAACTTCACACCGGTCGGTACCGCGATCAGGAAGGTCATAAAGGAGAAGAACGGCAGCAGCACACCGCCGGTGACGTACATGTGGTGCGCCCACACGGTCACCGAGAGGCCGGCGATCGCGATCGTCGCGGCGATCAGGCCGATGTAACCGAACATCGGCTTGCGCGAGAAGACCGGAATGATCTCCGAGACGATGCCGAAGAACGGCAGGGCGAGGATGTAGACCTCGGGGTGGCCGAAGAACCAGAACAGATGCTGCCACAACAGGGCGCCGCCGTTGGCCGCGTCGAAGACGTGGGAGCCGAACGTGCGGTCGCATTCGAGGGCGAAGAGGGCCGCGGCCAGCACCGGGAAGACGATCAGGACCAGCAGCGCCGTCAGGAGCACGTTCCAGGTGAAGATCGGCATCCGGAACATCGTCATGCCCGGAGCGCGCATGCAGATGATCGTGGTGATGAAGTTGACCGCGCCGGCGATGGAGCCGAAGCCGGACAGCGCCACGCCCATGATCCACATGTCCGCGCCGAGGCCCGGGGAGTGCACCGCGTCCGACAGCGGCGCGTACAGGAACCAGCCGAAGTCGGCCGCACCGCCCGGGGTGAGGAACCCGAAGGCCGCGATGAGCGAACCGAACAGGAAGAGCCAGAAGGCGAGCATGTTGAGCCGGGGGAAGGCGACATCGGGCGCGCCGATCTGCAGCGGCATGATCCAGTTCGCGAAGCCGGTGAACAAGGGCATGGCGAACATCAGCAGCATGATCGAGCCGTGCATGGTGAACGCCTGGTTGAACTGCTCGTTCGACATGATCTGCGTACCCGGACGGGCCAACTCCGCGCGCATCATCAACGCCATGGCACCACCCAGGACGAAGAATCCGAAGGCGCTCACCAGGTACATCGTGCCGATCTTCTTGTGGTCGGTGGTCGTCAACCACTCCACCCACGAAGCCCGGCCCGTCCCTCCGGGTATCGCGTGATGCGGGGTCTGCGCCACACCCGCCGTGTTCTTCGTTCCTGCCACGTCCACCGGACGGTGCCTCCCTGTCGGCCGTACACATGACGGACCGGGAGGTGCTGCGGACGGGGGATCCGCGGCGCCTCCCGGCACCGCTTCATGATCGGCGTGGGGTCGGCGGCCCGGACAGGGCCGAACAGTCCCCCCGGCCCCGCCCGGGCAGGGCCGAACGGCCTGTTCCTGCCGCACGGTGGGGCCGGGGAAGCGGCGCCCGCGCCCGGTCGCCGTCCGCCGGCCGGGACCCGTGCGGTCGGGGTCATTCCGGGCGGCTGAAGCGCCGGGTGGCGTAGAGGAGGGCGAGGACGCCCGCGACGAGGAGGGCTGCGGCTTCCAGGAGGAGCGGGGGTTGGTGGCCGAACCATTCGATGCCGGCCGCGGTCGTCTGGTCGGGCACGCGCAGGCTGATGGAGCGGCGCAGCAGGTCCACGCCGTAGGCGAGGGGGTTCAGGGAGGCCAGCCCACGTGCCCAGCCGGGCAGGTTGTCGAGGGGGAAGAAGCCTCCGGAGAGGAAGAGCAGCGGCATCATCACCAGGCCGAGGAGCATGTGGAAGAGCTCGGCGCGACCGAGGCTGACGGCCAGGGCGAGCGCCAGGGCGGTGATGGTGAAGGAGGCCAGGATCATGCCGGCGAGGAGCAGGGCCAGCAGCAGCGGGTCGTAGGGCAGGCCGACCGTGCCGGCCAGGGCGAGGAGGACGGCGCCCTGGACGGTGGCGACCACGGTGCCGCCCGCGCAGTTGCCCAGGAGCAGGGTGGCGCGGCTGACCGGGGCCATCAGGAGTTCTCGCAGGTATCCGCTCTGCCGGTCGGTGATGAGGCGGATGCCGACCATGATGGCGGGGCTCTGGACGGTCATCATCAGCATGCCGGGGAAGAGGTACACCTGGTAGCCCACGCCGAGCGCGGCGGTGGGAATCAGGGCGGCCAGACCGCCTCCGAGAATGAAGAGGTAGAGCACCGGCTGGATCAGCATCAGCGCGGTGTGGGTGCGCTGCAAGGACAGGCGCAGCAGGTCGCGGTGGACCAGGGCGTGGACCGCGCGCAGTTCCCGGCGCAGGCGGGCCGGGGATGCCGGATACGGGTCGGCGTGGCCGTCGGGGTTTCCCGGCGCGGTGACGGCGGGGGCGGTCACAGGCCCTCACCCGCCGCCTTGGGCCCTGCGGTGTGGATGCTGCGGCCGGTGTGGTGGAAGAAGACGTCGTCGAGGGTCGGCGGGGTCGCCGAGGCGGCCCGGACGGGGATGCCCTCCGCGGCGAGGGCCGCGCACAGGCGGGGGATCCAGGAGCTGCCGTCGGGCAGGCGCAGGCTGATCCCGTCGGCGCCGACGGCGGTACGGGTGCCCGGCGGGGCGGCGCGGCGCACGACGCGGTCGGCAGCGGGGTCGTCGTGGGTGCGCAGGACCACCCGGTCGCTGCCGATGGCGGCCTTCAGGGCGGCCGGCGCCCCCTGCGCGACCAGGCGGCCGCCGTCGATGATGGCGAGGCGGTCGCAGTTCTCGGCCTCGTCGAGGTAGTGGGTGGTGACGAAGAGGGTGGTCCCCTGCCGTTCGCGCAGCTGGCGCAGGTAGTCCCAGACCTGCGCGCGCGCGTGGGGGTCGAGTCCGGTGGTGGGCTCGTCGAGGAAGAGGACCCGCGGCTCGTGGAGGAGGCCGCGGGCGAGTTCGAGGCGGCGGCGCATGCCGCCGGAGAGGGTGCGGACCGGGGCCCGCCGCCGGTCGCCGAGGCCGATGGCATCGAGGGTCTCGGTGGTGCGCCGTCGGGCGTCGCGGCGGCTCATGCCGTACAGCCGGGCGTGGACGCCCAGGTTCTGCTGCACCGTCAGTTCCATGTCGAGTGCGCTGTGCTGGAAGAGCATGCCGACCTGGCGGCGGACCTGGCCCGGGTGGGTGAGGACGTCGACGCCTGCCACCGTGGCCGTTCCGGCGGTGGGGCGGGCCAGGGCGCACAGGAGGGAGATGGTGGTCGACTTCCCCGCGCCGTTGGGGCCGAGGAACGCGAAGGTTTCGCCCTGGTGTACGTCGAGGTCCAGGCCGCGCACGGCGGGGGTGAGGGTGCCGTCCGGGCCGGGGTAGCTCTTGACCAGGCCGCGGGTGCTGATGGCGTACGGCCCCCGGGCCGCTGGCCGCGCGCCGTCCGGGGCCGTGGCTGAGGTCGAAAGGGGCACCCGTGTGGGGGCATCGGCACCGGCGTGCGGCTGCATGGTCACTCAGGTCCTCGTCTGCTGGGTGTCGTCCACGGACTTGGGCGCGCGCTGGGTCGAAGGGGCGGTGTGGTGCTCGGGGGCCGATGCTTCGTGCCCCGTGAAGGCGGGGGCGGACGCTCCGGCCGGTGGCTGCCGCGGGGGCGGCCACCGGCCGGAGGTCGGCCGGGATCCCTCGTGCTGCCCTGATCGGCTGGCGACGCGGGTGCACTGGGGGTGGCTGGCCTACGGGCGACCGGCGTTCATTGCCTCGTCAACAGCGGAGCGGTTGACGAGGCCGCCGGGCGGTATCGGATCCGCGCGGGCTGCTACGGCCTGGGTCAGGCGCAGCTGATGCCGACGCAGACGGTGTTGAGGAGCGTGAGCAGGCCGACGCACGCACACGTGTCGGCGAACGCAACTCCGTCGGCGCCGATCGGGTCGGTCTCCGGAAGGGCGTGCAGGTGAGCCAGCAGTTCGAGGTCGCGGTTCTCCATGACTATCTCCTTCTCTCGGTGGTGTCGACAGGGTTTCCTGTCAGCCCGGCTGCTGGATCATCCAGAGCCGGGAGTCTGTGTGGCGGGTCCGCAGGAGGAACGCCAGGATTCCTGCGGACCCGTCGCTCCAGCCCGTCGAGACGTCCCCGTACTCGTTGGGGAAGACGACGTGGCCGTTGCGGTGGATCTGTTCGGCGGTGATGAGGCGGGCCAGGGCCTCGGCCGACGCGTGGTGGGCGGGATCCCCCGTGGCGGCGGCCATGTCGAGGAGGAAGTCGCCGTTGCCCGCCAGGCCATGGCATTGGGCGAGGGGGGCGCGCGAGGCCCGCTCCACCACGGCCTTCGTCGCCGCCAGGGCGAGATCGCCGTACCGGTCGTCGCCGGTGGCCTGCCACAGCCGGAGCAGGAAGGAGCCGATCCCCGCGGAACCGTGGCACCAGTACGGGGCGGTCGGCACGTCGCCGGCCTTGGAGGGCCACTGTGCCGCCCCACCGACCGTCAGGGAGGCGGCCACCAGTGCGTCCCCCGCCGCCCGGGCCAGGTCCCGGTCTTCCTGACGGCCCGTGACGGCTGAAGCGGCGAGCAGGAAGCATCCGATGCCGGCCGTCCCGTGGGCGAAGCCGAGATAGCGTTCGCCGACGCTCCCGGTGACCACTTCGGGGGGCGCGGGCCAGCTGACACCGGACGGCTCGGACGTGGCGGCGGCGGCCAGCGCGTCGGCCGCATCGACGACGAGTTCGGCGAAACGCTGGTCCCCCGTGCGGTACCAGAGGTGGGCGGCGGCCAGTCCGCTGCCCGCCCGGCCGTGGGTGATGTCGTGATGGGGTGCCGGTTCCTGGGGGGCCAGGGCCAGAGCCGTCGCGTGCTCGACGAGCACGCGGTCGTCGAGGACCCGGCCGGCTTCGTACAGCGCCCATGCGGTCCCCCGGCCGCCGAAGTGCAGGCCGGACCGCGTGGAGCGGGTGTCCGTCCGCGCCGCCATCCAGTGTCCCGCCGTGGAGAGCACCTCCGGCAGGCGCCCGTCGCCGGTCAACTCGAAGTAGCGGGTCAGGACCGCGAGCACACCTGCGGCGCCCTGCTGCACCGTGCAGGGGTCGGTCTCCCCCGCCATGGTGGACACCGGCCACAGGCGGCGTTCGTCCTGCGGGGTCATCGAACCGATGAGGTGGTCCACCATCCCCGCCACCGCGCCCTGCGTCGCGTCGGACCGCGGAGTCGGATGGGCCGGTCCCCCGGCGGCCCGGGCCGCAGGTCCGCGTACCGCCCGGCGGAGGGCCGCGCCGGCCCGTTCGGGGTCCCAGCGCTCGGCGGGGTCGTCACTCATCAGCCCGAGGATCATCTCGGTCAGGCCCTCGGGCAGCCGCAGCACGTCGTCACAGGCGGCCAGCCACCCGGCGAGCCGCTCGTGCGCGGTCCTGGCCGCGGGCTCCTCGGCCAGCAGGCTGGGGACCTTTCCGGTGAGGACGAAGCACACGGCGGCACCCAGGCTGTAGTAGTCGGCCGTGGGCGAGACCGGCGCGCCGGCCAGCCGCTCGGGGGCGCTGAAGCCGGGGGTCCCCACCGTGGTCGGGAGCGGGACGTCGTCCTTGAGGACGGCGAGCTCCAGGTCGATGAGGCGCAGTTCACCGTCGGGCCGGACCATGATGTTGCCGGGCGTGAAGTCCCGCAGGACGCAGCCCCGTGCGTGGGCCTCGGCGAGGAGATCCACCAGGCGGCCCGCCTGGGCCAGGGCCTCGGCGCGGTAGCGCTCGCCCCCGATGTCGCGGAAGCGCTCGGCGACCCAGTTGCGCAGCGGGACGCCCGGGATCTCCTCCTCGGCCAGGAAGAGGTGTCCGCCGTGCTCGAACACCGCAAGGAGCCGCGGGGCCAGGCCCGTGCCGTCGAGGAACTCCAGTACCCGGGCCTCCACGCGCAGCCAGTCGCGTACGTCGGATCCGGAGGCGTCGGCTTCCACGTGCGGCCGCGCCTCCTTGATGACCACCGGCGCGTTCGAGGTGACGTCCGTCCCCCGGTAGACACCGCCCTTGTTCGTGTGGCGGATCGCCTCCCGTACCGAGAAGCGGCCGCCCAGCAGTACCGGGGCCGTCGTGGCCCGCTCCTCGGTCGGCGCGGCAGGCACCGAGGCCGGGAACGGGCTCACCGCCCAGGACGGCGGGGAATAGCGGCCGGTACGGACGTCTTCCACGGGGTTGCCGTCCGGGTCCTCCATGTACCACACCAACAGGCCCGAATCGGAGAGCCGTTGACGGGCGACGAACGCCCCGTAGCGGTAGTGCACCAGGCTGTTCGCGGCGTAGGGCTGGTCCGACAGGATCCGCGGGCCGGCGAGGCCCGCCGTGGCCTGGTGCAGTTCCAGCGCGATCGCGGCCGCGTCGGCGTCGGAGCGGGGGTAGACGGTGATGAACTTGCCCGAGTTGCCCCTCGGTGTGGCCCGGGAGTTGAGCGCGCTCACCTGTTCCAGGGACCGGGCGAACTTGAACATGGAGTCCCGCAGCAGGAGCACGTCCAGGGACCGCGCCAGCACCGCGGGAGCGGAGGCGGACGTGGCCGACACGTGCAGCTTCCAGCCCTGCTTGCGTTGCGCCGCGGAGGCGGGTGTGAGGCGGCACCACGTCGTGTCCGTGTCCACGGTCCACTGCGCGGCCTGCCCCGTGGCCTCCAGTGACCTGCCCAGCAGGTCCCGGAGTTCGACTTCGCTTGCCTGGCTCGTCATGCCCATCCCTCTCCACCGCGAGGACTGCAGATTGGACTATGCCTTCGGAACATATAGAGCGTGCGTGCCCGCGTCACCCGGCGCAGCGAGCGCACTGTGTCGTTGACGGTGCCGGATGCTCTCGAACGGCGCGGAGAACGGAGTGCACGCGGGCGCACAAAGGCGCCCATCCCCATTCCTCTGGATTACCTTGCGGCCGGAGTCATCCGTGAACAACAACAGAGGCCGGCCGGGATCGAGACCTTCTCCATTCCTCATAGAGGATTCCGCCGAGCATGAATACGGACCGCCCACCCATGCAGCCAACTCCTGAACACACCGCAGAAATCCACACCGTCGGCAACGAACGCGAACGCCCTGCCCTGCACTTCCTGCCGAACTCCGGATCCGATGTGGGCCTTCCACCCGCCCCCTCTGTTTCGACCTGCCCCATCCCAAGAGAACGCCAGGCTCCGGCCGTGTCGCGGTATCCGTCGCGAGGGCGACACCGGGCGATGCCCCGGCCCAAAGCTTCGCCGCCGAGGAGCGCCGAGTAAAGGGCCCGATTTCGCCACGCTATGGGCCGACTACGGAACGCGACAGATCGCGCCGCCGTGAATCCCGATCACGGTCCTGGGCTGCACTCAAACGCAATCTCCCGGCCCCTTGAATTTCGCTCAGCCCTCACGATGCGGCCGAAAACCGCGAAAACAACCCCTCCATGATCGATCGAACGGTGATCGAACGGTGCTCTGCCGACGAGACGGGCGATACGGCAGAGGTGCACAGCACCTTGGCTTTCCATTGGGGCAGTTCTGAAATTTGCGGCTGCCGTGGTCCGTCATCGGGCATGCTCGCCGGCCCGGTGCAGGTACCGGAACGCCACAACCGTGGTCCGTGGGGAGCACGGGGCGGACTTGGCGGCCTGAATGAGCGGCCCTCTCACCTCACCGGCCGCCGTCCCGCCCGGCTTCCGCCGAGCGGATTCCTCCCGCACCGCTCCGCGGGGGACGCGCTCCGACCGGTCCGCGTTCTCGGTAGCGTGATCGTCCAGCGCACGGAGTGACCGTGCGCCCGGCCGGTCCGTACGAGGGATTGCTGTGATGACTGAACCGACGAAGCCCGAGATCGAACGTCCCGAGGGAGAGGCTCCGCAGGAACTGACGGTCCGGGACCTCGTTGTCGGGGACGGCGCCGAGGCGAAGCCGGGCAGGGTCGTCCGCGTCCACTACGTCGGGGTCACCTTCGCGTCCGGAGCGGAGTTCGACGCCTCTTGGGACCGGGGCCAACCGTTCAAGTTCGCCGTGGGCGGCGGCAGGGTCATCAAGGGCTGGGACCGGGGGATCAGAGGGATGAGGGTCGGCGGTCGTCGCGAGATCATCATTCCGCCGCGCCTCGGCTACGGCGACCGCTCCCCCTCGCCGTTGATCCCTGCGGGTTCCACCCTGGTCTTCGTGGTGGACCTGCTCTCCGTGGTCTGAGGGATGCACGGCCGGGCCCGCGACCGGTACCGGCGCATGGCCGCACGCCCGGACGGTCCATGTCCTTGCGGGCTCGGTCGAACTCGTCGACGATGCTTTCGAGCCCCGGCCTTCCGGAAACCACCGGTCCCGGATCGGTACGGGAGAACAGGGGGAAGAGAAATGACAGGTCACGGCCACCCGAAGAGGCGCCCCGCGGTCGCGTGGGCGATCGCCGGGATCCTCGTGCTCGCCGGACTGGTCTGGGGTCCCGCGGCGACCGCCTCGGCGGCAGCTCCGGCCGCCCGCCACGCTCCCGCCGCCACGGCCCTGCCGCAGGGCGGCGCCCTCGCCGGCACCGGCGCGGCGACTGCGTTCCGGGCACCGACGTCGTCCCAGGCCCAGGCCGCAACCGGGGTCAAGAAGGGCAAGAAGAAGAGCAAGAAGAAGAGCAGCTGGTTGAAGAAGCTCGTGATCGTCGTGGTCGTGGTCGTCCTGCTGCTGATCGTCGTGGTCGTGGTCCGCCGCGCCCTGCGCCGCAGGTCCTAGTGCTGTGGCTGCTCCGCGGCCGTCTCGCCGGCGGGGGCGGGCAGTCGCCGGAGTTCGAGCAGCGCCATCGCGATCTTCACTCCGGTGGAAATCGTCAGGGCCTGGAGGAACGGCATGCCCGTCAGCCACAGGGCAATGGTCATGGCCGTGAGCACCAGGAACGCAGGCAGCAGATTGGTCCGTTTCAGAACCGTTCGCACGTGTGTGGCCTCCGGCATCGCCCTGTCCCTTCCTCGCGGTCGCCCTTCGGTACCGAGCCTCGCGGGCGCCCCGGGGGACTGCCACCGCTGCCACCCGCCGCGCCGCCGTCCGGCGTACAGGTTCACCTGGCCGGCCCCGGGCGGTCGCCGGTCACCGGTCGCCGGTCGCCGGGCAGGCGGCTTTGCAGTCCGGCGGGCCCGCGGCTCAGGCAGCCGTCGGGTCCGCCGGAATCGGGTGCACCTCGACCGGGTCGCTGCCGGGCCTCCCGCCCGGTCCGGGGCAGGCGGACGCCCGTGCGGCGATCTCCAGGGCCCGCTCCTCGCCCGTGACGTCGACGACCCAGTACCCGGCCAGGATGTCGCCCGCCCGAGCAGGCCCGTCGGTCACCCGGGGCCGGCCGTCGCTCCCGGCCCGCACCGTCTTGACCAGCGCGGGGCCGCCGAGGCCCTGCCCGTCCACCCATTCCCCGGTGGAGGCGAGTTCGTTGTTGAGGGCGTCCATGTGCGCGAACATGGCCCTCATGTCCTCCTCGGAGTACGACGACATGAGGGCGTCCCACTCTGCGGCCGGTACGTTCATCTGGATCATGTACTTCATGTTCCTCACCCTTCCGGGGCGACTGCGCTCCGCATCCTGACGAAGGGGTAGACCGGCGGCGGCCGGAGAACTCATCGGTGGCGCCGGACCGTCCCGGTCGGCCCGCGGTCCGGGGACCTCAGGCCAGGCTCCACGACCAGGTCCCGTCGGCGGTGACGAGGCAGGCGAGGAGTGCCACGTCGGCGAGGCCCAGGCCGACGGCCAGGCGGGCCCGGCCGGGCCTGCTCGTGTTCCGCAGGAGTGCGAGGGCGCCGAGGACGACGGCGGTCGGGCCGAGGATCAGGTTCATCACCAGCAGCCCCACCAGGCCGAGGACGAAGCCGGTGACGGCCATCGCGTCGGCGTCAGGGGTACCGGCCGGGGCCCGGGCCGGGATACGGGGATCCGTCATCGGGGTCATCGGACACCCCGGGGGTCGTGGCCGAGCCGTCCGGCCCGGCGGTGTCCGGAGAGGTGCTCGCGTGCGGCGAAGAGGGCGAGCCAGCAGGCGATGGCGAGACCGGCGACCGCACTCACGGGGGCGGGCACATGGGCCACGGTGCCGAGGACGACGCCGAGCACCAGCAGCGCGCCTACGAGGAAGAGCATGAGAACGTCCTCCATTCCAGTAACAGTTGTTCACTGACTACCCGGTTCAGTTTGCATCATGCTGGCGGCGGACGACTGTGACGCGGTTGACTTCGCGCCATGAGCGCTCAGACCGGCCTTCGCGAGACCCGGCGCCGCCGCACCCGGCGCGCCCTCCTGGACGCGGCCCTGTCGGAGCTGGCGGAGCGCAGCTTCGGCAGCCTCGGACTCCGGGAGGTGACCCGGGCGGCCGGAGTCGCCCCCACCGCCTTCTACCGGCACTTCGGGGACATGGACGAGTTGGGAACCGCGCTGGTGGAGGAGGCGCTGGACAGCCTGCACGGGACGGTGCGGGAGATCCTCGACGCGAGTGGTGACGCCGAACAGCGCGGCGGTGCCGCGGTGCGGCTCATCGCCGCACTCGTGCGCGAGCGACCGGCGCACGTCCGCTTCCTGGTCCGTGAACGCCACGGCGGGGTGGCGGTGGTGCGCGATGCCATCGCCGCGCAACTGGACGTCTTCGCCGACGAGACGGGCGCCGCGCTCGGTTCCGATCCCGTGAGCGCGGGCTGGCAGGCCGATGACGTGACCATGCTGTCACGGCTGCTGGTGGACCACATGTTCATGACGGCCTCGGCGTTCCTGACCGCATCCCTCCGGGGCGAGGACTGGTCGGCCGCCACCGGCACGGCCCTCGCCCAGCTGCGCCTGATCCACCTCGGGCGGGTGCACTGGGCCGACGGGCCGGCCGACGGGGTGACGGGGTGACGGCGCGGCGTGGGCGTCGGATCAGATGACGCCCTGGGCCAGCATCGCGTCCGCCACCCGCTCGAAGCCCGCGATGTTCGCGCCGGTGACGTAGTCGCCCGGGGCTCCGTACCGCTCGGCGGTCTCGTGGGCGACCGCGTGGATCGCCCGCATGGTGGCGGCCAGTTCGTCCTCCACCCGCTGCGCGCTCCAGGCCACACGGCCGGCGTTCTGGCTCATCTCCAGGGCGCTGACCGCGACACCGCCCGCGTTGGCGGCCTTGCCCGGCCCGAAGGCGACCCCGGCCTCCCGCAGGATCCGCACGGCCTCGGGCGTGGTCGGCATGTTGGCGCCCTCGGAGACCGCCCTGACCCCGCCCGCGACGAGGGTACGGGCGTCCTGCGCGTCCAGTTCGTTCTGCGTGGCGGACGGGAAGGCGACGTCCGCGGGTACCTCCCAGACCCGCCCGCCGGGCACGAACCGTGCCGAGGATCCGCGGCGCGCCGCGTACTCGCTCACCCGCCCGCGCTCGACCTCCTTGACCTGCTTGAGCAGTGCCAGGTCGATGCCCTTGTCGTCGACGACGTAGCCGTGGGAGTCCGAGCAGGTCAGCGGGTTGGCGCCGAGCTGTTGCAGCTTCTCGACCGTGTACAGCGCGACGTTGCCGGAGCCGGAGACGACCGCCGTCAGCCCGTCCAGCGACGCGCCGCGGACCTTGAGCATCTCGGCGGCGAACAGCACGCTGCCGTAGCCGGTCGCCTGGGGCCGGATCGCGGAGCCGCCCCAGCTCTGGCCCTTGCCGGTCAGGACGCCGGCCTCCCAGCGGTTGGTGATGCGCCGGTACTGGCCGAAGAGGTAGCCGATCTCACGGCCGCCGACGCCGATGTCCCCGGCGGGGACGTCGGTGTGCTCCCCGATGTGCCGGTGCAGTTCGGTCATGAAGGACTGGCAGAACCGCATGACCTCGGCGTCCGACCTGCCGCGCGGGTCGAAGTCGCTGCCGCCCTTGCCGCCGCCGATCCCGAGGCCGGTCAGCGCGTTCTTGAAGATCTGCTCGAAGCCGAGGAACTTCACGACGCCGATGTCCACCGACGGGTGGAAGCGCAGACCTCCCTTGTACGGGCCGAGCGCGCTGTTGAACTCGACGCGGTAGCCGCGGTTGACGTGGACCCGGCCCCGGTCGTCCTGCCACGGGACACGGAAGACGATCTGCCGCTCGGGCTCGGTGAGCCGCTCCACCAGGGCCACGGCCGGGTCGGCATACTCGGGGCGGGCGGTGAAGACGGGGGCCAGGGTGTCGAGGACCTCCCCTACCGCCTGGTGGAACTCGGGCTGTGCGGGGTTGCGGCGCTCGATCTCGGCCCGCAGCGTTTCCAGCCTGTCCTTCGAGTCCTTCACGTATGTCCTTCCGTCGGTTTGCACGGACAGCGCGCCGCGAACACGCGCTTTCGGAAGAGTTCTTCCGCAGAGCGGCTCCTTCGCGGAGGCTACCGCGCGCGGTGCCGCTCCGGACAAGGCTTCTGCCCCGCGGACAAAAAAGCGTGTCAGCGGCCTTACCCCCGGGCCGCCGTCGCCGCGCGGTGGGGGTGGGCCGTCCCGCGCGGCCGTCAGGAGAAGCGGAAGGTGGTGACCACGGCAGCGTGGTCGGAGGGCCAGTCGTTGGCCGCGACGTCCGGCCAGGGGGCGATGCGGCCCGTGGCCAGGGTCGTGGAGTCGACGACGGTGAGGCGGTCGCCGGAGTGGAGCACGAAGTCGATCCGGTCCTGTGGTTCCGGGCGGCCGCTGCCGTCCTCGTGCCACGGGTGGACGGGCGACCAGGTGGTTCCGGGAGCCACCACCGGGTCCGGGTGGGCCTCGCGGTAGGAGTCGCGCAGCCCCGCCCGTTCCACGGCGCGGGAGACGGGCCAGTCCACCGGTCCGTAGCCGCCGTGCAGCGGGGCTGCCGTGAGCGTCCAGTCCAGGTGCGAGGGGGCGTTGAAGTCCCCCACGAGCAGGACCGGGGTGCGGTCGGTGGCGGCGAGGTCCGGCGCCATCCGGTCCAGGACCGCGTTGATCTGGCGGACCCTCCCCGACTCCTCCTCACGGGCTTCCAGTTCGGGTGCGGCCAGGCCGTCGAAGCAGGCGTCGTAGGGGCCGTACGGCGTGTGGTTGAGGTGGGCGGTCCACAGCACCAGCTCATGCGGGGCGCCGTCGGGACGCTCGTCGAGCCGGATCCGGGCCCCGGCCGCCCCGTAGAAGCCGACCTCCGGGTCACCGAGGGTGTCCACGACCGGGTGGCGGCTGAGGATCGCGAGGTTCTCCCCGGCGCTGTGGTGGAACCAGCCGAGCGCGTCGGCGAGTTCGGGCGCGGCGTGCACGGCGGTCTCCTGGAGGCCGACGGCGTCGACGTCGGCGGCGAGGAGCACGGCCAGCTGCTTGTCGCGGTGGGCGTCGACGGGGCTGCCGCCGAGCCACAGGTTCCAGCTCATCACCCGGACCCGGTCGAGCGCGGGCGCGTCCGCGGCCGCCACGGGGATGCGGACGGCGAGGTGGGCGGTGGCGCCGTGCGCGTCGACCGCGGTGATCTCGGCCGTGGCCACGGCCACGGCGGCGGAGTCCTGCCCCGGCAGGGGCGACGGGGTACCGGCGAGGGTGCCGTCGGCGTGGACAGTGAGCCAGTCGGGGCGGTCGGCGGCGGCGAAGGTCACCGGACGGGCCGCGCCGCGCAGGAGGCCCGCGACGCGGGCAGTGAAGGGCCGGCCGGCGCGGGCGCGGCGGGTGGTGAACCCGGGGACGAGGAACCGCGGTGCCGGTGCGTCGGCGACCAGGGCCCGCAGCCGGTCCGGGGTGGCCTCTTCCAGGGAGTCCAGCACGGTACGGCCCGGGGCCGCATCGATCCCGGTGACGGAGGGCACGGCGAGGACCTGGCAGCCGGCTGCTTCGGCCGAGGCGACGCCGGTGGGGGTGTCCTCGACGGCCACGCAGGCGGCGGGCGCGACCCGCAGGGCGCGGCAGGCCGCGAGGTAGGGGTCGGGGTGGGGCTTGGTGAGCGCGGTGTCGTCGGCGGTGACGGTGACCGTGAAGCCGCCGTGGCCCTCCTCCGCGAGGGCGGCCACCACGGTCTCGGCGACCTCCCTGGGGGAGGCGGTGACCAGGGCGGTGGGGACGCCTTCGGCACGCAGTGCACCGAGCAGGGCCAGCGCGCCGGGCCGGGGTACGACGCGGGTACGGACCCGGTCGGCGAAGGCCCGGTGCAGCTGGGCCGCGATCGCTGCGGCGGGGGCGCCGCTGCGGGCGGCGAGGACGCCGGCGGTGTGCTCCACCGGCCGGCCGAGCACGTCCGGCTGGTCGGTTTCGAGGAGGACGTGCCCGAGCCGCTCGGCCGCCTCCGCCACGGTGTCCCACCAGAGCCGCTCGGTGTCGACGAGGGTGCCGTCCATGTCGAAGAGGACGGCTTGCAGCGTGGTCGGGACGGGAGAGTGCGAGGACGTCACGAACGGGGTCTCTTTCCGGTGCGGGGTGGTGGGGTCGCGGCCGGGCCGCGGTACGGGCGGGCTCGGGCGGGTGCTGCCTCGCGGATGTCCGCGGATCAGCTCGCGCGCGGGGCCACCAGGACCGGACGGTCCGGCAGCGCCAGGCGGACGGGCGCGCCGGCGGCCAGGTGGCCCGCATCGTGTGCGGGGACGTCGGCCTTGACCAGGGTGCCGTCGGCCAGGGCGACGGACACGCGGACCGTGGCGCCCAGGAACGAGGTGCCGAGGACTCGGCCCTCCCCCGCCTCGTCGGCGGTGACCCCCAGCGACTCGGGCCGTACGAGGACGTCGACGTCGGTGCCGTCCCCGGTGCTCGGCGGGGTGCCGTCGACGCCGAGCTCGCGGCCCAGGACCGCGACGGTCGCGCCGGAGGCGAGCAGCCTGCCCGGGATGCGGCTCATGGTGCCGACGAACTCGGCGACGAAGGCGGTGGCGGGACGGGCGTACAGCTCGGCCGGGGCCGCGCACTGCTCCAGGCGGCCGGCGCGCATGACCGCGACGCGGTCGGCCATGGACAGCGCCTCCTCCTGGTCGTGGGTGATGAAGAGGGTGGTGATGCCCAGTTCCTGCTGGAGGCGGCGGATCTCCTCGCGCAGGGTCAGGCGCACCTTGGCGTCGAGGGCGGACAGCGGCTCGTCGAGGAGGAGCACGCGCGGTCGCAGGGCGAGGGCGCGGGCCAGTGCGACGCGCTGCTGCTGGCCGCCGGAGAGCTGGTGGGGGAAGCGGTCGCCCTTGTCGGCGAGGCCCACGAGTTCGAGGAGTTCCGCGGCGCGGGCGCGCCGCTCGGCGGTGCGGACCCGGCGCATCCGCAGTCCGAACGCCACGTTGTCGAGGGCGTTCAGGTGCGGGAAGAGGCTGTAGGACTGGAAGACCATGCCGGCGTCGCGTCGGTGCGCGGGAACCGCGGTGACGTCTTTGCCGTCGACGAGGATCTCACCGGAGTCGGGGTGTTCGAAGCCCGCCAGCATGCGCAGCGCGGTGGTCTTGCCGCAGCCGGACGGGCCGAGCAGGGCGAGGAGTTCACCGGGGCGCACGGTGAGGTCGAGTCCGTCCAGGGCGGTGGTGGTGCCGAAGGACCGACGCAGGCCGCGCAGTTCGACGGTGGCGGCGTCGGCCGGTGCGGGCGTCGCGTTCGCGGTCGGCGTGGGTGCGGTGAGGCGCATGAGGGGTGTCATTTCCGGTCGGTGGTCGGGGAGGGGGTGCGGCGGCCGCCGCCGAAACCGGCGAGGAGCAGGAGCAGGAGCCAGGTCACCAGCAGGCTCATGACCGAGACGGCCACGGACATCTGGGCCTGTGAGCCGCTGATGTTGACGATCCAGACGGCGAACGGCCGGAAGCCGAGGAGTTGGGCGATGGTGAATTCGCCGAGGACCAGCGCGAGGGTGAGGAAGGAGGCGCTCAGGAGGGCTCCGCGCAGGTTCGGCAGCACGGCGCGCAGCAGGGCGTGCGGCAGGCTCGCGCCGCAGGAGCGGGCCGCCTCGACGAGGGTGCGGACGTCGACGGCGCGCAGCCCCGCGTCCAGGGCGCGGTGGGCGAACGGCAGCGCCATCACGGCGTAGGCGAGGACCAGGACGACCGGGAAGTCCGGGTTCTGGACGGCGACGAACGTCTGGAAGAGCGGGGTGCGGGAAAGGTGCTCGGGTCCCCACTTCAGGACGGTCCCGATGCCGGCGACGAAGGCGATGGGCGGGACGACCAGCGGCAGCGCGCACACGATCTCGACGACGGGCCGCAGCTTCGGGGCGGTCAGGCGCAGTGCCACCGTGGCGGGAACCACGAGCAGCAGCACCACCGCGATGGTGGCGGCGGCGAGTTCGAGGGAGAGGAGCAGGCTGGGCAGGAAGCCCTCGGTGTCCAGGATGCGGGTGTAGGCGTCGAGGTTCAGGCCCTGGCCCGGCACGTCGACGGTGAAGACGACCGAGGCGGCGAGCGGCACCAGGAAGTACAGGGCCGCGGCGGCGAGGACGAGGGCGCGCCAGGGGGACGCCGTGGCCGGGCGGGCGGTCAGGCGAGCCATCGGGCGCTCCGTCGTTGCAGGGGCAGGTAGACCGCCATGACCAGGCCCGCGACGAGGACCATGTCGAGGCTGAGGGCGAGGGCCACGTTCTCCTGGCCGATGAGCACGTTGCCGGAGATCGCGTCGGCGATCTGGAGCGTGACCAGCGGGACCGAGCTGCCGACCATCGCGGCGGCGGTGGCGTACGCGGCGAAGGCGCTGCCGAAGAGGAGGACGAGGCCGCCGAGGAGGGAGGGGGCGAGCACGGGCAGGGCGACGTGCTGCCAGTACTGGCGGTGGGTGGCGCCGTTGTTCTGGGCGGCCTCCCGCCACTGGGTGCGCAGCCCGTCGAGGGCGGGAGTGATGGTGAGGACCATGAGGGGGACCAGGAAGTACAGGTAGACGAGGACCAGGCCCCAGAAGCTGTAGAGGTTCCAGCCGGTGTCGGTCAGGCCCAGCTCGCGGGTGAGGACGCCGGAGTTGCCGAGGGTGGCGACGAAGGCGAAGGCGAGGGGGACGCCGCCGAAGTTGGCGAGGACTCCGGAGGCGGTCAGGACGGCTTCGCGCAGGCCCCGCAGCGGGGAGGTGACGATCGCCTGGGCGAGGAGGAGGCCGAGGAGGGCGGCGAGGACCGCGGAAGTGGCGGACAGCTCCACGCTGCCGACGAGCGCGGTGAGGTAGGCGCCCTGCAAGGAGGCGGTCAGATTGCCGAGGCCGTACGAGGCGGTGCCGCTGGCCGGGTCCCGGACGCTGAAGGCGCCGTCCAGCATGGCGGCGGCGGGCAGGCCGAAGGCGATCGCGGTGAACAGCAGCAGGGGGACGACGGCGAGTGCGCCGGAGCGGCGGGCCCGCCGCCGCCCGGTCCGGACGGCGGGGGCGGCGGAGGCCGCCGGGGCGGCCGCGGGTGACGCGGCCGCGGTGCGGGATGTCATGTCGGTGGTCATGGGTGTCGTGTCAGTGCTCGTATCGGAGGTCGTTGCCGTGGCCCGGCCGGCGGTCAGCCGGCGACCGCCTTGCCCCAGCTCTGGGCCAGGACGCCCTTGGCCGCGGTCTGCTGGGCCTCCGTGGGGAAGGTCGGGGTGCCGCTGACCTGCGGGAGCCTTGCGGCGGCGGCCTTGTCGAGGGTTCCGGCCCCTTCCATGGTGCTCATGAGCACCGGGCGGGCATAGCCCTTCAGCCACAGGTTCTGGCCTTCGGGGCTGTAGAGCCACTCCTGCCACAGCCGGGCGGCGGCGGGGTGCGGGGCGTCCTTGTTGATGGCCTGGGCGTAGAACTGCGCGTACTTGCCGTCTTCGGGGACGGCGACCTTCCAGTCGACGCCCTTGCCCTTGAACTGGTCGGCGTAGCCGGCGTTCAGGTAGTCCCAGTCGATGCTGATGGGCGTCTCGCCCTTCTCGACGGTGGCCGGGGTGGACTCGACGGGGGTGTAGTTGCCGTTCTTCTTCAGCTGCCCGAAGAAGTCGATGCCGGGCTGAATGTCGTCGAGGGAGCCGCCGTTCGCGAGGGCGGCCGCGTAGACGCCGCCGAAGGCGGAGCCGGACTTGGTGGGGTTGCCGTTGAGCGCGACCTGGCCCTTGTACTCGGGCTTGAGGAGGTCCTTGAAGCTGGTGGGGCAATTCTTGACGCGGCTCGCGTCGCAGCCGATGGAGATGTAGCCGCCGTAGTCGTTGTACCAGCGCGCCTGGTCGTCCCGCTGCGCCGAGGGGATGTCGCCGTACGCGGCGACCTTGTACGGGGCGAACAGGCCCTGCTGGGCGCCGCTGACGGCGAAGGAGGTGCCGAGGTCGAGGACGTCGGGGGCGCGGTCCTGGCCCCTGCGGCTGGTGACGGCGTTGATCTCGTCCTGGCTGCTGCCGTCGGGGTTCTCCACCTCGACCTTGATCCCGTACTTCTCGGTGAACCCGTCGATGACGGCGCCGTAGTTGGCCCAGTCGCGGGGCAGGGCCATGGCGTGCAGGACGCCTTCCTTCTTGGCGGCCTCGACGAGGGCGTCCATGCCGCCGAAGTCCGCCGCGGAGGTCGCGGTGGCGGCGTCCTTGCCGGTGGCGGTCTTGTTGTCGGCCTTCTCGGGGGCCGCGCCGCAGGCGGTGAGGGCGAGGGCTACGACGGCGAGGCAGCCGGCGAGGGCGGCGTTTCTCGGCAGGGACACGGTCTCTCCTGGGAGGTTGCGCGAGGGAGCGCGGGCAGGGATGGGAGCGGTACGGCGGACCCGAAGGCGCCGAGGCCAACTTGTCTGAACAAGTTGGCCTCAGTAGGCCCGGCATCCATGACCTTCGGGTGAACGGAAGGCGACGGATTCCGGCCAACAAACTGGACACTCTGCACTCGTTTCGATCCGCGCGGCCCTGCGCTTACGCTGTACGCGCCAAGTGCATTGCGCACAGCCAGCGTTATAACGAGGGACGGGAACACAGCCGATGACGGCCCGGCACGAGGAGATCGCCGAGGAACTGCGCCGGGCGATCGACCGCGAGGAGTACGCGGTGGGGGCACTGCTACCGGCCGAGACGGAGCTGGCGGCACGCTTCGGGGTCTCCCGCGGCACCGTCCGCCAGGCCGTGCTCGCCCTGACCTCCGAGGGGCTGATCGGATCCCGGCAGGGCGCCCGGCGCGTGGTGCTGGCCAGCCGCCGCAGCCAGAGCTTCACCGAGCTGCGCAGCTTCGCCCAGTGGGCGGCGGCCATGGGCCGTACGGCGACCGGCCGGGTGGTGTCGTCACAGGTCCGGCCGGCCACCGACCGGGACGTCATGTGGCTCCAGGTCGAGCCGGGCGCACCCGTGCTGCACGTCCTGCGCGTGCGCGGTCTGGACAGCGAGCCCGTCCTGCTGGAGCGCACCGTGTACGCCGACTGGATCGCGCCCGCCGTCGAGCGCATCGAGCCGGACTGCCCGTCGGTGACCCAGCGCCTCCTGGACGACACGGGGCTGGTGTTCGCGTACGGGGAGCACCTCATCGACGCGGTCGCGGCGGGGTCACGCGACGCCGAGCTGCTCCACGTGCGGCGCACCAGCCCGTTGTTGAGGGTGCGCCGCATGACCACCACGCGTGACGGCCGGCCGGTCGAGTGGTCCGACGACCGCTACCGCTCCGACGCGGTGGGCTTCAGCGTCCACAACTCGATCGGCAGCAACGCCCTGGCCCGCCGCACGGGCCCGGCCCTCGACGACGCGTGAGCGCACCCCCTCCGGACCGGGTGACGGCGTCCGCGCCGGAGGGGACGGCGGAAGCGGTCGCACCGGAGGCCGGCGCCGGCGGGTCGGCCGGGTTCAGGTCCTCCCGGACAGCTCTCCGGCGGCCGTGTGCTCGCCGCTGCCGGCGCACGGAGCCCTCAGCGACCGTCTCGCTGCCCGCCGCCGACGGCGGTACGGCCCTCCGGTACCCGGCGCGGCAGCAGGAGCGGGGTGGCCATGGCGAGGACACCGGCGATCGCGATCGCCGCGCGCGGTCCGGTGGCGAAGGCCAGCAGCCCCCACAGGGCGGTCAGCCCGGCGATGGCGGCCTTTCCGGAGACCGACCAGGCGAGCAGGGTGCGGGCGGCCAGGTCCGCCGGGGTCCGCTCCAGCCGGCAGGTGGCCAGCACCGGGTTGAAGACGCCCATGCAGGTGATCAGCCCGAACTCGACGGCCATGACGAGCACGAGCCCGGACGGGCCCGGACCGACGAAGGCCAGCCACGGCAGCCAGCACGCCCGCAGCGCCCCCGCGGTCAGCAGGACCCGGTGCCGGCCGAACCGCTCGGCGAGCCGCGCCGCCAGCCGCGAGCCGATCAGGCCGCCCACGCACGGCACGGCGAAGGCGAGTCCGTACTGCCAGGGTGCGAACCCGAGCGGACCGAGCATGAGGAAGGCCAGCAGCGGCGAGGTCGCCATGATCAGGCCGCTGACCAGGGCCGTGTTGAGGAACAGCGGGCGCAGCACGGGGTCGGTCAGGATGTGCCGCCAGCCTGCGGACAGGTCGCCGGCCCGCATCCGTCGCGGCGGTGCGGCCGGCGCGGGACGCGGCTCCGGTCCGCCGATGGCGCGGATCCCGGCAGCCGAGAGCAGGTGACTGACCGCGTTGGCCAGGACGGTCACCACCGGCCCGAACGCGGCGATCGCGGCCCCGCCGAGCGGCGGTCCGAGCAGGGTGGCGGTCCACGTGGTGGATTCGAGGCGGCCGTTCGCGACGAGCAGGTCCTGCGGCGGGACGAGTTCCTTCAGGCACGCGCCGCCGGCCGCGGTGAAGGCGATTCCGGCCGCGCCGACCACTACCGAGACGAGCAGGAGCTGGGCGAAGGTGAGCCCGTCGAGGGCGAACGCCACCGGCACGCTCGTCAGCGCCGCGAACCGGGCCAGGTCCATGGCGATCATCACCGGTCTCTTGGGGCGCGACTCCACCCACGGTCCGAGCGACAGCGCCAGGACCGCCCCGACCGCGGGTCCGACGGCCGCCAGCAGCGACACCCGAGTGGTCCCGGCGTGCAGCACGAGGATCGCGATCAGGGGGAACGCGTCGAAGGCGAGCCAGGTGCCGAGCGTGCTGACGGCGTACGAGGTCCACAGCCACCGGAACCGCCGGCCCAGCGACCGCCCGTCCGCCATGATCAGTCCGCCCCCGCTCACCGTCCGGACGCCCTCGCGCCGCCCAGGGGATCAAAGCGAGTCGCGCACCGGCAGGTCAACCCGACACGGGTCGCGGCCGCCTGAGCGGGCCCGGCCCAGGCGCTACGGTGGCGGAATGGAACAGCGCATCAGCCTGGTCACCCTGGGGGTCGTGGACCTCGCCCGCGCCAAGAGCTTCTACACGGCGCTCGGCTGGCGCGGCACCGAGGTCGAGGAGACGGTCTTCCACCAGGCCGGCGGCCTGGCCCTGGTCCTGTGGGACCGTCGGAAGTTGGCCGCGGACTGCGGTCTCCCGGACGGCCCGCCGACCGGCTTCGGCGGTATCGCCCTGGCCCACAACGTGCGCACCGACGCGGAGGTGGACGCCGTCCTCGCCGCCGCCGTGGCAGCAGGCGGCACGGTCACGCGACCGGCCTCGGTCAACGCCATCGGCTTCTACTCGGGCGTCTTCACCGACCCCGACGGCCACGCGTGGGAGATCGCCCACCATCCCGGCTTCACCTTGGCCGAAGACGGCTCCCTCGTCCTGCCCGACTTCGGCGGGTAGCGCATATCGGGGTGGGGAAGCGGGTACGCGTCCTGGGGCAACAGCGGCCCCGGGACGCTCTCTTGTGTCGCATGCGGGTCCGAAAGCGGGCCCGGCGGGCTCCGCAGCACCCGGACGACGGCATCGGGTCGGGATGCGTCACCCCCCGGCGGGCCGGGCCGAGTTGGGACGATTGCCCGGCTCATCCCTGCGCTGATCCTGCGGGCTTCCTTAAGGGAACGTGAAGAACCCCTTCTGGGGGTCCTTTTCGCTGGTCACCGGCCTAGGCTCGGGCGGACCCCCCTCCTCCTCTTCTCTTGCGAGGTGTTACCGGCATGAGCCGCAGCCGAACTCCCCAAACGTCGACCCGCGTCGAGGCCCGGCGGAAGAAGACGGTGCGCACGCGCATCGTGCTGTCCGTCACCACGGCCGCCGCGGTGGTGGCGGTGGGGGTCGCGGTGGCCGACTCCGGCGATGACGCGCGTACCGACCGGCGCGCCGACGCCGCCGGCTCGTCCTCCGGGACGGCGACCCCCTCGCCCGACGCCGCCTCGCCCACCGCCGACGCCCCGACCACGACGAGCGCCGACGCGTCGCCGACGCCCGACGCCTCGGCCTCGGCGTCCGCGACGCCCACGGAGCCGGCTACGGCGGAGAGCAGCACCCCGGCCACGACCGAGCCCTCCCCCGCCGCCAAGCCCGCACGCAAGCCGGCCACCACGACGGGTGGCGGCTCCGGCAGCACGGGCGGCGGGGGCGGCAGCACCGGCGGGAGCGGCAGCACGGGCGGCTCCGGTGGCGGGGGCAGCACCGGCGGGGGCGGCGGCACCGTCAACACGGACGCCGAGTCCGCCGTGCTCGCCCTGGTCAACAAGGAGCGGGCGGCGGCCGGATGCGGCGCCGTGACCGTCAACTCCCAGCTGAGCGCCGCCGCCCGGGGGTACAGCGACACCATGGCCCGCGCTGGCGTCATGTCACACACCGGTCCGGACGGGTCCACCATGACCAGCCGGGTGGAGGCCGCCGGCTACCGGTGGTCCAACCTGGGCGAGAACATAGCCCGCGGGCAGGCCGACGCGAACGCCGTCATGAAGGCGTGGATGAACAGCTCCGGCCACCGGGCCAACATCCTCAACTGCGCCTTCAAGGAGATCGGCATAGGTGTCCACAAGGGCGACGGGGGCCCGTGGTGGACCCAGAACTTCGGCGCCCCGAGGTAGTCGGCCCCACCCGAGAAGCCTGCGGGGCACCCCCCACACACCGCCCCCACCCACCCCCCACAGCCACGTCCCCCCACCCGTATGCGGGTGGGGGGACGTCGGCGTCCGCGCCCGCCCCGGGGCCGGCCCGCGGGCTGGGGCGGTTTCGGGGGAGCCGGTGACGGACCGGCCGGGCCGTCGGACACTATGGGGCCGTGCCCCGAACTTCGCGCTACCTGCTCATATGGCTGTCCTGCACGGCCGCCAGCGTGACCGCCGTGCTCGCGACGGTCCAGTTCGTGGTCGGTACGACCCGGCATACGCCCCCGGTCGCACGGTCCGCCCCGACGGTCATCGACACGCCTCCCGCATGGCAGGCGGGGAGCCCGTCCCCGAGCACGCCGTCGCCGACCGCGTCGGCCGGCCCCTCCCCCACGGCGTCGCAGAGCCCCTCCCCCACGACGGCCGCCCCCACGCCCGTCAAGGCCACGTCGGGTGCGCCCAAGACCCCCGCCCCGAGGAAGGTCGACTGTGCGGAGGGCGGGGCCGGCCTGTACACCGTCCCCACACAGGGCGGCAAGGTGACGGTGCGGTACGGCAGCCGGGGCGTGTGCCTGATCTCAGCGGTCCCCGGCCGCGGCTTCAGGACCACCACCTCACAGACCTCGGACAGCACCCTCACGGTCACCTTCACCAGCTCCGACCACAAGTCGGTCGTCACGGCGACGATCGATCCCAGCGCGAAGGCCAGCGTCCGCGAATCGTCCTTCTGAGCTCCGCCCGCCCTTCCTCCCCCCTTGGCCGCCCGTGCCGCGTTCGCCGGGTCAACACCTTCTGTCCGCCCTTGAGGTGGTTCCGGCGAAGCGGAAGGTGAGCTCTTCCTTAGGGCAAGCTCATGATCGCGCCGAGGCGGTTGCGCAGGTCCCGAACGGTCCTATGCTCGCGTCAGCCGAGCGGCCCTCGGTGCCGGGGCAGGGCGCCCCGGCGCACCCTCGGGCCGCCGGCTCCGCCGAGCCCGTGGGCGCTTCGCCCATCCCGCAGTCCGAACGTGCCCTGGGGTGTCTTCGTCATGAGTTCTCGCATGCTCCGACCCGTCCGCGCCGACCGCCGAACGACATCGCCCCGGTCCGCCGCACTCCGGGGAAGACGGCTGCCGCTGGTCGTCGCGGCCGTCGTCGCGGCAGGCCTGGCCTCGGCCTGCGGACCGTCCTCCGAGCCCGTCGGCTCCACCGCCGCAGCCGCGACGGCCGACCGGTCCGCGCAGCCCTTCCCCACCGAATCGCCGTCCGCGACGGCCTCCTCCGAGGCTTCCCCGACGGCGTCGGCCTCGCCGTCCGCGTCCGCGTCGCCCTCCGCCTCGGCGGCCCCCTCCCGGACACCGTCCGGTTCCGCGTCGGCCCGCGGCGGTGCCCCCGCGCCGGTCCGCACGTCCGCCGCACCGGCCCCGGCCAAGGTGCCCGGCCCCGGCTACGACAGCTCCGCCGACGCGCAGAAGCAGATCGACGCGGCCCTGCGTGCGGCCAGGGCCGACGGGCGGATGGTCCTGCTCGACTTCGGTGCGAACTGGTGCGGCAACTGCAAGGCCGCGGACAAGGTGTTCGCCCAGTCGCAGACCGCCGGGATCCTCGGCTCCTCGTACCACCTGGTCAAGGTGGACATCGGCGGCAACAGCCCGGCCAACTCGGCGCTGCTGCGCACGTACAGCCCCTCGGGCGGCACCTACACCCTGCCGGTCCTGGTCGTCGTCTCGCCGTCCGGCACGGTGCGCACCGACACCCACGTCACGGGCAACCCGTCACTGACCTCGGAGGGCATCAACGCCTTCCTGCGCAAGTGGGCTTCATGAGACGACCGGGACGCACGTCACCCGTCGCCCCGGCCGTCACCGGCCTCGCCGTGGCGGCCGCCCTGGCCGCCGCCGGCCTCTGGACGGACGACCGCCCCGCCGCGGGACTCCCTGCCGGACAGCCGGGCACGGTCGGCGCCGCGGCCGGGGCGAAGGTCATGGCTCCCGGCATCCGGCCGGACGCGCCCGCCCTCGCCGGTGCGGACCTGGACGGCAGGCGGGTCGCGCTCGGTGACTTCCGGGGGCAGGTCGTCGTCTTGAACGCCTGGGGCTCCCGGTGCGCCCCCTGCCGCGCGGAGGCGGACGACCTGGAACGGCTCAGCCGGCAGACCCGGGCCGACGGAGTCCGGTTCCTCGGGATCAACACCCGGGACCCGGACCGGGCGGCGGCCCGGTCCTTCGTACGCGCCCACGGCCTGACGTTCCCCAGCTTCCACGACCCCGACGGCGACCTCCTGCTTCGGTTCCCGCCCTCCCTGGTCGACCCTCACGCCATCCCCTCGGTCCTGGTGATCGACCGGCGCGGACGCGTCGCCGCCGCCCTCGGGGGCGCCGTCACCGACGAGCAGCTGCGGCCCCTGCTCACCCGCCTCCTGGCCGAGGAGCCGTGACGGCGGGCGCGGCGGGCGCCCGCGCCGGACGGCGACCGGCGCGCCGCCGTCTGCCCCGGGGTTCACGGCGGTCCTCGTCCACGGGGGCCCTGCCGACGGCCGCGTAGTGTCGGGTCAGGGGCACGCCCGTCCCAGCCGCGCCGGCCCGGCGTCGGACGCCGGGCGCCGGGCGCCTGCGGACCGGGCGAGCACCACTGCCCCGGGGGCCCCGACCCGTACGAACCGGACCCGTGCACGACACGCGACACAGAGGCACAGATGAACGTTTCCATGCAGGCGGGGTACTCCCGCACGGTCCGCGCCGCGGCTGCTCTCCTCTCCCTGGCCGCGCTCTCGGCCTGCGGCGGGCAGCACGTGACCGGCGCCGCCCCTCCCACCGTCGCCGCCCCCACGACGCGCTTCTCCGAGAACGGCGTCACCGTCACGCTGTCGGTGTCGGACTGGAAGGGCTCAGAGGGCACCCTCACCGCAGTGTTCACGCCGGAGAAGAAGGGCTTCCACCTCTACAGCACCGAACTGCCGGAAGCCGGCGTCGAGGGGGTCGGCCGGCCGACCGCGGTGGCGGTCACCGGAGCCCTGAAGGCGAACGGCCGCCTGACGGCGGCCGCCGGGGTACGGTCCATCAGCGTGCCCGGTGTCGACGCCCGGGTCCCCGTCTACCCGGACGGCCCCGTCACCACGGCGCTGCCCGTCCGCGCCGACGGGCACGGAGACGCGACGGTACTGGTCGGCTACGCGAGCTGCAGCACGCGGGAAGGCTGCACCATCCCGGTGTCCGACCGCCCCGTGCGGCTGCGCGTCACCGGTGAGGGCCCGGTGTTCGAGCTTCCCTGACGGCGGGTCTCCGGCGGGGAGCGGACCCGGTGGGCGCCCGGTTCGGGCGGCTTCGTATGATCCTGGGGTGTTCGCGGCCGCGTCCGCCGCCCCTGCCGTTCACCGCCGGACGGAGGCGCGTCCGCCGGCCCTCCCGCGAAGACGCCATCGCCCTTGAGCACCGACCAGACCGCCCCCGAGCGGGCGCGGCCGCGCCCGTCCACGAACCCACGCGGCCGGATTCTGCCGCACCTCGCCGGACGCGCCCCGGCTGCGGCGCCGGGCAGCGTCCTGCACGGCGTGAGCGGCGCCACCGCCGTGATGCTGCTCCTGGTGGCCATCGGCGCCGCCCTCCACGAGCCCGTCCTCATCCCTCCGCTGGCCGCGTCCGCGGCGATCGTGCACAGCGCGCCCGGTCTGCCGCTGGCCCAGCCCCGCAGTGTGATCGCCGGCCACCTGCTCTGTGCGGCCGTCGGATACGCGGGACTCGCCGCCTTCGGCAGCTCGCCCTGGGTGGCCGCCCTCGCGGCGGGGCTCGCCCTCGCCGTGATGACCGTGGCCCGGACCCCGCACTCGCCAGCCTGCGCGACCGCCGTCGTCATCGTCCTGGGGACGCCCGACCCGCGCACCTTCGTACCGCTGCTGGCCGGGGCGGCGCTGCTCGTCGTCCTCGCGGGCGTCGCCCTCTCGCGCGCCCGCCGCACCGGACCCCGCTACCCGCAGTACTGGTGGTGAGCCCCGGCACGCCGACCCCTAAGGTGTCCCGCATGCCGAGCGTCCTGGTCGTGGAAGACGACCCCAGCATCCGCCAGTCACTGATCGAGGTCCTGGCGGAGCACGGATACGCCGTGCGCAGCGCCGCGGACGGGTTCGGCGCCCTGCGCGAGGTCACCCAGACGCCGGTCGACGCCGTGGTGCTCGACCTGGGGCTGCCCGATCTGGACGGAGGAGACGCGCTGCGGATGATCCGGGGCATATCCTCCGTACCAGTCTTGGTGGCGACCGCCCGTGACGACGAGTCGGAAATCATCAAGATCCTCAACGCGGGTGCGGACGACTACCTGGTCAAGCCCTTCTCGGGGGGCCAGCTCGTCGCGCGCCTGTCCGCGGTCCTGCGCCGCACCAGCCACGCCCCGCCCGTCGGCGGCGCGGGCGCACCGGCCGCGGCGGCCGAACCACTGCGGGCCACCGTCGTGGGCGAGCTGGCGGTGGACCCGGCCGCGCGGACCGCGTACCTGGCAGGGCGGGAGCTGCGGCTCACCCGCCGCGAGTTCGACCTCCTGGCCTTCCTCGCCCACCACTCGGGGCAGGTCGTCTCCAAGCGCCGCCTGCTGACCGAAGTGTGGCGGGAGCCGTACGTGGACGACCAGACCGTCGACGTCCACCTGTCGTCCCTGCGCCGCAAGCTCGGCGAGCGGGCAGCGGCCCCGCGCTACCTGCTGACCGTCCGCGGCGTCGGCATCAAGCTGGTGGCCCCGAGGTGAGGCGCTCGCTGGCCGGAGTGGCCCTCGCCGTGACCTCCATGGTCGCCCTCTCCTTCCTCATACCGCTGGCCGCGCTGGTGATGTCGTTGGTCAAGGAGCAGGGTGTCAACGCCGCCGAGCAGCGCGCGGCCGCCCTGGCACCCGTCCTGACGCTGACCACGGACCCGGACGCGCTGCGCGAGTCCGCGGCGAGCCTGGACGCGGCCGACCACTTGGTGGTGCACCTGCCCCGGTCCGGCCCCCTCGGCACCTCCAAGGCCCCGCCGGCGCTGCTCAAACGGGCCCAGCAGGGGCGCGAGTCCATCTCCCAGGAGATCCCCGACGGCTGGATCTGCCTCCAGCCGGTGGTGCTGCCCGGCGAGCAGGTCGCCGTCATCGAGAACTTCGTCCCCGAGGCGGAACTCACCCGCGGGGTCAAGGAATCGTGGGCGGTCATGGTGTTCCTCGCGGTGGGCCTGGTCGGTGGTTCCGTCGTGGTCGCCGACCGTCTCGGCGCGAAGGTGGTCCAGTCCTCGAAGCAGCTGGCGCAGGCGTCCCACGCGCTCGGCCGGGGCGACCTGGACACCCGTGTGGACCCCATGGGGCCCAGGGAACTGCGCGACGCGGGCATCGCCTTCAACGCGATGGCCCACCGGATGACCGAGCTGCTCGCCGTGGAACGCGAGCTCGTCGCCGACCTGTCGCACCGGCTTCGTACGCCCCTGACGGCCCTGCACCTCGCGTCGGAGCGGATGGCCGGCACTCCGGAGTCGGCCAGGGTCGAGGCGGCGGTCGGCGAGCTGGAAACGGAGCTCCAGGCCATCATCGCCGCGGCGCGCACCCCCCTCGCCGTGGGCCCCATGGGCCAGGGCCTGCTCGGCACGGACCCGGCCGCGGACCCGGACGCGGGCCGGTCCGCGGCCGGGTCCTCCGGTCCGCGCTGCGAGGCGTCCGACGTCGTACGCCGCCGCACCGCGTTCTGGACGGTCCTGGCGGAGCAGCAGAACCGGTCCTGCGCTC
Source organism: Streptomyces sp. PCS3-D2 (assembly GCF_000612545.2). GTDB lineage: Bacteria > Actinomycetota > Actinomycetes > Streptomycetales > Streptomycetaceae > Streptomyces. The sequence goes on along the minus strand of NZ_CP097800.1, from coordinate 6,645,254 downwards.
TCGACCTGACCTCGGAGCCGACGGCCGTGAGCCTCTCCGACGACGACATCGCCGCTGTGGTGGACGCGCTGATCGGGAACGTCTTCCGACACACCGCACCCGGGACGCCGTTCGGTGTCCAGGTCGTGCGCACCGCCCAGGCCGTGGAGCTGGTCGTGGAGGACGGCGGCCCCGGAATCCCCGAACCGGACCGGGCGCTGTCCCGCGGGAGCAGCACCGGGTCCACCGGACTGGGCCTCGACATCGCTCAGCGGGCGGCGACCGCGACGGGCGGCTCCATGCGCATCGCCCGCGGCCCGCTGGGCGGCGCCCGCATCACCGTGACGTTCGCGCTCGCCCCGTCGGCCCCGTCCGGGCGGAGGCTGCGCAGGCCGCGCACGTCCCGCCGCCGGCCGGTCCGGGGCCGCTGAGCGGCGGCTACTCGGCCTGCGCAGCCTTGGCGGCGGCCTTGAGCTTGCGCCACACCGTACCGAGGGCTTCCAGGTCCTGCGGGTCGAGGAGATCCGTGAAACCCGGCGCCAGGGCCTCGCGCCGGGTGGCGTCGGCCGCCGCGAAGAGGGCACGGCCGGCCGGCGTGAGGGAGACCTCCACGGAGCGCGCGTCGCGGACGGACGGCGTCCGCGCCACCAGGCCGCGGCTCTGCAGGGCGTCCACGACCCGGGAGACCTGGCTACGGCTGAGCAGGGTGCTGTTCCCCAGGACGGAGGCGGGCACCGGCTCGGGGCTGGATGCCAGCCACAGCATGACCTCGAACCAGGACACGGGCAGGTCGTGTGCCTTGACCAGGGCCTTGTCCACGCGGTCCGTCATCGTCGCCCCGGCCCAGACCAGCCCGTAGAAGGCGTAATCGGCCGCCGGCATCTCGGCTTCTGTGAGCTTCTTCGGCATGTCGCACAGTCTAGAGGTTGCGTGCGCACGCACATAACTTTAAAGTGTGTGTGCACGCACATATACCCGAGACTCCAGAGGTGCACCATGCCCACCCTCCCCACCCCCGACGGTGCGACGGCCGCGGACGCTTCGCTCCGCACCGTCCTGATCACCGGCACCTCCTCCGGCATCGGGCTGGCCGCGGCCGTCGCCGCCGCCCGCGCCGGCTGGCGCACGGTGGCCACGCTGCGCGACCCGGGGCGGGCCGGCGCGCTGCGCAAGGCCGCCGCCGAGGCCGGCGTGGAGATCGACATCCGCCGCCTCGACGTCGTCGACGAGGAGTCCGTCACGGCCGCCGTGGACGGTGTGATCGCCGACTACGGCCGCCTGGACGCCGTGGTCAACAACGCCGGCGCCGGACACCTCGGCACACTGGAGCTGGAATCCGTGGCCGACGTCCGCGCGGTCATGGAGGTCAACTTCTTCGGCGTACTGAACGTCTCCAAGGCGGCACTCCCCCACCTCCGGGCCACCGGGGGACGCCTGATCACCGTCACGAGCGTCGGCGGAGTCGTCGGCCAGCCCTTCAACGAGGCCTACTGTGCGGCGAAGTTCGCGGTGGAGGGGTACATGGAGAGCCTGGCGCCCGTCGCGCGCACCCTCGGCGTGACCGTGTCCGTCATCGAGCCGGGAGCGGTGGCGACCGAATTCGTCGCCAACATCGGACTGGACCTCGCCGCCGCCGTCGCCGAGGCCGGCCCGTACGCCGACGCACTGCACACCTACATCGACCGCACGGTGAGCCAGTTCGCGGAGGGTGCCGCCCAGACACCGGCCGAAGCGGCCGAGGCCGTCATGGAGGCGCTGACCGCCGACCGCCCCGCCTTCCGCATCCAGACCTCGCAGTGGGCCCGCGACTTCACCGGGACCAAGCTGGTGGACCGGGACGGTTCGGCCGTGCTGGGCATGACGGGGACCTGGGTGGGCTGACCGTGCCGCGCCGGACCCGGCGGGACCGGGACGGCACGGCCGACAGGCGCTCCGCGCGCGGCGGGGTCAGCATGGGAAGGGGCCGGGTCCGCCAGCCGGCCTCGCGGACCGCCGCACCGCGGCGCGCCCCCGTCGAGAGGTGACCGCAGGCATGGACGCATCACGCAGGGCCTGGATCGCGGTCGGCGTCGTCGTCACCGTCATCCTCCTGAACCTCGCGGCCATCATCCTCATGAACACGGTCGGCCCGTGACCGTGTGACGCCGGCCGGTCCGCCCCCCAGCCCGCCCCCGCCCCGCCCCGAACCGCCCCGGCTCACCGGGGCGGATCCGTCGCGTGCGCGGAAGCCGCGTCCCGCGCCCCCTCCCGCACCGGAACCCGGTGGCGGCATTCCTGACATGTCATCAACTCTCCTGGTGTGACGGCCAGTTCGAGTAACCCACCCAGCCGTTGCAGGCTGCGCGCACCCTTGCCGCGGAGCCCTGGTTCGCGAATGATGCTCCGGGCGTGCCGGTGGACGGTGGCCCCACCGGTCCGCCGCCCTCGAACCCGACCGGCCAGGAGGCCTGTTGTGCGGACCAACCGTCGCATCCGGAGATCCCTCGTCGTCGTCGGCGCCGCCCTCGCGCTCGTCGTCGGCGTCCCCCAGGCGGCCTTCGCGGCTCCGCCCCCGGCGCTGCCCGGCCAGGCCGAGGCGATCGAGACGACCTTCCAGCCCGCCTACGACTACGACACCGACGGCTGCTACCCGACACCCGCGATAGGCCCGACCGGGATCCTGAACGGCGGGCTCAAGCCCACCGGGGCCCTCAACGGCAACTGCCGGGACGCCTCGGACCTCGCCAACACCAACGGCTACTCGCGCTGGAAGTGCAACAACGGCTGGTGCGCCGTGCTCTACGCGCTGTACTTCGAGAAGGACCAGGCGATCCCCTTCATCAGCCTCGGGGGCCACCGCCACGACTGGGAGCACGTGGCGGTGTGGATCCAGGGCGGTGAGGCACAGTACGTCGCCACCTCCGAGCACGGCGACTTCGTGGTCCACTCGCGCGACCGGATCCGATGGACCGGCACCCACCCCAAGATCGTCTACCACAAGGACGGTATCGGCACGCACTGCTTCCGCGCCGCGAACTCCAACGACGAACCGCCGGAGAACCACCGCGGCACCTGGCAGTACCCCACGCTCGTCGGCTGGTCGGGCTACCCCGGGACGCTCCGGGACACCCTCAGTCAGGCCGACTTCGGCAGCGCGCACTTCGGCCTGAAGGACGGATCCTTCGCGTCCCACCTCGCGAAGGCCAAGCCTGCGGGGATCCCCTTCGACCCGTACCAGGAGCCGTGAGCCGACCCGCGCCGCACGTCCCGCCCACCCCGCACGTCCCGCCCACCCCGCCCGTGCCGTGCCGCCGTATGATCGGGGGCGCGTCGGCCCCGGCCGTCACCCCCCTGACGAGACAGGCGAGGACGTGCACGTGCACAGGACCGTCACCGAGCTCGCGGACGGCCGCGAGCTCATCTACTACGACAGCGAGCCCGGCCGGGACCGCGGCGCCGCGGACCCGCGTCCCCCGGACCGGGTCGAGAGCACCCCCGAGCTGCGCCGGGACCCGGCCACCGGCGACTGGGTGACCATCGCCGCCCACCGGCAGTCCCGCACCTACCACCCCCCGGCGGACGCCTGCCCGCTCTGCCCCTCCCGGGACGGCCGGCAGAGCGAGATCCCGGCAGCCGACTACGAGGTGGCCGTCTTCGAGAACCGCTTCCCATCCCTCGCCGGCGAGGCCGGCCGGTGCGAGGTGGTGTGCTTCACCCCCGAGCACGGCGCCGGCTTCGCCGATCTCACGCCGCGGCGGGCCCGGCTGGTGCTGGACGCCTGGATCGACCGCACCGCCGAGCTGTCCGCCCGCCCCGGCGTACGGCAGGTGTACTGCTTCGAGAACCGTGGTGCGGAGATCGGCGTGACGCTGGCCCACCCGCACGGTCAGATCTACGCCTTCTCCACCACCACGCCGCGCACCGCCAAGCACCTCGCCGCCGCCTCCGCGCACCGCGCCCGCACCGGGCGCAACCTCTTCGAGGACATCCTCGCGGAGGCCCGCGCGGCCACCGATCGCGTGGTCCTCGCCGGGGAGCACTGGACGGCCTTCGTCCCGTACGCCGCGCGCTGGCCCTACGAGGTCCACCTCCACCCGCACCGCAGGGTCCCCGATCTGACCCGGCTCACCGAGGCGGAGCGCGCCGAGTTCCCCGTCCTGTACCTGGACCTGCTGCGCCGCTTCGACCGGCTCTTCGGGCTGGCCGCTCCCACCCCCTACATCGCGGCCTGGCACCAGGCGCCGGTCATCGGGGGTGGGGAACTCGCCCTGCACCTGGAGCTGTTCACCGTCCGGCGGACCGCCGACAGGCTCAAGTACACCGCAGGGACCGAGGCCGGCATGGAGGCCTTCATGAACGACGTGGCGCCGGAGGCGGCGGCCCGACGGCTGCGGGAGGTCGTGTGACCGCGAGCGCGACCGTCACGGCGGCACGCATCGACCCTGTGCGGCGGGAGTTCGAGCGGATCCACGGCCGCGCCCCCGACGGGGTCTGGGCCGCCCCGGGCCGCGTCAACCTCATCGGCGAGCACACCGACTACAACGACGGCTTCGCGCTCCCGATGGCGCTGCCGCACACCGCGGTGCTGGCGGCCCGCCGCCGCCAGGACGGACTGCTGCGCCTGCACAGCGCCCAGGGCGACGGCCGGATCACGGAGCTGACGGTGGCGGACCTCTCGCCCGGCACCGTCGGCGGCTGGGCCCGGTACGCCGCCGGGGTGGTAGGGGCGCTGCGGGAGCGGGGCCTGCCGGCGGGCGGCGCCGACGTGCACCTGGACAGCACCGTGCCGAGGGGCGCCGGCCTTTCGTCCTCCGCGGCCCTCGCATGTGCGGTCGCCGTCGCGTACGACGACCTGTACGCGCTGCGGCTGTCAGGGCCCGAGCTGGCGCGTGTGGCGCAGTACGCCGAGAACGCCTTCGCCGGTGTGCCCTGCGGGGTCATGGACCAGATGGCCTCGGTCTGCTGCACGGAGGGCAGCGCGCTGCACCTCGACAGCCGCAGCCTGGCCGTCCGGCAGGTCCCCTTCGACCTCACCGGGCACGGCCTGCGGCTGCTGGTGCTCGACACTCGGGTCGCGCACGACCTCGCCGACGGGGCGTACGCGGCGCTACGCGCGGGGTGCGAACGCGCGGCGGAAGTGCTGGGCGTGCCCGCCCTGCGGGACCTCTCCGAGACGGATCTGCCGGGCGCGCTCGCGCGACTGCCCGGCGCGCTCGCGCCGCTGGTCCGGCACGTCGTCACCGAGAACGCCCGGGTCGGGCGGGCGGTCGACCTGCTGACGGCCGGTCGGCCGGAGGCGCTGGGGCCGCTGCTGAGCGCCGGACACGCCTCCCTGCGGGACGACTACCGGGTTTCCTGCCCCGAGATCGACCTGGCAGTGGAGGCCGCCGTCGCCGCGGGCGCCCTGGGCGCCCGGATGACCGGTGGCGGCTTCGGCGGCTCCGTGATCGCGCTGGTCCCGGTCGCGGCCGCCGGACCGGTGGCCCGGGCGGTGGCGGCCGCCTTCGCGGCCGCCGGCTTCGCGCCGCCGGACGTGCTGGAGGCCGTGCCGTCGGCGGGGGCCCGCCGCGTCGGCTGACCCGCGCGGTCGACGGCACGGCTGCCGCCGGGTGCCGGCCCGCCGCCCGGGGGCCGGTGAAGACTCCGCCCCGGGCGAAGGGAGCCGGTGCCGCATCTCGGCCCCGGCCCCCATGATGCGGTCCTCGACGGCGGCGGCGAGGACCGGGCCGCACCGGCCGACCTGCATCTGCGCGTGGAGGAAGGCCAGGCCATCGCCCGCCATGGCCTCGGCGAACGGAGCGAAGGTCTCCTGCAGGACTGCCGGCCAGTCGGTGACGGGGCGGACCGGACTGCCGGGTCGGAACATGACCCGGCGGTGAAGTCCTTCAGCGGGATGCGGGTGCCGCGCGGGCGTGCGCTCTCGGGGCCGAGGGGGCGTACGACCCGGGCGTTGACCACGTCGTGTGCGGCGGCGAGCTTGGCGGCCGGTTCGGCGGCCTCATCCGTGACGCTGTCACGGAGCCCGTAGGCGAAGACCTTCACGGTGCCGCGTCCACGTCGGGTCAGGGCGGGAATGAGCGTGCGCTCAGGTTGGTGACCACGTCGCTGCGCAGGACTCTCTTCTCCTTCTTGCCGCCCCAGCGCCGGTCCTTGTCGTGCGACTGTCGGTCGGCCCGCGCCGATGGTCCGCGAGCGGTGCGCGTGTCCTCATCCGGCGCCCCGGGCCGGCCGTCGCCGACCCTTGGTGCCGGGTGACGGGGTTTTAGGATCGGGGCATGGCCACACGACTCGTGCAGATCAACATGAAGGCCCACGACGACTCCGCGCTGGGGCGGTTCTGGGCGGAGGCGCTCGGCTGGGGCATGGACAGCGAGGGCCCCGGCGTGACCAATCTCGAACCCGTGGGTTTCACCTATCCCCATCCCTCGGCCGTCTGCATCGACCTCATCGCCCGCCCGGAACCCAAGACGGTGAAGAACCGGGTGCACCTCGATCTGGCCACCACCTCGGCCGCCCATCAGGCGGAACTCGTCGCGCGCCTCAAGGACTTGGGGGCGAAGCCCGCCGACGTGGGTCAGGGAGACGTCCCCTGGACCGTGATGGCAGATCCGGAGGGCAACGAGTTCTGCGTCCTGGAGCCCCGGCCGATCTACCGGGACACCGGGCCGATCGCCGCGGTGGTGGTGGACTGCGCCGATCCGCGGGCGATGGCCCGCTTCTGGGGCGAGGCGATGGACTGGACGGTGCACGAGGTCACCGACGGCCAGGCGACCCTGCGATCCGCCCAAGGCGTCGGCCCCTACCTGGAGTTCGTCCGTAACCGTGACCCCAAGACCGTGTGGAACCGCGTCCACCTCGACGTGCGGCCGTACCGCGGTGACGACATGCGGACGGAGGAGGCCCGGCTGCGCGCCCTGGGCGCCACCGATCCCGGTATCGACCAGTCCGCGATCTCCTGGACCGTGATGGCCGATCCGGAGGGCAACGAGTTCTGCGTCCTCACCCCGGGCTGAGCAAGCGCCCGTGAGGAGCGGGCAGGGGGTGGGCGGCGACCGGGGCCCGTCCGGACCGGCCCGCGCGGTCGGGTTCTCCACCGGCGGCGCGGGGCGCGGCCCGTCCGTCCCGACCGCCCGGACCGGGGGAACGGCCCGGGGGAACGGGCCGGGGGAACGGGCCGGGGGAACGGGCCGGGGGAACGGGCCGGGCGCGCGCTGTCGCGGCGGGCCGTCAGCTCCGGCCGAGGTGTCCGGCGCGGTCCTTCCCCGCGGCGACCGCCGAGGCCGCGAGCAGGGTGGCACCGGCGAGGCTGCCCCAGAGGGCGGCGGGGCCGCGGGGCGCGAGAGCGGTGATGACCGCCGGGGAGACGGCGAGGCCGAAGCCCGTGGAGAGCTCGAAGCGGGCGAGGACGCGCCCGAGGGCGTGTGCCGGGGCGAGCGCGGTGACCAGCGCGGTGGCACTGCCGGCGTAGATGATCTCGCCGAGGGTGCAGACGACGGACACCGCGGCGACGGCCGGGGCGCCCCAGCCGCCGCCCAACGAGGCGGCCGCGAGGAACCCGAGGTAGGAGACGGCGAGCACCACGCCGGCGAGGGCCAGCACGGTCCGCCGGGGAAACCGGGACATCCACACGGTGACCGGTACCTGAAGGGTGACCACGAGCACCGTGTTGGCCACGAAGACGGCCGCCGACCACACCGGGGAGGCGTGCAGTTGGGTCACCAGCACCAGGGGGACCGCGATCTCGGGGACGTTGAGGCAGAAGACGTAGACCACGTTCGCGGCCGCCAGCCCGCCCATCCGGGGCGCCTGGCCCTCCGCCGCGCCATCGGCCGGTGCGGCGGCCGGACGTGCAGACAGGCGGACCGACCAGGCCAGGGCGGCCGCGGTGAGGTAGGCGATCCCGGTGGCGGCCGCCATCGTCCGGAGGGCCGTCGCACCGCCCGTCAGGCACGCCGCGGCGAGGAGCGCGCCCACGCCCAGGCCCGCGTTGCGCAGGGCACGGCCCGCCGCAAGAGCGGTGTCGCGCTCCCGACCGCGGGCGACCGTGGCGACCAGCGCCGCATGGGCGGCCGGCCATGCCTGGTTGCCGACGCCGAGGAGGAGCGCCGCCACCGCGAACAGCCAGACCTGCCCGGCCGCGGTGGCCAGCAGCAGCGCCACGCCCAGCGCCCGCACCAGCATCGCCGCCGCCACGACCGTACTGCGGGCGCCCCGGTCCAGCCATCGGCCCACGGCGGGCATGCACGCCAGGCCGACGACGATGCCGGCCGTCATGGCGACACCGGTCGCCGGACCGGACAGCCGCAGCACCATCACCCCGTACAGCAACAGGAACGGCCGCAGCATGCCGGTACCGAGCGCGTCCACGACCAGGGCGACGGCGTAACGGGGGCCTCCGGAGGCCCGGACCAGGGCACGGGGGCGGATCTTGGTGATGGGTTCCATGGCCTCACCCTGCGTTCGGCCGGCACCCCGGCCGCGCGGGTTGACGTACATCGTCAACCCGGTGGCGCGACCGCCCGTGCGATCGGCGATGCTTGGGCCGGTGACCTTGAGGATCGATATCGGCGGCCTGCCGTCCGAACGGCTGCGGTTCGCCGCCTCCCCGCTGGCCGAGCTGACCGCGATGCTGCACGTGCTGACCGAGCCGGGGCACCATCCGCAGCTCGCCGGCCTGGCCGGGGAGGTACGGGCCGGGATGCCGGCGGAGCTTTCCGAGCGGCTGCGCGAGGCGGACTTCCTCTGGCGTTCCTCACAAGCCGACTTCCTGCTCCCTGCCCGCCCCCGGCCGACCCTCGCCCAGGAGCTGGACGACGTGGACCTGATCGACGACGAGAGGTACGTGACAGCGGCCCTCGTCACCACGTGCGGCAACAACCGGGTCCGCTTCGGGGCGCCTTCACCGCTGAACGACCGGACGGCGCGGGAGCGCGCCCTGGACCTGGCTCAGGCCCGCGGCGTACGGCAGGAGGCCTTCGCGGCACGGCTGCTCGCGGACCCGGCCACCGTACGGGCGAGCCTGCGCGACACCCTCGAACAGTGCGCCGAGGTCTTCTTCGACGCCGCCTGGGCGGACGTCGCGGTACGGCTCGCCACCGACCTGCGGGTGAAGAACGACCTGCTCAGGCGACAGGGCGTGGAAGCGGCGCTCGCGGCGGTCTCCGGCGCGGTCTCGCTGGCTCCGGACGGCGACTGCATCGTCCTGGACAAGCTGCCCGACAAGGCGACCTCCGCCCACGGCCGCGCGGTCACCTTCATACCCAGCGTCTTCGGCGGGCCGCACCTGGCGGTGGTGCACGCGCCCGGCTGGCAGCCGGTGGTGCAGTACCCGGTGGCGGAGCCGGAACCCCCGGAGCCGGTGTCGCTGGAGACGGTCTCCCTCCGGCTGGAGGCGCTCTCGCATCCGGTACGGCTGCGGCTGCTGCGCACCCTCGCCCGCGGCCCGCACACCACCCGCGAACTGGCCCACGCCTGGGAGCTCTCGCCGCCGGAGGTGTCCCGGCACCTCGCCGTCCTGCGCCGGGCCGGCCTGCTCACGGCCCGGCGGCGCGGTCGCTACGTCCGCTACACCCTCAGCCTGCCCGACCTGACGTCGCTGGGCGCCGATCTCCTGGCGGCCGTGCTGCGCTGAGCCGCAGCGGGGCGAGCGGGCGCCGGCGGTGGCGCGGAAGGCGTGGCGCAGGTCACGCGGCCCTGCCTGTCACAGCGGACGGGCCACCGGTGTCCTGTGTCCGGAAGCCGACAACCGAGAGAACGGGGAGCCCACCATGACCGAGAACACCGCAGTCGTCGTGATCGGCGGCGGATACGCGGGCGTCATGGCCGCCAACCGCCTGACGCAGCGCACCGGCGTGAGCGTGACGCTGGTCAACCCGCGTCCGGCCTTCGTCGAGCGGATCCGCCTGCACCAGCTGGCCGGCGGCTCCGACGACGCGGTCGTGCAGTACGCGGACGTACTGGGCCCGGACGTCCGCCTGCTGGTCGACAGCGTGACGGGCATCGACGCGGCCGCGCGCCGTCTGACACTGGCCTCCGGCGGCACGGCCGCCTACGACTACCTGGTCTACGCCGTGGGCAGCGGCAGCGCCGACCCGGGGGTGCCGGGGGCCGCGGAGTTCTCCTACCCGGTCAGCACCCTGGAGGAGGCGCGGCGGCTGCGGCCGGTCCTCACGGCGGCGCCCGCTACGGCGGCGGTGACGGTGGTCGGGGCGGGGCCGAGCGGAATCGAGACCGCCGCCGAACTGGCCGAGCAGGGACGGAAGGTGACCCTGGTCTGCGGCGGCGTACTGGGCCCGTACCTGTATGCCCGGGGCCGCCGCTCGGTCGCCCGGCGGCTGGCCGCGCTCGGCGTCGGCGTCGTCGAAGGGCCCGGCGGCAGGGTGACGGCCGTGACCCGCGACCGCATACGTCTGGCCGACGGCCGCGAACTGCCCAGCGACGTCACCGTCTGGACGGCCGGCTTCGGTGTGCCGGACCTGGCCGTACGCAGCGGGCTGAGCACCGACGCGGTGGGCCGGCTCCTCACGGACGAGACGCTGACCAGCGTGGACGACGACCGCATCGTCGCGGCCGGCGACTCGGCGGCCCCCTCGGACCTGCCCCTGCGGATGAGCTGCCAGGCCGCGATACCGCTGGGCGCGCGGGCGGCCGACACGGTGCTCAGCCGGATCGCGGGCGAGCGGCCCGCACCCCTGAACGCGGTGTTCGCGGGTCAGTGCATCAGCCTTGGGCGCCGCGCGGGAATCTTCCAGTTCGCCCGCCGGAACGATGTCGCCGTCCCGTTCCACGTCGCCGGCCGCCCCGGTGCGAAGCTGAAGGAGTTCGTCTGCCGGGGCATCGTCAAGCACCTGGCCGGCGAGGCGCGCGAGCCCGGCTCGTACCGCCTCCACCGCGTCTCGGGCGGGACCGGCCGCCAGGAGCTCCTCGCGGCCGGTCCCGCCCGATCCACCGGCACGGGCGCCCCGCGGCCGACGCAACCGGTCCGGTGACTGCCCGGTCCCGGGCTCGGGGCGGCGCGCCGCACACCCGTGGCGGGCCGATCGGGGCGCTCACCTTCCGGGCCGGGCCTCCCGGTCCGCCGTGAGCCGTTCCTCGGGCCCCGGTTTCTTCACGGTCACGGTGGAATAGCCCGTGTGCACGGCGCCCGCGCCGTCCTGCGGCAGCAACAGGACGGCCGGACGCGGGACGGCGGCGGGGTCGGCCAGCGAGGTCGCCAGCAGGCCGATTCCGCTTCCGATCAGCGCCACGGAAACCGCGGCCAGCACGACACCACGGATCCAGGAATACTCGGACACGACGTTTCTCCGTTTCTCCGTCCGATGCAGAGGCCTTCGGGTGGTCCCGTGAAGGCGTACGTCCAATACACCCGGCGCGCGGATCGCAGTCACGGCACGCAAAGACGTGGCTTGACGCTCGGATCCGGTCTCGTTACCCTGCCCGCCGCACCGGATCGGGGCCCCTCTCCCGGCCTCTGACACCTGCCGGAAGGCCGGAACCGTCAGCCTCGGGGCCGTCTCGCGCGGGCCGGCCGGGCCGGGCGGCCCGCCCGGCAGCCTTGCGTTGGTGCTCCCTGGCCCGCCGGATGATGCTTGTCAGTGGGGCCCCTGGCCGTGCAGGTCCCGTGGGACGGCAGCGACGGATCGAGCGAGGGCGAGATGAGCGGCGATGGAGCAACTTCCCACCTCCCCCGGTGAGCGCCCGCGGCGGACCGGTGCCGCCCGGGGGCCCGCGTACACGGCGGCGGCCGCCGTCGACGAGCAGGGCGTCGTCACCGAGTGGGGCGAAGGTGCCGCCCGGCTGCTCGGTTACGCGTCCGCCGAGGTGGTGGGGCGGTCCGCCGCGTTCCTGCTGGCCGATCCCGTCGGCGACGCGGCCCGCCGGATCCCGGCCGAGCAGGAGCGGTGGAGTGGCACGGTGGCCCTGCGGCACCGGGACGGCGGCCGCCTGGAACAGGGGCTGCTCGCGCACCGCCGGACCTCCACCGGCGGCGCCACCCAGTGGTACGTGGTCTCCGCGGTGGAGGGCCGGCGGGACGGTGACGGCTCCTCGTGGGGTGATCCGCTGCACGCGTGGTCGTTCTCCCAGTCCCCCTGCTTTCTGGCGGTCTTCGACGCCGACCTGCGACTGGTGCGGGCGAACGCGGGCATGGAGCGCACGCTGTCCCTCACGGAGTCCGAGATGGCCGGGCTGCGCCTGCCGGAGATCGCCCCGGACCCGGTGAGCGAGGAGACCGAGCGCAGGATGCGTCTGGCTCTGGAGACCGGGGAGCCGCAGCACATGGAGGCGTTCGTGCGCACCACGGGCGTCAGCGCGGAGCACGGCTGGGCGACCTCGGTGGCACCGCTGCGGGATCCGGGCGGCCGGGTGCGCGCCGTGTGCCTCGCCGCGCACGACCGGACCGGGGCCGAGGTCGAGACGCAGCAGATGTTCCTGCCGGACGCCGCCGGCGCGCGCATCGGGACCAGCGGGGACAGCACCCGCACCGCGCAGGAGCTCGCGGACGTGGCCGTGCCCCGGCTCGCCGACTTCGCGGTCGTCGACCTGCTCGATCCCCTGCCGCGGGGGGACGGCCAGACCTCCGGCCCGCAGCAGGGTCCGGTCACCGTGTGCCGTACGGCCGTGCGCTCGGCCGTCGAGGGGAGTTCCGAGGGGCGCGTGGCGGTCGGCGAGACGGCTGTCCACCCGCCGCTGTCGCCGCCCGCCCAATGCCTGGCCTCGGGCCGCGGGGCCGTCTACGCGACGACGGCCCCGGCGGTCGCCCAGTGGATGGCGCAGGACCCCGCGGCGGCCTGGCTCGGCGCGCACGGGGCCCACTCGGTGATGGTGGTGCCGATGCACGCCGGCGGCGTCGGCCTCGGCGTCGCCGTGTTCGGCCGCCGCCGCGGCCGGGGTCCTTTCCTGCCACAGGACCTGTCACTGGCCGAGGATCTCGCGGGCCGGGCGGCGGCGAGCATCCACACCGCCCACCGGTCCGCCCGGGAGCACACCAGCACCATGACGCTGCAGCGCAGCCTGCTCCCCCAGGCGCTGCCCGACCACCCGGCGCTGGAGACGGCCTCCCGCTATCTGCCGGCCGGTACCGAGGCGGGCGTGGGCGGCGACTGGTTCGACGTGATCCCGCTGTCCGGCGCCCGGGTGGCCCTCGTCGTGGGCGATGTCGTCGGCCACGGCATCCGTGCCTCCGCGACGATGGGCCGGTTGCGCACCGCGGTGCGCACGCTGGCCGACGTGGATCTGCCGCCGGACGAGTTGCTCACCCACCTCGACGACCTGATCATCCATCTGTCCGCGGACGAGGGCGGCCGGGAGGCCGTCGACGAGAGCGCCGGGGGCATCGGCACGACCTGCCTGTACGTGGTCTACGACCCGGTGACCCGGCACTGCACGCTGGCCCGGGCCGGGCACCCGCCGCCGGCGGTGGTCTCCCCGGAGGGTTCCGTGTACCTCCTCGACGTCCCGGCCGGTCCACCGCTGGGCCTGGGCGGCCTGCCCTTCGAGACACTGGACGTCGACCTTCCCGAAGGCAGCGTGCTGACCCTCTACACCGACGGGCTGCTCCAGCCCCGCGAGCGGGACCTCGACGAGGCACTGGACACCATGTTCGCCGCGCTCGCCCAGCCCGCCTCCACCCTGGACACGGTCTGCGACCGGGTTCTGACGGCCCTGCTGACACACCGCCCCGACGACGACGTGGCCCTGCTCGTCGCACGGACCCGGGCCCTGCACGCCGACAAGGTCGTGGTGTGGGACCTGGCCTCCGATCCCTCCGACGTCTCCCGGGCCCGTCGGCGGACCACCGACCAGCTGACCGCGTGGGGGCTGGAGGATGCCTCGTTCGTCACCGAGCTCCTGGTCAGCGAGCTGGTCACCAATGCCATCCGGTACGGCGAGCCGCCCATCCAGCTACGGCTGATCCACGAGAAGGACACGCTGATCTGCGAGGTCTCCGACGCGAGCAGCACCGCCCCGCACATGCGGCGGGCCCGCACCTTCGACGAGGGCGGGCGCGGTCTGCTGCTGGTGGCGCAGCTCGCCCAGCGCTGGGGCACCCGGCACGCGGCCGTCGGCAAGACGATCTGGGCCGAGCAGTCGCTCCTCGGTTTCTGAAGCTTCTGGGGCTTCCGGGGCTTCTGGGGGCCGTGGGTGACGGGCCCACCCGATCCCGATCCGCCGGACAGCCCTACTGCGGTCCATGCGGTCCGGGCGGGACGCGGAAGACGGGCAGCGCCCACTCCGGGGGGTCCGGAGGCGGCGCCGTCCGCTCCTGGCCGCGCCGGGGCCGCTGCTCGGTGCGGGGGCCGTGCTCGGTGGCGGCCCGCAGGGCCGCCACGAACTCCAGGCAGGAGCCGTACCGGTCCTCGGGAATCTTCGCCAGGGCCCTGGCGAAGACCTCGTCTGCGGCGGGTGCGATGTCGGGCCGCCGCTCGGTCAGGGGCGGCGGGGCGTCGTACTGGTGCGCCCACAGCAGGGCCGCGTCCTCCTCGCGGACGAAGGGCGGCCCGCCGGCCAGGGTCTCGTAGACGACGCAGGCCAGGCTGTAGAGGTCGCACCTGCCGTCCACCGGCCGGCCGGCGATCTGCTCGGGCGCCATGTAGTCGAGCGTGCCGACGAACTCCCCCGCCGTGGTGAACCCGCTCAGCGACAGGGACTTCTTCGTCAGGCCGAAGTCGGTGAGGTAGATGTGCTCCGGATGGTCCCGGTCGGGCCCCGCCGCGACCAGGATGTTGCCGGGTTTGACGTCCCGGTGCACCAGTTCGTGGTCGTGGGCGGCGTCCAGGGCGGACGCCACCTGGGCGGCGATCCGCAGGGCGGTCGGGACGGGCAGCGGACCCTCCCGGTCGAGCAGCCCCCGCAGGTCCAGGCCGGGCACGAAGCGCATGGCGATGTAGAGGACGCCGTCGGTCTCGCCGGCCTCGAAGATCGGCACGATGTGCGGGTGCTCGATCGACGCGGCCACCCTCGACTCGTGGGTGAAGCGGCGCCGGAAGGTGTCGTCCCGCGCCCGCTCCGGGGCGATCAGCTTGATCGCGACCGTGCGGTCCAGCCGCAGGTCCCTGGCGCAGTAGACGACGGCCATGCCACCCCGGCCGATCATGCGCTCGATCTTGTATCCGGCGATCTGCTGCCCGACCAGCCCGGAGGGCCGGCCGGTGTACTGGCTCAGGTCCGCGCCCATCAGGCGCCCCCTTCCTCAGCAGGAATTCTAGTCAGTGGTCCCACCGGACGCCCGGCGGGAAACCGAAGGCGCCTCGTTTACCACGCCATGGGTCATGACGGAAGGGCATGGACCACCACCATTCACGCGATGCCGGAGCGGCCGGTCGCTGGGTGGTGCGGGCGGGGAATATGCGGGTCCGGCGCCCATGCGCGGGTGGCGCGGATGGCGTTGAGTCGGGGGTGCCGATCGGCCGGCGCCAGTCCTACTCCAGCCGCGCGTCCCGCGCATTCGACCTTTCTAGGAGGTGAACCGGGTGAGCGTACTCAAGCCCCAGAACACGGAGGCCCGCAGGACGCAGCGCGGCCCGGGATACCTGAACTGACCCGACGGATCCGGGCGGGGGTGCTCCCCCGTACCCCGGCCCGGATCCTGTCGTTCCCACCGGCTGCTGCCGGTGGCGGCCCCTCGGACGATCACAGAGGCTGACAGCAGAGATGCGCAACGAACGATGGGTCGACCGCTCCCTCTTCACCTGGAGCGACACGCTGTTCTTCGACCCTCTCGACGTCTTCCACGAGCCGGACGCCGACCACTTCCTGTCCGGATTCGACGCGGCGACCCGGGCGCGCTTCGTCCGGCGCGGCAACCGGTGGAGCCACCGGCACGACCCGGCCCCGCCCGACCAGGGCTGGAAGATTCACATCTCGGCGGGCCGGCGGCAGGTGCGCGAGATCGCCGCATCGGTGATCGGGCATCTGACGGCCCTCGGCACCGACTTCGAGATCGCCCTCGACCCCACCGTCTTCGCGATGCGGGGCGGAGGCCCGCTCGCCACCGTCTACCCGCACGGCGTGGAGGAGTTCAGAAGCTGCTTGGCCGGCCTGGCCCGCCTCCTGGACGGGGTGGAGGGCCCGTCCGTCCCGTCGGACGTGCGCTACCGGGACAGCAAGGCGCTGTACCTGCGCTACGGCCCCTTCCACGCGCCCCGCACCGTCGATGTCCTCGGGCGCCGGCAGCCCCCCGCACCCGACCGGGCGTCCTGGCCGTTCGACGACTGGAAGCCGGCCGACGAGGACGCGGGGGACGGCCTGCTCGGGGGACGCTTCCGGCTGACCGACACGATCCGGTCCTCGCACGACGGCGGCGTCCACACCGCCGAGGACACCGCGGACGACGACCGGAAGGTACTGCTCAAGGAGGCCCGCGACGACGCCGTCGACCTCCTCGGCCGCGAGTGGATGTTCCTGAACCTGCTGGCCGGCGCGGGCTCCTTCCCTGCTCCCGTCGCCACGTTCCAGCACGGCGAACACCACTACATCGCGATGGAGTTCGTCGAAGGCACCGGCCTCGGCCCGCTGCTGCTCGCACGCAACCCGCTCACGCGGCCGGGCTCCGGCCCCGAGCAGTCACGAGCGTACCTGCGGATCTTCCTGACCGTCCTGCGCGGGCTTGCGCGCGCGGTCCGGGCGGCGCACGATCGCGGCGTGGTCCTCGGCGGCTTCACCGCCTCGGACGTCCTCGTCGACCCGGACAGCTACGAGGTGCGCGTCCTCGGCCTGGAGACCTGCCGGCTGCCCGGCGGCGGGACCGGGCCCGGCCATGATCCCGTCGGCACCCCCGGCAGTGGCCCCGCGACCGAGGCCGGGGACCGGTACGCGCTGGCCCGGGTCATGGCCGGGCTGATCCTGCCGATCACGGCCATGTCCGACCTGCGCGAGGACGTCCTGGACCTGTACCGGACCCTCGTCACGGAGGGCCTGGGCTGGCCGGAACGGGTGCACCGTTTGCTGGTGGACCTGGCCCGGGGTCGGATCGGCCTGGTCGGCCTGCTCGACGTGCTGGAGGACGAGGCGGGGCTGCCCGGCCGCGTCGGGCCGGCCGCGCCGCCGCGCCCGGCGGCCGGGGAACGGCCGGAGCCGGGCGGGGCGGAAGCCGCGGTGGCCGCGTTCATCCAGGCCGCCGCAGACTCCCGCCGGGACACCTTCTTCCCCGTGGACCCCTTCGCCCACGTCACGAACCCGCTCGGTCTCGGGTCCGGCGCGAGCGGCGTCCTGTGGGCGCTCCACGCCTCCGGCGTGCCCGTCCGGCCCGAATGGCGCGACCGGCTGCGTGCCGAGCTCGCGGAGATCGACCCGGCCCGATACCCGGACGGCCTCATGAACGGCCTGGCCGGCATCGCCTGGGCGGCCGACGCCCTCGGGCTCGCGGCACCGGCCCGGGAGCTGCTCGACCGGGCCAACCGGCGCGCGGTGGCGAAGCGCGACCACACGTTCCACCACGGCCTCGCCGGAGTGGGCATGACGAACCTGCACTTCTTCCTGCGCGGCCGCGACCCGCACGACCTCGCCGCGGCCCAGCGCTGCGCCCGTGCGCTGCACGACACCGCGCGGCGTGACGAGGACCAGGCCTACTGGCTGACCGGGGCCTGCGCCCGGGGGCCGCTGGCGGGGCTCGGGTCCGGGCAGGCGGGCGTCGCCATGTTCCTCCTGCGGATGCACCAGATCTCGGGCGAGGAGCACCACCTGGAACTGGGTCGGGAGGCGCTCGCCTGGGAGATGGCCCGCACCGCGGCGGGCGGCGGGGACGGGGGCACGGGACCGTCCGTCGAGGCGGGTTCGGCGGGCCTGGCGAAGGTGCTGCTGCGCTACGGGGACCTGGCCGCGGCCCGTGACGTCCTGCGGAGCCTGGACCTGCGGTGCTGGGCGCGGCCGGGGTACGCGACCGGGATGTGCGGGATCGCCGACACGCTGCTGGACGCGGCGGAGTTCACCGGCGACCCCGCGTACCGCGACACCGCGCTGCGGCAGCTCGACTTCGTCCGGCGGGTCTTCCTCTTCGAGCCCGCCGCGCGCTTCGGTCTGCGCGACGCGGACGGGCGTCCGCTGCTGGGGGTGCCCGGTGAGGGCCTGCAGCGCTGCTCCACCGACTACCTGACCGGCTCGGCCGGTGTGCTGCGGGTGCTCCACCGCGCCGGCTCCGGTGGCCCGGCGGACTTCCTGCTGGACGAGGTCGGCCCGCCGTGACGCGCACTACGTTGCCGACAGGACCCCGCCGGGGTCGCGGGCGGCGCTGGCGAAGGCCCGCCGGTTCGGGTGGCCGGTCTTGTGGAGGACGTTCGCCACGTGCTTCTCGACCGTCCGCAGGGAGATGTGCAGCCGGCCGGCGATGTCCTTGTTGCTGATCCGTTCGGCGACCAGCCGGGCCACCTCGAACTCGCGGACGGTGATGCCGGACCTGCGCAGGTCCGGTGGCACCTGCTCGGTGCCCGTGCGCCGTTGCCGGACCGACGCGCCCATCCCGCGCAGCAGGGCCCGGGCGGCGCCGGCCACCGGATGGAGGCCGGCGCCGTGGAAGTACTCCTCGGCCTCGCGCAGCCACTGGACCGGCGCGCCCCAGCCGTCCTCGTACGCCGACCGGGCCACCAGCCGCATGCCCAGGCAGCGGGCCATGGGGTACGGGGCGGCCGCCGCCAGTGCCTCGGCCGCGACGGCCGTGGCCCGCTCGCGGTGGCCTTCGCGGCCGAGCAGCACGGCGTGGGCGAGGCCCGCGAACTGGCGGTTCCAGCGGCTGCCGCCGGTGGCGGCCTCCGCGATCCCGGGGCAGTGCCGGCGGCCGATCCGTCCAGCCAGGACGCCGAGCAGCACGATGAGGCCGTGCCGGCCGAAGTCTCCGGCGGCCGGGTTCTCGGCGTCGTGGGCGAGCGCCTGTGCGAGCTCCGCCTCCGCGGCGTCGTGCCGCTCCTCCAGCAGTGAGCAGAAGGCCCGGGCCGTTCCGTACGACAGGGCGCGCAGGCCGGGCGCGGCGTCGAGGAGCGGCTCCAGGCGTTCCAGCGCCCCGTGCATCTCGGCGCGGCGTCCCTGGTGGGCGTACCGTACGGCGTCGGCGAGCCGGAGCATCGCCAGGGACCGGCCCAGTCCGGGCCCGGACGCCTCGGCCGCCGCTTCGATGATCCCGTCGCGAGCCTCGTCGAAGGCGCACCGCCGGATCCGCTCCAGGGCGAGCGCCGAGCCGGCCTCAAGGGCCAGCGGCAGCAGGCCCCGGCGGTGGGCTTCCCGGCCGGCCTGCTCCAGGCGGGTCGGCCGGTGGTCGTGGCCCGCCGCCGTGATCGCCAGCTGCACCTCGGCCTCGCTGCGCGGTACGGGGAGCCGGTGCGCGAGGGCGATCGCGCGGGCCCGCTCGAAGTGGGCCGTCGCCGCGGTCTCGTCCTCGTGCCGGGCCAGCTGTCCGAGCAGCAGCAGGGCTCCGCACACCACGTCGGGCCGGTCTGCGCCGCGGGCGGCGTCCACCGCCCGGCGGGCGAGCCGGGCCGCGGTGTGCAGCCGGTCGGGGTCGAGCCTGCCCAGCTCGGCGTGGGCGGCGGCGAGGTCGACGAAGGCGGTGTGGCCGTCCGCGGGATGGCCGGTGAGGAGCGAGCGGGCCGTGTCGAGGTGGCGGAGGGCCTCGGCGGGGCGGCCGGTGAGGGTGGCGATGGTGCCGAGCCGGGCGTGGATCCCGGCCCGCCGCGCGGCGGGGACGCCCTGCTCGACGGCGGGCGGGCGGGGTAACCGGTCGAGGTGGGCCGAGTGGGCGGCCGCGTCCAGCAGCAGCTCCAGCACCGTGGCGTGCAGCGCGGGGGCGGCGGCCGGTTCGAGGAGGGCGTGGGCCCTGGTGAGCAGTTCCAGGGCCCGCTCCAGTGGCCGCTGCTCCGCGGTCCGCTCCAGGGCGACCTCGTCCATCGCCCGCTGCGCCGCTTCGCCGTACAGGCGGGCGGCTTCGAGGTCATCGCCGGCGTGCTCGTGCAGCCGGGCGGCGTGAGCCCGCCAGGCTCCGGGAAGTCCCGGGTGCAGGTGGGCGAGGGCGCGGGCGGCGCGGCGCGCGTGCCGGGCGCGTTCGCCCGGCCCGAGACCGTCGAGGAGGGCCTCGGCCGCCAGCGGGGAGCGGAAGGCGTACCACCGGGTGCCCGGCCCGTCCGGCGTGATCAGGCACGCGGCGAGGGCGGCGCGCAGGACCTCGGACAGGGCGGTGTGGTCGACGCCCAGCGCGTGCTCCAGTACCGGCAGGGGGAAGCGAGGGCCGAACAGGGCTGCCGTGCCCAGGAACCGCGTGCCGAGCGGCCCGAGCGCTTCGGTACGGCGCCTGACGTCGTCGGCGACGGCGGCGGGTACGGACGGGGCCCGCTCACCGCGGTCGGCGGGGCGGGCGGCGTGGTCGTGCACGAGCTCCTTGACGACGAAGGGGATTCCGGCGCTGTCGGTCACCGCACGGTGGAGGAGGCCGGGACAGACCTCCACCGGTGCGACGCCCAGTTCGGCCGCGACGAGGAGGCGGACTTCGGGGCGGGTCAGCGGCTTCAGGTCGAGGATCTCCGCCGCTTCCCGCTGGCGTGCCCGCACGGCCAGCTCGGCGGCGGCGCGGGGGGTGCCGCCCGCGACGAGCAGGAGCACGGCCGGCTGCTGGCCGATGTTGTCGAGGAGGTATTCGACAACGGCCAGGGTCCCGGCGTCGGCGTCGTGCAGGTCGTCGAGGACGAGCAGGCAGCCCCGCTCCCGGCCGACGGCGGCGAGCAGCCGCAGCACCGTTTCGGCGACCGCGATATGCGAGACGGCCGCGTGCCCGCCGGTCCCGGTCTCCGGAGTGTCGCTCAGCAGGCGGGCCAGGACGGGGCAGTGGGCGCCCGGTTCCCCGGGATCGGGCAGCAGGCCGGCGCGTGCGAGCAGGAGCAGCGCCTCGACGAGCGGCCGGTAGGGGACGGGCGGGCCGACGGTACTGGCCCGCCCGCGCAGGGTGATCATGTCGGTCGCGGCGGCCGCGGCGAGGGCTTCGGTGGCCAGTCGGGTCTTGCCGACTCCGGGTTCGCCGGTGATGAAGAGGGCTCCGCCCCGCCCGGAGCGGGCGGCGGCCAGCGCGTCCGCGATCCGCGCGGTCTCGGCCGTGCGCCCGATCAGTCGCCCCCGCCCCCGGTGCGGGCCGCCGACAGGGCCCGTGGCGGTACGGTCTTCGGCAGGCCCTGCAGGCCGTGCCGGCCAGAGTGCGGTCACCGGCTCGTCCCCTTCCCGGCGGGCCGTCCGGGGCACCGCCGGTTCGACGGTACGGGGGTGCCGCTTGCCCCCTGTAGCCGTCCGTTTGGGGGGCTTGCGCCGGGGTCAGCCCCCCTCCAGGCTGTCCTCCCGTACCCGCAGGGCGAGGTCGAGCTTGGTGTAGGTGGGGCGGCCGGCCTGCTGGTACTTGGCCTTGACGCGGTCCAGGTAGTCCTTGGCCGTGTGGACGGTGATGCCCGCGCGGCGGGCGGCGGACTTCAGGGTCATGCCGGACGCGTAGTCGAGCAGGATCTGCCGCTCCCGGGGCGAGAGCCGCGGGCGGGCGGGGCTGTCGTCGTACGCACAGGCGAAGGCGAGTTCCATGGAAGGGGTGCCCCTGCCCTCCGCGAGGTCCCTCACGGCGGCCACCAGGGTCGGCAGGTCGTGGTCCTTGGTCAGGTACCCGTCGGCGCCGGCCCGGATCGCCTCGATGATCCGGGAGCGGTCCGGCACCGTGCTGATCATGAGGACGCGGCTGCCGGTGCGCAGCACCCTGCGGATGTTGTCGGCGGGGTCCGAGCCGTCCCGCAGGACGAGGTCGAGGAGGACGACGTCGGCCGGGGGTCCGGCCGCGCCGTCGGGGGCGTGGGGGCCGCCCGTGCCGTCCGGGCCGTCGGGGTGGTACGGATTCCGGTCCGCGAGGAGTTCGCCGACGGTGCCGGCGGTCGCGACGAGTCGCAGGTCCGGCACGTCGCCGAGCCAGGCCCGCAGTCCGTCGCGGAGCATCCGGTCGTCGTCGACGACCGCGACCGTGATCACCCCGGCCATCTGAGCTCCACGCGCACTCCCTCGCCGGGGGCGGTGTCCACGGTGGCACGGCCGCCCGCCTCGGTCATCCGGCCGTGGACGGAGCCGCGCAGGCCGAGGCCCGGCTCGCACCGGGCCGGGTCGAATCCGGGTCCCCGGTCGACGACGGTGACGACCGCTCCGCCCTTTCCGTCCGGGTCGCCGGTGGCGGTGAGGTACGCGTGGCCGGTTCCGGCGTGCCTGCGCACGTTGTTGAGGGCTTCCCGTACGGCGTGGCCCAGTGCGGCGGCGACCTCGGGCGGTACCTGCGGCAGGGCGTGGTACTGGGCGGTGACCCGCAGTCCGAGGCTCTCCACGGATCCGACCGCCTCCTCCAGGGCGGCGCCGATCTCCCGGTGCGGCGTCTCGTCGGCGGTCTGCTGGATCAGGCGGCGCAGGTAGGCGGCCTCGCGGGCGCACCGCTGCCGCACCTCTGGGGCGTTGGCGTCGACGGTACCGGCCGCCAGGGTGGTCAGGGTGGCGAGGACCGTGTCGTGCAGGGCCCGGTGGTGTTCGAGGCGTTCGGCGTAGCGGGCCCGGTGTGCTTCCGCGGTCAGCGCGCGGGCGTTGGCCTCGTCCACGAGGCGGCCCTGGCGGAGCAGGTACCAGCGGAAGGCGTACGTCATCACGGCAGAGGACACCAGCGAGTTGAGGTGGCCGACGACGACGGCGGGAGTCGCGCCCACGGCCTGGTAGCCGATGAAGTGGGTCACTACGAGGAGCCCCACCACGACGACGGCGTGGAGGCGGTCCAGGGCGATGGCCGCGGTGGCGCTCGCCGATCCGCCGAGCAGCATCGCCCAGGCGATGGTGGGGGGTTCGCGCACACCTCCCCAGGCGCACAGGGCCAGGGGCAGGACGCATCCGGTCACGATGACGTCGGCCCAGATGTGCCGCCGGTCGAACCGGCCGCGGCGCAGAGCGGTGCCGTAGGCGAGTGCGCTCAGGCCCAACGCCGCGGCGAGGCCGAGGTGTTGGAGGGGGAGGTGCCACGGGCGGTGGGCAACGGCCATGACCGCGACGGTGAGGTGGCTGGCCCGGTAGAGCAGGGTGGCCACGATCAGGAAGGACTGGGCCCGGTCCGTCCCCGACCTCACGGAGGTCGTTGCGCGCAGTGCTCGTATGCGGCGTATCTGTAAGGACCGCAACGCCAGGACCACTCCTCCCCAAGCCGTGGGCGGCGCGGTGTCCCGGGGGTGTGCCGTGGGGGACGGATGTGCCGCGAAGCCCGTAATTGCCAGTGACACCAGGCATTTTGCCCGAGCGGGTGCACACCAGGAAGGCGGGTCCCGGACGGCCGGCGGCCGACCGAGGCCGATTCGAACGCCACCGCCCGCCGCGGACGGCCGGGCAGCGCCGGGCAGCGCCGGGCAGCGCCGGGCCGGGCGGGAAGCCGCCGGACGGGACCGTCGAAGAGACCGTCCTGCCCCTCCCCTCCCCCGATTGACTTTCCCGCACCTCAAGTGCAAGCGTAAAGCTGCACAGCGAGTGCAATATGTTGCCATCGAGTCACGGAGGGCCCGGATGTTCCTGACGATGGGGCGCTGGTGCGCCCGTCGGCCGAAACGGGTGATCGGGGCCTGGCTGCTGCTGCTCCTCGTGCTCGGCGGCGGCCTCACCGCCTACGGCCGCGTGACCAGCGAGGCGGTGACCATCCCGGGCAGCGACAGCCAGGCCGCCCTCGACACGGCGGCGACTGCCTTCCCAGGCCCCGCCTCCGGCAACCAGCCGCTCGTCCTGCGCGCCGGACCCGACGGCCCCGCCCTCACCGGCGAGAGCGCCCGGAACGCCGTCGAGCGCAGCGCCCGGGCCATCGCCGAGGTGCCGCACGTCGTGAGCGTGATCTCGCCGTACGAGCGGGCCGGTGCCGCCGCGATGAGCGCGGACGGGCACACGGCCTACCTCTCCGTCGGGCTCGACGTGACCGGTCGCGACATCACCGCCGAACTCTCCGAGCGGATCACCGGCGCCGCCGGGCCGGCCGCAGCGGCCGGCATCGAGGTCACCCCGGGCGGCGACCTCGCGGCCGCCGTCGACCGGCCGGACACCGGGCACAGCGAGCTCATCGGACTCGCGGCCGCCGCCGTGATCCTTTTCGCCGGCTTCCGGAAGGCGGCGGCGGCCGGGCTTCCCCTGGTCATCGGCGTCACCGGGCTGATCGCCTCGCTGACCGCCATCGGCCTGGCCGGACACCTCATGGACATGCCGTCGTCCGCCACCACCATCGCCGCGATGATCGGCCTGGGCGTCGGGATCGACTACACGCTGTTCTGCCTCACCCGGTTCCGGGAGTTGCGCGGCCGGGACGTACCGGCCGCCGAGGCCGCCGCCCTGGCGACCGCCACCGCCGGGAAGGCCTCCGCCTTCGCCGGATGCGCCGTGATCGCGGCGCTGGCCGGACTCGCGCTGGGCGGGCTGCCGCTGCTGCGTGCCCTGGCGCTGGCCCCGGCGATCGCGGTGCTGGCCGCCGTGGCCGCCACCCTCACCCTGCTGCCCGCCCTGCTGAGCCTGCTGGCCCGGTTCCTCGGCGCCGCCCGGGAGGAGGGAGCCATCGCGCACGACGGGACGGACCCGCCGGCAGCCACGGGCCGCGGCTGGCAGCGCATCGCCGAGCGCGTCACGGCTCGCCCCTGGCGTCACCTGCTCGCCGGCCTCACCCTGCTCCTGCTGCTCGCCGCCCCCGCCAGCCAGTTGTCCTTCGGTCAGCTCGATGCCGGGGACAAGCCCATCGGCTCGGCCAGCCGCACTGCCTACGAGCAGCTCTCGGACGCGTTCGGCCCCGGCGTCAACGGCCCCCTCCAGATCGTCGACACCCTGACGGCGCCCGCCGCGGGGCCGCAGGACGCCCGTATCGCCGAGGTCTCCGCCGCCCTGGCCGCCACCCCCGGCGTGGCCTCGGTCAGCCCGGCACAGCTCACCTCGGACGGCCGCACCGTCCGCTGGCAGGTCACGCCCGCCACCGCCCCGGGCGACCCGGCGACCGCCCGCCTGGTCGCCACCCTGCGCACGGACACCCTGCCCGCAGCCACCGCCGACGGCGCGGGGAGCGCGCACGTCGGCGGCGTCGCCGCGGTGGTGACCGATCTCAACGACCGCCTCGCGGACCGGCTGCCCGCCGTGATCGGTACCGTGGTGCTCGTGGCGGGACTGCTGCTGCTGGCCGCCTTCCGCTCACCGCTCCTCGCGCTGAAGGCCGCCGTGCTGAACCTGCTGTCGGTGGCCGCCGCGTACGGGGTGCTCACCGCGGTGTTCCAGTGGGGCTGGGGCGCGCGGCTCATCGGCCTGGAAGGGCCGGTGCCCGTACCCGGTTACGTACCGCTGGTGATGTTCGCCGTCCTGTTCGGACTCTCCATGGACTACGAGGTGTTCCTGCTGACCTCGGTGCGCGAGAAGTGGCTGGTGGGCGGCGACAGCCGGCAGGCGGTCGTCGGGGGCCTCGCCTCGACCGGTCGGATCATCACCTCCGCCGCCCTGATCATGGTGAGTGTGTTCCTCGCGTACCTGCTCTCGGACGACCCCGTGGTGAAGATGTTCGGCACCGGACTGGCCGCGGCCGTGGCCCTCGACGTCACCGTCGTGCGCGGCCTGCTGGTCCCCACCACCATGGCGCTGCTCGGGGACCGCGGCTGGTGGCTGCCCCGCCGCCTCGACCGGTTCCTGCCCGAACTCGACATCGAGGGCCACTCCCACACCCTGCCGGCCGGAGGACTCCAGAGCCTCCCCGCGCCCGAAGCCGGCACGGCCGACGCCGCCGGCCCCCTTCCCACACGGTGAGGTTCCGCATGCTCCCCCGCACCACCACCCGCCCCGGCGACACGACGGACCGCAGGTCGGACGGGCCCGCCGCCCGCCCGACCCGACCGCGCCACCGCCGCGCCCTGACGGCGGCAGGACTGGCCGCCGTACTCCTGCTCGCGCTGCCCGTCACCGACTCGGTCGCCCGCGACCTGGCGGAGAAGCGGCTCGCGGACCGGATCAGTGCGCGGCAGGCGAACCTCGCGGGACGCCCCGACGTCTCCATCGAGGGGGTTCCCTTCCTCCTGCAGGCCGCCCGCGAGCGCTATCCCGAGGTGCGGGTGCGGGCCGACGCGACGACCGACCGGGGCACCCCGGTCACGGCCGACATCACCTTCGACAACGTCTCCCGCGAGGGCGACGGCTACCGGGCGGACTCGGCCTCGGCCCGCTTCACCGCCCCGTACTCCTCGCTGGCCGACGGAGCGGACGGCACCCGGATCTCCGACGCCGGCAACGGCCAACTGCTCATCAGCCGCAGCGTGCTGGGGGCGCCCGTGGTGCTCACGGCGGGGCTCGAACTCCACGACGGCGTCCTCTCCCTGCGTCCGACGGCCGCCTCGGTGGCGGGCCGGGCCCTGGATCCGGCCAGCCCACTCATCGCCCAGGCGCTCGCCCGGCAGACCCGGACCCTGCCCGAACTGCCCCTCGGCTTGCGCCCCTCGGGGGTGTCGGTGGGCGCGGACGGCGTGACCGTCACCGCGCGGGCCGAGAAGGTCAGCGCCGTCTGAGCCGTCCGCCTGCGGCGCTCAGCCCCGCGGGCCGTCCGCCGCCGCCAGCAGGTTCAGCACGGTGGCCTCCATCGCCGCGCGCGCTTCCTGCGGACTCTTGCCACCGGAGCGCCAGTGGTTCCAGACCCCCCAGGTGGTAACGGCGTCCAGGCCGTCGAGGAGTTCGGCCGCCCGGCTCTCGTCCAGGCGGCCGAGTTCCTCCGCGAAGATCTCGGCGACACGGCGCCGGGCCTCCGCGAACGCCTCGTCGGTGACCTGCTGGATGCGCGGCGAGGGATGGTCGATCCGCATCAGGGTCAGCCGTGCCGGGGTGATCCACTCCAGGATCCGCGCCCGCTGTTCGGCGAGCGCCGCCACCCGGGCCCGGCGGGGCCCGGTATCCGGCAGCGGCCTGATCTGCTCGGCCAGTTGCTCAAGCCGACGGGTGATGGCGAGGTCGACCAGTTCGGACATGTCGGCGAAGTGGTGGAAGACCAGCCGTCGGGAGACGCCCGCGCGCTCGGCGACGCGCTCGGCCGGGAACTCCACCGCTCCCTCGTCGAGCAGCGCGAGCAGGGCGTCCACGATCTTGTCCCGGGTGCGGCGTCCGCGCTCGGTCCGCCCGTCCACCCGGACCGGCACCGGGCCGGGTACCTGATCGTCCTCCTGCGCCACCGCAGCTCCCTCCGCCGTACGCCTCGACGGTATTTTCGCACCCCCGGCACGGCTCACGCGTACTTCGCGGCGCCCGGATCCGCGGCGGGCGCTCCGGCGGCGAAGCGGTGGCGCATCCGGTGCAGACCGCGCCGGGTGTGGCTCTTGACCGTGCCGAGCGGCATGCCGGTGCGCTCGGCGATCTGGGTCTGGGTGAGGTCCCCGTAGAAGGCCATGGCCAGTACCTCCCGCTGCGGGCGGGGCAGTCTCGCGAGTTCGCCGGTGACGATCAGCCGGTCCAGGACCGCTTCGGGGCCCTCCGCCGGCTCGTCCGCCGGCGGCAGGGCGGCACCGGCCGCGCTGACCAGGTCGAGGCGCCGGGTGCGCTCCGTGAGCGCGTCGGCGATCTTGCGCCGGGTAATGCCGACGAGCCAGCCGGGGAAGGCGCCGCGCTCGGGCCGGTAGCCGGCCCGACCGCGCCACGCGGCCAGGAAGACCTGCTGGCTGACGTCCTCGGCCTCGCGGGGATCCCCGAGCGTGCGGGCCGCGAGGGTCTGGACGAGGCCGCCCCAACGGCGGTACGCGGCGGCCAGGCACTTCTCGTCGCCGCGCACGAAGCCCTCGGCGACCTCGTGGTCGAGGAGGCGCTCCCCGGTCGCGGGGGACGGCTGGGCGGTGGCGCTCAGGACGGTCATGGCGGCTGCTCCTCGAGCCGGGACCGGAACGGGCCGGTCGGCGGGCGGGTGCCCCGCCCCGTGGTGCGCCGGGGCGGGGGCCCCTCCAGATTCCGGCCCGTGCACGCTTCCGCACCACTCGCATCGTTTGTGCGTCGCATCATGGACCCATGACGGATTCCGCACACGGCATGACCACGGGGGCGGTGGCCCGCCGGCTGGGGGTCGCCCCCACGACCCTGCGCACCTGGGACCGGCGCTACGGCATCGGCCCGGCGGCCCGGGAGGACGGCAGGCACCGGCGGTGGACCCCCGAGGACGTCGCCGTCCTGCACGAGATGTGCCGGCTGACCTCGTCGGGCATCCCGCCCGCGGAAGCCGCGCGGGCCGCGCTCGCCGGCCCGGCCCGCACGGCGGCCGACCTGCCCGCCGCGACCGCCCCGCCCCCCGGCCCCGAGCACCTCCCCCGACCGGCCCGCCGGCCCGGTTCGGGCAACGGCCTGCCGCTGGGCGCCGTACGGCAGGAGTGCCGCGGGCTGGGCCGCGCCGCGGTACGCCTCGACGCCCGGACCGTGGACGACGTGCTGGAAACGGTGATCGCCCAATACGGCCTGGTCACCGCCTGGGAAGAAGTGATGGCGCCGACCCTGCACGCCGTGGGCCGCAAATGGGAGACCTCGGGAGACCGGTACGTCGAGGTCGAGCACCTGCTGTCCTGGCACGTGTCGAGCGCGCTGCGCCGCGCCGCCGGGACCCCGCCCTTGGGTGGCCCGGCGGCGACGGACCGACCTCCGGTGCTGCTCGCGTGCGTGCCGGGCGAGCAGCACACCCTCGCGCTGGAGGCGCTGGCCGCGGGCCTGGCCGGGCTCGGCCTGCCCGCCCTGATGTTCGGGGCCGCCGTGCCGCCCGGGGCGCTCGACCAGGCCGTGCGCCGGACGGGCCCCGCCGCGGTCGTGCTGTGGTCCCAGGCCCGGTCCACCGCCGACCATCCGCTGGCCCGGCACCTCGCCGAGGTCGCGTGGGGCGTCAAGGGCGCCCGCGCCCGGCCGGCCGTGCTGCCCGTGGGCCCGGGCTGGGCCGGTCAGCCCCTCGCCGCGGGCACGCTGCGTCCCCGGGGGTTGCGGGAGGCCCTGGCCGTGCTGCGCGGGCTCTGCGACACGGCGGCGGGCGCGGACACGGGACGGCCCGCCGCCGCGGGTCAGTCCTGACCCCGGGCCCTGCGGAAGCGGGCCAGCCCCTCGGGGAGCGCGATCAGCGGATCGGGGTAGCCGTCGAACCGGGCCCGGTCGGACCCGGCCGCCTTCCACGGCTCGTGGATCTCGGGGCCCGTCAGTGCGGCGAGTTCGGGCACCCACCGGCGCACGTAGGCGCCCTCGGGGTCGTAGCGCTTGCCCTGGATCACCGGGTTGAGGACCCGGTTGGGGCGGCTGTCGGTGCCGGTACCGGCCATCCACTGCCAGTTGAGCTGGTTGTTGGCGACGTCCCCGTCGACCAGCAGGTCCAGGAAGTGGCGGGCGCCGGCGCGCCAGTCGATGTAGAGCGTCTTGGTCAGGAACGAGGCGGTGAGCAGCCGGCCGCGGCCGGGCATCCAGCCCTCGTGCGCCAGTTGCCGCATGGCCGCGTCGACGACGGGATAGCCGGTGCGGCCCTCGCGCCACGCCCGCAGGTCGGCCTCGGCCTCCGGGCCGCGGCGCCAACGGTCCGACCGGCTGCGGTAGTCGGCGTCGGCGACCGCGGGACGGGCGGCGAGCAGTTGGTGGTGGAAGTCGCGCCAGCACAGCTGCCGTACGAAGGCCTCGGCGCCCGATCCGCCCCGGGCCCGGGCGCGGTGGACGGCCTCGGCCGCCGACAGCGCGCCGAAGTGGAGGTACGGGGAGAGTCGGGACGTGGCGTCGGCGGCGAGGTCGTCATGTCCTTCCTCGTAGGCGTCGGCGTACTGGTCGAGCCAGTACGCCAGCCGCTTGCGGGCCTCCTCCTCGCCACCGGCTGCCAGGCCCGCGGAGACGGCTCCGGCGGCCGGGCGCGCGGGAAGCTCCTCGGACCGGATGCCCGGCGGGACCCGGATCACGCGCGGGGCCGCGAGGGGCGGCCGCAGCCGCTCCCCGGACCAACGTCTGAAGTACGGGGTGAAGACGGCGAAATGATCGGAACCGCTCGGCGTCACGGCGCCGGCCGGCAGGGCGGTGACGACCCCGTCGTGGACGTACAGGCGCCGTCCGTCGGCCTCAAGGGCCCGGCGCAGCCGCTGTTCGCGCCGCAGGGCGAAGGCGCTGCATCCGGCGGCCATGTGCACCTCGTCGGCTTCGACCTCCCGGACGACGGCGCACACCGCGTCGACGGGGTCGCCCGAGCGGACGACGAGCCGGCCGCCCCGCCGACGCAGTCCCTGGTCGAGGTCGGCGAGGCAGTCCGCGAGGAAGGCGAGACGGTTCGGCGCGGCGAAACCGGCGCGATCCACCGCGGGGTCCCGGACGAAGAGCGGGACGGTCTCGTTGCGCGGCCCCAGCGCGGCGCGCAGCGGCGGGTGGTCGTGGACCCGCAGATCCGAGGTGAAGAGGACGACCGAGGCGTTCATGCCTGCGCTCCCCGGGTGGGGCCGCCGACCGCCGCGGCGGCTCCGGCCGGCTGCGCCGACGGGCTCGGTCCGGCCGCCGTCTCCGCCGTGCGCGCGATGTTGCGGGCCATGCCGCCGAAGACGAGGGCGTGGAAGGGCGAGACGCTCCACCAGTAGGCGTGGCCGGCCAGGCCGCGCGGGTGGAACAGCGCCCGCTGCCGGTACCGTGTGCGGCCCTCGCCGTCGTGCTCGGCATACATCTCCAGCCAGGCGAGGCCGGGGAGCCGCATCTCGGCACGGAGTCTGAGCAGCCGCCCGCGCTCGATCTCCTCCACCCGCCAGAAGTCGAGGGAGTCGCCGATCCGCAGCAGCGCGGCGTCACGCCGGCCCCGGCGCAGTCCGACTCCGCCGACGAGGCGGTCGAGCCAGCCGCGGACCGCCCAGGCGAGCGGGAAGGAGTACCAGCCGTTCTCGCCGCCGATCCCCTCCACGACCCGCCACAGCGCCTGGGGCGGGGCGTCGACGGTCCGCTCGCGGACGTCGGTGTAGAGGCTGCCGCCGGCCCAGTGGGGGTCGGTGGGCAGCGGATCGCTCGGCGCGCCGGGCACGGCGGCGGAGGACCAGCGGGTGACGACCTGGGCATCGCGGACTCTCTGGAGGGCCAGCGAGAGCGCCGCGTCGAAGGGGATGGGGGCGCCGGGGGGATCGGGCACCCAGTCCGCGATGTCGTGCTCGTGGCAGACGACCTCGTACTTGAGGGACTCCGCGAGGGGGCGGGCGATGGACCGGGGCACGGGGGTGACCAGGCCGACCCAGTGGCTGGACAGGCGCGGGGTGAGGACCGGGACGGGGAAGATCAGCCGCTTGGGCAGCCCGTCGACGGCGGCGTAGCGGCGCATCATGTCGAGGTAGGTGAGGACCTCGGGGCCGCCGATGTCGAAGGCACGGCTGACATGGTCGGGCATCCCGGCGCTGCCGACCAGGTAGCGCAGCACGTCGCGGACGGCGATGGGCTGGATACGGGTGCGCACCCAGCTCGGGGTGACCATCACGGGGAGCCGCTCGGTGAGGTAGCGGAGCATCTCGAAGGACGCCGAGCCCGAGCCGATGATGACGGCGGCGCGCAGGACGGTGGTGGGGACTCCGGAGCCGAGGAGGATCCGGCCGACCTCGGCACGGGAGCGCAGGTGGGGCGAGAGGTCGCGTTCGGGGACGCTGCGCGGGGTGAGTCCGCCCAGGTAGACGATGCGGCGCACGCCGGCGGCGCAGGCCTGTTCGGCGAAGGTACGCGCGGCCAGGCGGTCGGTCTCCTCGAAGTCGCGCCCGGTGCCCAGGGCGTGCACGAGGTAGTAGGCGACGTCGACGCCCTCCAGGGCGGGCGCGAGCGACGCGGCGTCGGTGACGTCGCCGCGGACGGTCTCCGCCTGTCCGGCCCAGGGGTGGTCGCGCAGCTTCGCGGGAGTGCGGGCGAGGCACCTGACACGGTGTCCGGCCTTGATCAGCTCGGGGACGAGCCGACCGCCGATATAGCCGGTGGCGCCGGTGACCAGGCACAGCGAGCCGGTGTTCCGGGCCGGGTGCCCTTGTGTGTCGGTCATGGAGGTGCTCCGTTCCGCCGTCGACCGGGGTGGTTCACCCATGTCTTCCGCGATCGCGGGCGGGATGGATGCAGGTGTCCGCCGGATGGCCCTCCCCGCTGCGTGCGGGACGCCGCCCGGCCGGGCCGGCCAGCCGCTTGCGGACCGCGTCGTTCCCGACGCCGGCCCCGCCGCACGCGGGCCCGTGCGGGCCCCGTCCGGGCCGGCCGGGCCGGCCGGGCCGAACACGGCAGGTGCCGCCGCCGGCATCCGCCGGCCTGCGGCGTCGGCTCTGGTGGGAAACCTCTGGGCGCCGGCGAAGGCCCAGGGGGCCTCGGCACACGAGCTGAGAGGGAAGGCCCATCACCCCACGGATCGGCGGCTTGACTCCGTGAGGTGTCCTCAGCAAGTACGTGCCGCACCGGCGCGAGTGGGAAGCCGGAGTAGCCGACTGACACCGCGCCGCGGTGCAGACTACGCTCGTCGGCGTGTCCTCTCCTGTCCGGCTGCATCTCCGCAGCGCAGTTGCTGCCGCCGCTGCGGTGTTTCTGGCCGGATTCGGCGCACTGTTCGGCTTCTGGGTGGCCACTCCGGCCGTCCCGGGGCGGTCTGGGCTGTTCGACTACCTGAGCTCGACATGGGGGGGGACGGGCTCGCTCTGCCGATCATGACGGGAGCGCTGGTCCTCGCGATTCGGCTGCGGCCGAGGGCTCCGCGGGAACGGTTCTTGGTCCTTGGGGCAGGGGTGCTCGGCAGCCTGCTCGGTTCTTGGACCCAAGTGCAGTGGCTGCGCGACGACGCGCCGGTGCTGAACTGGACACTTCCCCGACCGCATCACTTCAACGCGGCCGGCTGGTATCACGCGGCTTTTCTGATCGCGATGTCCGGCGTGGTCGCGGCTCTCTGGGCCTGGGGCCTGATGCGGACGGCCCATGCCCCAGACGCCCCGGACCGTCGTCGCGCTGCCGGAATCTCCTGGGGGTGCCTCTATGTCTTTCGTCAAGGCACCTGTGTCGGGTTTCGGGTGGTTCGGGCTCGCTGAGGCTAAGCGGCGAGCTCGACGTCCGTCGGTGTCCGGGATTCGTAGAAGGTGCCGTCGCGGAGCATGGCGAACAGGACGCTGATGCGTTGGCGGGCGAGGCGGAGGAGGGCCTGGGTGTGGGTTTTGCCGCGTGCTCGTTGCTTGTCGTAGTAGGCGCGGGAGGCCGGGTCGGCGTTCATGCAGGCGAAGGCGGAGAGAAACATCGCCCGTTTGAGCTGCCGGTTTCCGCCTCGGGGTGCGTGTTCGCCATGGATCGAGGTCCCGGACTGCTTCGTGGTGGGGGCGAGGCCGGCGTAGGAGGCGAGGTGGGCGGCGGTGGGGAAGCTGGTGCCGTCGCCGACGGTGACCAGCAGGACGGCGGCGGTCCTGACGCCGACGCCGGGCATCGACGTCAGGACCGGGGAAAGAGGGTGAGCCTCCAGCAGGGCGTTGATCTGGGCTTCCATCGCCCGGCGCTGGGTGTGGACAGCGGCCAGCGAGGCGGCCAGGGAGGGGATGACGATGTCGAGGGTGCCGGTCCCGGGAACGACGACGGTCTGCTCGTCGAGCGCGTTGAAGACGTCGTCGATCAGCCTGGTGGCCATGCGCGGGGCCTTCGGGCGGATCAGCTCGACGAGTCTGCGGCGTCCGGCCTTGCGCAGGGCGGCTGGGGATCCGTAGCGCTCCAGCAGCCAGGTCACGGCCTGGTGGTCCAGGCGCGGGCCCAGGACGCGTTCCAGGCTGGGGTGGAACTGGGTGAGCAGGCCCCGTATCCGGTTGGAGGTGCGGGTGGCCTCGGCGGCCAGGTCCTGGTCGAAGCCGACGAGCACGGTCAGCTCGGCGGTGATCTGGTCGGTCAGCTCCAGCGAGCGCAGGGTGTGCGGCATCGTCCGGGCGGCGTCCGCGATGACGGCGGCGTCCTTGGCGTCGGTCTTGGCCTCGCCCGGGTAGAGGTCGGCGATCCGGCGCATCGCCAGTCCGGGCAGGTAGGCGACCTGGCAGCCCGCGTCGCGGGCGACGGTCAGTGGCAGGGCGCCGATGGAGGCGGGCTGGTCCACGATCACCAGCACGGTGCCGAACTTCGCGGTCAGCTTGTCGAAGACGGCCCGCAGCTTGGGCTCGCTGTTGGGCAGCTGCTTGTCGAAGACCTTCTTCCCGCCCGGGGTGAGCCCATGACCGTGATGGCTGCTCTTGCCGACGTCCAGGCCCAGGAACACGCCCACGTCTTCGATCTCGAACATCGTGCCCCTTCCCAGGGGGTGTTGACGGTGCCGGCCTCGGCTCGGGTGTCGTGCTCGCGCATCCACGTTATGCAGACCTGCCGCCCGCGAACTGTCCAGCATTGCGCCGGACCGGACGGTGGCCGGACCTCTGATCAGCGTCTCCGACGAACACCCCCGGACCCGGTGACACCACCCCCCAGGTCATGCCTTCGACAGGGGGCAACAGTCATGCCGGGCCCGGAGGCCAGCGGCCCCATTGCGGAACCGCAGAAAACATAACGGGGTAGCACTGGCAGCGGGCGTTTCCTTCGTGGTTCTCCTTGCCGCCGACGCCTGCTCGGTTCGATCTGCGCAACGGTCATCGGCGGCGTGATCGGCACCCTTGTCGTCGACGGACTCCGCTACCTGATCGGCTGACCTGTGGCCCGGGAACCCGGTCAGGATCACACAGCGCAATCCGTCCACCGGCCTCGTCCCACCAAGGACGGGGCCCTTCTCGACGACGCACCGGGTCGGCGGATCGAACTCGCACTCGCAAGGTGGCCGCTGCCGGGACGCTCGACACGCCCCCTTCGCCGGAAGGCGTCAGCGTGCGAGGGGAAGGCCCCGGCACGGCCCGGATGAACGTCCCCAGGGGCCTGCGTCAACCGCCCCGCGCCACCGGACCGGCCCGCCTCCTGACGGCTGGCGAGACGGCCGACCTCGCCGGGTTCGCCCTCCTGGCTGCGCATGCGGGGCCACCGTCGGGCAGGGGCTGCGGCTACGGGCGGCGCAGGGCCTCCTGGGAGGCCACGTACTTCACCATCAGTCGGGCGAATTCGAGGCGGTCACGCTCGCTCCAGTCGGCGGTGACGTACTCGTACGCCGAACGCTGGTGGCGGCGGAAACGGGCCATCAGCTCCTCACCCCCGGGGCTGAGGTGCAGGACCGTGCGGCGGCCGTCGCGCTGGGAGGCGGCGCGGACCAAGTAGCCGGCGGAGATGCAGTCGGAGACCATACGGCTGGCCACCGAGGGGTCGACGCCCAGGTGGGAGCCGACGGCGCCGACGGTGACTTCGCGGGTGCCGCCCCGCGCGATCTCCAGGACGACATTGAGGACGAGGGTCCGACTGAGGTCCTTCGCGGAGATCGGGTCCTCGACCTCCAGGAGCGAGGAGCGGCGCAGCTTGCCGAAGGCGGGACCCACGGCGTTGAGCAGTTCTTCGGCCACGGCGGCCTCCACGGCCGTCTCCGCCTCGTGATTCTTCATGGCCGCCATCGTATCTACGTGACCCCCGACAGGTATGTGTTGACATGAAAACGTGTGCGTGTCAGCATGCATATGCGTGACTTCAACGACATTGTGAGCGGAGCCTCCCATGACCCTCCTCATCACCGGTGCCCGCGGCAGGATCGGCCGGGGCGTCATCACCCGCCTGCACGACGCCGGCCACACCGTCCGCGCCGCCAGCGCCCGTCCCGCCGAAGCGGCCGTCCCGGCCGGCGTCGAGACCTGTGCACTCCCCCTCGACCGGCCGGAGAGGTTCTCGACCGCCCTGGAGGGCATCCGCCGGATCTTCCTCTACCCGGAGCCCGCCGGTGTCCACGAGCTGGTCAAGGCCGCAGAGGCCGCCGGCGTCGAACACGTCGTGCTGCTGTCCTCGTCGTCGGTGCTCGGCCCCGACGCAGAAACCGACCCCCTCGCGAGCCACAGCCACGAGGTCGAGCACGCTCTCGCCGGCTCCTCCCTGACCTGCACCTTCCTGCGCCCTGACGCCTTCGCGAGCAACTCCTTGGGGTGGGCACGCCCCATCAGCCGTTCCCTGCCGGTCCAACTCGCCTACCCGGACGCGCACATCGCGCCCATCCACCCCGAGGACATCGCCGACATCGCCTTCGAGGCCCTCACCGGCGATTCCCTCGCCGGCCGCTCGGTCACCCTCACCGGACCCGAGTCGCTCACCTTCCGCACGCAGCTCGCCGTCCTCTCCGAGGCCATCGGCCGAGCGATCCCGGTCGAGCGCATATCCCGCGAGGCCGCCGAGCGGCAGATGGCGGCTTTCCTGCCCGCACCGGTGGTCAGCTCGCTGCTCGACCTGTGGTCCGCCGCGCGCCACGGCTCGGCCGCCGTCGCCGATACCACCGAGACCCTCCTCGGCCGCCCCGCCCGTACCTATGCGCAGTGGGCCTCTGAGAACACCCGCGCATTCACCGGGTCCTGATGCGGCCCGGTCGCCCCGAGGGCCCCGGCCTCCGACTGCGGTCGCCCTGGCAGTCCTCGTCTGCCGCACCCTCATACGCCTGCTGCACCGTCCGGCCCACGACCTTCACCACTGATCCCGCCGACTCCGAGGAGGAAGGGCATGGAGCCCATCGGCTACTGGCTCAACCGGACCGACCAGGCCCTCACGGCCGCCATGAACGCGCTGCTGGCCGACTGCGGCCTGACCCGGCTCGCCTGGCAGGTGCTCAACGTCGTCGAAGACGCCCCCCGGTCCACTGACGAGGCCGTGCGGACCGTGCTTGCGGCCAACGCCGGCACCGAAGCCCTCACCACCACCATCGAAGCCCTGCTCTCGGGCGGCTGGATGATGCGCACGGAGCCGGGCCGGCTCGCTCTCACCGACGAAGGCCACGCCCGGCTCACCGACGTCGGTCTGCGCGTGGGTGATTTCCGCGAGCGGTCGATCGCCGGCATATCCCCGGAGGAGTACCGGGCCGCCGTCAGCGTCCTGGAGCGGATGACGCGCAACGTGGAACAGGCGTAGGGGTTCACCTCCGGCCGGAGCGGGAGGCCGCCGACCGGATGGGCGGGCGTAGCCGTATTCCAACGGTCCGACCGCCGGTCCGCTGCCCGTGGGTCCCGAGCCCCCGGTGTGCACCTTGATTCTCCCCACGGCCTGACGTCGCCGGCAGCGTCGCGCTGGTGCTCGCGGGCCCGGCCCGTCTCGGTGCCGCGCGCCAGGAGGCGGCCGTCCGGGCCGAAGGCAGCGCCGCTGATCCCGCGACCGTACCCGCGCACGATCCGGGGTCGAACCGGCCGGTCGCCCCGGCTGATGGCCGAAGCCCCGCACGCGTCAGGCGTCGGCGGTCGTCAGCAGCCGGGCGCGCAGCTGCTGCGCGGTACGGTCCGGGAGGCCCACACGGTGCGTCAGGTAACCGCGCACCGAGCCGTGCCGGGCCCGAAGGTCCGCCGGCACCAGCTCCATGACCACCAGCGGGGCACCGCCGTAACTCGGCCACTTCATGACCCGGTCGGGATTGGCGGCCCGCCCGTCCGCAGTGAGGCGTTCGGTGGCCAGCTCAGTGAGCGCGAAATCGTCGAGGATCTGCCGCTCGGGGACACCGAGGAGCATGAGGGCGAACGCGGCGAGTGGTGCCCGCGGCGCCGGTGTGGCGGGCGTCGCGGGCACGGCCGGATCGGCGGGACACACATCCGGCCACCATGACCGGAAGGGTTCACCACCTCGCGACGCCCGGCCACGACACTAGCGGGCGGCCGGCACCGCTGCCTCACGCCGTTCCGCCGGGAGGTCAAAGGCCTGGGCCAGCAGCTCGTAGGAGCGGCGCCGGTCTGCTGGATCCGCCGTCAGGGTGTTCACGATCAGCTCGTCCACTCCGTGGGCAGCGGCGAGACCCGTCAGCACGGCGTGCACCTGCTCGGGCGCTCCGGAGACGAGGGCCGTGCGGTGCACCTTGGCCCGTTCCAGCTCCGCTCCCGTCCAGCGGTGGCGCCGCACGGTCTCGTACGACGGCAGCGGGGCGTCCTGCCCGAGGTCCTTGCGGGCACGCCACAACAGCAGGCTCTGGGCCAGCTCCTCGGCACGGCCTGCGCTGTCGGCCGTGACCACGCGCACCGCGAGGGCGCCGCCGCCGGGCCGGCCCGTGGCCCTGCGGTACTGGGAGCGGTAGTCGCCGAACGCCTCCTCGCCGCCCGTCGGGGAGAAGAAGTGCCCGAAGGCGAACTCGGTGCCCAACAGGCCGGCCAGCCGCGCCGACTCGCGTCCCGCGCCCAGCAGCCACATCTGCGGCGGTACCGGCGGGTGCGGTACGACACCGCCCGCGCCGAGCAGTCTGCTCAGTTCGGCGAGCCGCTGCGGGAAGTCCCGTGCGGGACCGCCGGCCCGGCCGATGCCGAGGTCGACGCGTCCCGGGTGGAGGGAGGCGAGCACACCGAAGACCTCGGCGACCTTGGCCGGGTCGTAGCGGGGCAGCAGCACCCCTCCGGTGCCGATGCGCATGCGCGAGGTGCGGGCGAGCAGGGCTCCCGCGAGGATCTCGGGGGCGCTGCTCGCGAAGCCCGGGGAGCCGTGGTGCTCGGCGGCCCAGTAGCGCGTGTACCCGAGGTCCTCGGCGGCGCGGGCCAGGTCCACGGAGGCGCGCAGCGCCTGGTCCGGGGTGTGGTCCTCGCCGACGGGGGTCTGGTCCAGTACGGACAGTCGCGGCTTCGTCATGGCGGACGCCCTTTCGGTTCAGTGCTGGTGTGCGGGAAGGCCGGTGGCGCCCGCCACGGTCGCGGGGACGATCCTGAAGTCCCGTTCGAAGACGAGGTTGTGGAGGTCCGCGGCGGCGATGGCGCGCATCGTGGGGAGTTCGGCGGCGGCCTGCTCCTCGTCGAAGACGTTCAGCGGCCACTCGGAGACCGTGGCGCCGCGCAGGTGCGGGTGGTGGAAGCCCGCGCCGTAGTGGGCGTAGAGGGTGACCGGCGGGATGTCCGCGGTCGACTGCTCGTCCCACCACAGGGTCCAGGCGTGGAAGAGGGTTCCGTCCTCCGCCCGCTGGACACCGCTGGCATCGACCACGCCCTGGCCGAGGAGGAGTTCGTCGTTGAGTTCGGTGAGTGCCCGGCGGGCGTACGGGTCGAGGAGCCGGGCGGCCGTGCGGAAGTGCTCCTCCTTGTCCGGGCGGGTGACGGCGCCGCCGTGGTGGCCGTCCCGGAGGTCGGCGAAATGCCTGAGCAGGGCATCGAGGTTGGGGCTGTCGGCGTTCATGTCGGCTCCAGGTAGGGGGGTTGGCGTAGGGACGGGAGGCGCGTGAGCCCCTCAGGC
This sequence comes from Streptomyces sp. PCS3-D2, assembly GCF_000612545.2. GTDB lineage: Bacteria > Actinomycetota > Actinomycetes > Streptomycetales > Streptomycetaceae > Streptomyces. The sequence continues at coordinate 6,606,062 of NZ_CP097800.1, read as the reverse complement.
ACGGGGAACGGCCGGTGTGGTGAGCAGGCGCAGGGCGCTGCCCAGCCAGCCACGCAGGGACGCCGTCTCGGATGCGGCGCCCGTGGCGCGGCCGGGCTGGAGGAACGCCCCGTGGCCGGTCTGTCCGAACTCCCGCAGGGTGACCTCCACTCCGGCCGTGTGCAGCAGGCGGGCGTAGCGGTGCACGTCGTCACTGACGGGGTCGAGGTCGCCGGTGGCCAGGACGGCTCGTGCCACGCCGCGCAGGTCGGCCGCCTCGAAGGGGGTGCTGTAGAGGCGGGTGCCGTCGGCGGCGTCGGGCCGGCCCGGGTCCCGGTAGTCCCGCCAGGCCGCCTTCAGGTAGGAGGCGGTGGGGAACATGTCGGGGAAGCGGTGGTACGAGGCCGCCGTGCAGCCGGGGTCCAGCGGCGGATAGGCGAGCAGTTGGGCGGCGAGCGGGAGGGTCCGGTCACGGCAGGCGAGGGCGGCACAGGCGGCGAGCGTCGCTCCCGCGCTGTCTCCGCCGACCGCGACGGGCACGAGCTCCCCGGCCTGTTCCCCGGCCTGTTCACCCGCCTGTTCCCGCGCCTGCCTCCGGGCCCAGGCGAGCGCCGCCAGTACGTCCTCGACCATGGCCGGGTGGCGTACTTCGGGGACCAGCCGGTAGTCGATGCTGGCGACGGCGAAGCCCGAGGTCCGGGCGAGGTCGGCGGTGGGGCCGTGCCAGTCCTGGGCGGAGCCGGCGCGCCAGCTGCCGCCGTGGGCCCAGACCAGCCAGCCCTGTGGTGCGGACGCCGCAGGCCGGTACACCCGGGCGGGGACGGGGCCGGACGGGGAGGGAATACTCGTGTGTTCCCAGCGGACCTGGGCACGGCTCTGTCCGGGGGCCGAGTGGGTGGGTGTTGCCATCGGGGTTCCTTCCCTCCGTGCCTGGGGCCAACGTTCGCCGCCTCGGCAGGTCTGTCACAAGGCGGAGTTGCCTTAGTTGCCGGTCTGCTTGGCCCGCAGGAAGAGGACGGTGGTGAGGATGCCGAGGACGACGATCGCGGTGTTGACCACGACCGCGGTCGTGATCCCCGCATGAATGTCGGTATTCGCCGCAACCACCGCCGACATGATCGGCGTACCCATCGTGATACCGATCTGCTGCGTCATCGTCGCCAAACCCGTCGCCATACCCTGCTCACGATCCGGCAACCCCGTCGTCGCCGTCACCATGAACCCGACGATCACCAACATGTTGCCCACACCACCCGCGAACGTCGCGACCAGCAACAACCACATCGACGCAGACGTCTCACCCAACGCCACCAAACTCAGCGTCGCCACCGCCTGCAACACACCACCCACGATCAACGTCGACCGCGTACCCACCGCCCCAATCACCCGCGGAGCAACCGAACCACCGATCACCGTGCCCACACCCAGCACACCGAACGACAACCCCGCCGTCAACGGCGAGAAATCCAAAACCTCCTGCAGATACAGCGTCATCAGGAACACCAAACTGGTCTCCGTCAAAAACGCAACCAGACCAGCAACATTCCCCCACGCCACCGTCCGCTTCTTCAACACACTCACCGGCACCAACGGAGCCGACGACCTCGACTCCACCGCATAGAACACCACCAACAACACCACACCAGCCGCCAGCCAACCCCACGCCGACGGAGCACCCCAACCACGCTCACCCGCCTGCGTCAACCCATAAACCAACGCCAGCAGACCCAACGTCACCGCCGTCGCACCCGGAACATCCAACCTCGGACGCACATCCGGACGCGACTCACGAATCACCGTCGGCGCAATCACCAACACCACCAGAGCAACCGGCACATTGATGAAGAACGCCCACCGCCACGACAGCAGATCCGTCAACACACCACCCAAAATCGCACCCGTGGTGAACCCCGCCGACATCAACGCACCATTCAGCCCCAACGCCTTCTCCCGCAACGGACCCTCAGGAAACGACGTCGTCAACAACGACAGACCAGCAGGCGTCACCGCCGCCGTCGCAAGACCCTGAAACACCCGCGCCACAATCAACATCTCAGGCGACGTCGCCAAACCACCCACCAACGACGACACACCCAAAACCGCCAGACCCACCAGGAACAGCCGACGCCGCCCGAACAGATCCGCCACCCGACCGAACAACAACGTGAAACCCGCAGCACACAACGCAAACGACGTCGCGATCCACTGCAGATTCGACAACGAGAACCCAAGCCCGTCACCGATCACCGGCAACGCCACATTCAGGATCGAAAAATCCACCGCCAGCATGAACTGCGCCACCAGCAACACCACAAGCACCAACCTCAGGCGCCCATCCAAACGAACAGGCCCCTCCCCCCCACCCGCATCAACCCGCGCACCCTCGACAACCGACATCGCCAGACTCCCTTTCGATCACGCGACGGCGTGTTGCGTCGCGCCATCGACTCTGGACCGGTCGGGAAGGGTTACCCAGCCCCCTGGCTGTGCTGGCGCCGCGCAAGCTAGCACTCCCAGGGCCACCTTCCGGGGCGACGTCCGGCGCCTTCCCCCGGCACACTGGAAGGCATGGACACACCGACCGCTCTGGGAGAGTTCCTCCGCACCCGTCGCGCCCAGCTCCAGCCCGAGGACGTCGGGCTACCGTCCCACGGCACCCGTCGGCGCGTGCCCGGGCTGCGACGCGAGGAGCTCGCCCTGCTGGCCGGCGTGAGCATCACGTACTACACGCACCTGGAGCAGGGTCAGAGCACGAACGCCTCCGACAGCGTCCTCGACGCACTGGCCCGGGCGCTGCGCCTGACCCCGGACGAGCACGCGCACCTGCACAACCTGGCCCGGCCGCCGCGCGCCAAGCGGGCCCCCTCGCCCCGCCCCGAGTACGCCCGCGACACCACGCGCCGGCTGATCGGCGCGATGCCCCAGGTGCCCGCCGTCGTCCTGGACGGCCGCAACAACGTGCTCGCCTGGAATCGGCTGGGGCACGCCCTGCTCGCCGGGCACCTGGACTTCGTGAGCCCCGACGATCCCGCCGTACGCCCGAACCTCACGCGGATGCTGTTCCTCGACCCGCACACCCGGGAGCTGTACACGGACTGGAAGGGCGAGGCCCGGGTCGCGCTTGCGGCACTGCGCCTGGTCGCGGGACGCAATCCCGAGGACCGTGCGCTGGCCGAGCTGATCGGATCGCTCATGCTGCAGAGCCCGGACTTCGCCTCGCTGTGGTCGAAGCATCCGGTGCGGGACTGCACGGTCGGGACGAAGACCCTGCACCATCCTGTGGTGGGCCCGCTGACCCTCGACTTCGAGAACCTGCACCTCACCGACGGCACCAACCACCGGATGCTGCTCTACAGCGCCCCCGAGTCCTCCCCCTCGGACGCGGCACTGCGCATGCTGGCGAGCCTGACCGCCGGCGCGGCGGCCGGTGCGGGCCGGGGTACGCCGGAGCCCGCGCCGGCTGATGCCGACGCGGGCGGTGAGCGGTAGGGCGGCGGGCGGGTCAGTCCCGGACGGACGCGCTGACCGGGGTGCGGTCGCCGGGCGGTTCGTGGGCCGGGGCCGGTGCGGCCGGCGTACGGGGCCTGGCGCGGCCGAAGCGGCGCATGGCCGGCATCTCGACGAAGCGGAACAGGAGCCAGCCGCCGAGCAGCGAGGCGGTGAAGAAGCCGGCGATCACCAGCAGGGCCACCGGAACGCTGTAGGTGTGCTCACCCAGGAGCGAGCGCAGGTAGAAGATCGTGACGCCCTGGACGAGGTAGAAGCCGAAGGAGACCTCGCCGAGCCAGACCATGGGCCGGCTGCGCAGGAAGGTCTGGCGGCCCTGGACGTCGGCGTTGGCGGTGGCCCCGATCAGCGCGGCGACGGGGACGATCGTGGCGACGACGAATCCGTACTGGAACGGAGCGACGAGCGCGGCGGCGTAGCCGAGGACGGTCAGGACCAGGGATACGGCGAAGCCGACGCGGCGCGGCCACAGTCCCGCGAGGACGATGCGGGCGAGCAGGATGCCGAGCACGAACTCGAAGAGGCGGCCGGCGGGCAGCAGGTAGCCGAACCAGAACTGCATCCCGGAGATGGGTGTGATGGTGGACTTCGGGGTGTCGGGGACGAAGTAGGTGGCTATCAGCTGGACGGCGACCATCCCGGCGATCATCGCGGCGCTCCAGCCCCACAGGGCGGTCCGGCCGCGGAGCCGCCGGATCGGGACGACGAGCGCGGGGAAGAGCACGTAGAAGAGCAGCTCGCTGCCGAGGGACCAGCTGGGCGGGTTGACGCTGAGGTTGACGGTGGGCTGCGGCCACCAGGTGTGGATCAGCAGGAGGTTGGGGAGCCAGTCGGCGACTCCGGTGACGGCCGATCCGGCGAAGAGGATCATCGCGGCGGCGAAGACGACGATGTGGTTGGGGAAGATCTTCAGCAGTCGGCGGCGCAGGAACGCGGTGACGCGCTCGCCGGGCTTGGCGGCCCAGGCGAGGACGAAGCCGGAGAGGACGAAGAAGAAGGAGACGCCCAGGTACCCGGCCTTGCCGAAGGCGGTGGAGAGCCAGTCCGCGATGCCGGCGTCGGCAAAGGGGTTGATCGGGGCGTTGGGCGGGATCGGGGAGTCGGTCAGCGACGCGTGGAAGAAGAAGACGGAGAGGGCGGCGAAGAACCGCAGGCCGGTCAGTGAGGGCAGCTTCGCCCGCTTCGCGGCGTCGGAGGACGTCGTGGAGGCCACAGGGAATCGCTCTTTCGGAAGAGGTGCGGAAGAGGTTTCGTGAGGGACGGCCACCGGGGCCGTGGTCCGCCGTGCGGCGGGGGCACGGTCCCGGGCGGCGCGCGCAGGGGCGTCGCGGAAGGCGGGACTGCCCGTCGGGGCTCGTGGGTGCGGGGAGGGAGGGGCGGCGGCCGGTCCCGGGGACCGGGCGCCGCCACGGGTTCCCCTACTGCTCGATCTGGTTGCGGTGGACCATGAGCTTGGCGTCCTTGGCCACGTAGTAGTTCTGCACGGAGTACGCGATGGTGGCGAAGTCCAGGCGGCCGTCGCCGTTGAAGTCGGCGGTGGCGATGCGGGCGACGGACTCGTCCGAGACCCGCCACTTGGCCCAGATGCCGTTGGCGGCGTCGATCGCCTTGTAGTACATGACGCCCTGCCACGGCCACGGGCCGCGCAGCGCCACGAGGAACTCGTCGTCGCCGTCGCCGTCGAAGTCGGCGCAGACGATCTGGTGGCCGGGGCCCTCGCCGTTCTCGTTGGGGTCGCCGTAGACGTCGAGCAGGACGCGGTTCCAGCTGTGCCCGTCGCCGGCCTTGGTGTACACGGCCACCGTGTTGCCGTGGAAGGGCTCGATGGCGGCGACGTAGGCCATCGGGTCGTCGCCGAGGCGGCCGGCGTTGAGGTCGCCGCTGCCGCGGAATCCGGTCTGCTCGAACTGGGTGAGCTCGCCCGTGCCGATCAGCTCCCGGATCCACTCCTGGCGCGCCTCGTCGTAGTGGAGCCAGGTGACACCCTCGTCGGAGGCCAGCAGCAGGGACTCCAGGTCGGAGCCGGGTATCAGGCCCTGCTTCTTCTCGGCTCCGTGGATCATCCGGAAGTGGCTGTCGTCGATGACGGTCATCTCCCACTCCTGTGCCGTGTGCACGTCGTCGGGCTGGGTGAACAGCACGACGGGCAGTACGGCGTGGACGTCCTCCTTGGCGACGATCGGCAGGCCGATGATCTGGAGCCGGTCGGTGCGGGTGAAGTGGCCGGCGCGCAGCCGGTGCATCCCGGTGGCCCGGCCGACGTAGTGGCGCTTCCAACGGGATTCGTCCTTGTCGGGGGTGCCCGGGTTCTCCAGCCAGTCGATCTTGCCGCCTTCGGTGTTGGCGTCGTGGATGGTCCCGATCGGGCCGTACAGGTCGTAGCAGACGATGACGTCGGGGTGGCCGTTGCCGGTGACGTCGGCGAAGTCGGCGCCGACGGGCATCTTGATCCGGTCGGCTATCAGGCGGCGGGTCCAGTCGCCGTCGTTGGCGTACCAGTAGATCTCGCCGAGGCGCAGCCCGTAGCCGAAGAGGTCCGGCTTGCCGTCGCCGTCGATGTCCGGGGCTTCCAGCCAGTAGCCGTCGCGCAGCTGGTCGGCTACGACCTCGGCGGTGAACTTCGGTGCGCGCAGGGCGGTTCCGCCCGTGTTGCCGGTGGTGGTCACGACGGGTTCTCCAGAGGGTTCGGGGTGGTCACGGGGAAGAGGGTGCGCAGGGCGCGGGGTACGGGGTGGTACTCGATGGCGAGCCACACGCAGTCGGTGTCGGCCCGGTACTGGTGCCAGGGGTAGTGGTAGGTGCACTGGGGACCGGTGGCGCAGAACGGGTCCGGGGTGGTGTAGCCGGGGCTCATCAGGACGTCCTGGTAGAGCGTGGCGTGGTCGCGGTCCCGGAAGCGCTGCATCCGCCCGAGGCCGTGGACCTGGGTGTGGACCTCGATGAAGTCGTGCTGGTTGTGCACGGCGCAGTCGGTGCCTGCGGGCGAGAACCAGAGGTTGGCGCGGACGTTGAACTCGCGCAGGTCCGTGGGGGTCTCGCGCTCGCCGAGCACATGGGCCGGGTCGAACAGGACGGTGTTGATGTCGTCCTGGGGGCTGCGGTGCAGGGGGGTCTCGCGGGGGAACTCGCCGGGGGCGAGGAGGTCGGCGAGGTGGGACCAGCCGGGTTCCGCGGTGATGCCGGTGATGTCGGTGCCGTCGGGGGCGGAGCGCAGGAGGAGGAGCGCGTCGGCCTTCTCGATGCGGGTGTCGGAGAGGACGGTGGAGGAGAGCGGGGGGATGGTCTTGCGGGGTTCCTCCGCGATGGTCACGGGCGTCACACCGGGGTTCACGACGATGCTGCGGCCCTCGACGGTGTAGTCCACGGCGTCGCGCACGAGGTCGGCCCTCAGGTACGGAGTGCTGAAGTTGAGCGGGCGTTCGACGGCGGACGGGGTGGCTCTCATGCGTGCTCCTCTCGATCGGGACCCGGACGCGGGCCCGGGTAGGGGCCCGGGTGGGGGCTCAGGTGCGGGCGAAGTCGGCCGTGCGGGCGAGCTCGACGCTGAGCTCGTCGACGGCGTTTTCGGGGACGAAGGGTTCGGGGGCGGGGCCGAGGCCGAAGAAGTGGGCGAGGGCCGCGACGGTGCGCTCGGTGGCCCGTCCGTCGCCGTACGGGTTGGCGGCGTTGGCCATCCGGTCGTAGGCGGCACGGTCGCGCAGCAGCTCCTGGGTGTGGGAGACGATGCCGTCGGTGGCCGTTCCGACGAGGCAGGCGGTGCCGGCCACGATGGCCTCGGAGCGCTCGGTGACGTCGCCGAGGACGAGCGTCGGCTTGCCGAGGGCGGGCCCCTCCTCCTGGCTGCCGCTGCTGTCCGAGACGATGATGTCGGCGCGGCCCATGAGCTTGCAGAAGCTCAGGTAGGGGAGCGGGTCGGTGACGGTGATGCCCGGGTGGCTGCCGATGTGCGGCAGGAGCGCCTCGCGGACGACGGGGTTGCGGTGGAGCGGTACGACGACGCGGACGCCGGGCTCGTCGGCGATGCGGGCGAGGGCCCGGCCGATCTGCGGCAGGTGCGGCCAGGCCTCGCGGCGGTGCGCGGAGGCCAGGACGACCCGCCGCGGGTCGCTGTCGAGGTCGGCCAGGGCCGGGTCGCCGTAGCTCTCCGCTCGGCCGCTGGCCCAGCGCAGGGCGTCGATGACGGTGTTGCCGGTGACGGTGACGGTGTCGGCGGCGATGCCCTCGCGGAGCAGGTTCGCGAGGTTGCCGGGGGTGGGGGCCAGGTGGAGGGCGGCGACCTGCGCCACGAGCCGTCTGTTGCCCTCCTCGGGGAAGGGCGAGCCGAGCCGGCCGCTGCGCAGTCCGGCCTCGACGTGGACGACGGGGATGCGCAGGTGGAATCCGGCCAGGGCTCCGGTGAGGGTGGTGGCGGTGTCCCCATGGACCAGGACGGCGTCGGCGGGCGAGGCGGCGAAGTAGTCCTCCAGGCCGCGCAGCGAGCGGTAGGTGACCTGGGAGAGGGTCTGCTTGGGAGCCATCACGTTCAGGTCGACGTCGGCGCTGAGGCCGAAGGCGTCGAGGGTCTCGTCCAACATCTGGCGGTGCTGTCCGGTGGAGATCACGACGGGCTCGAAGCGCGGGTCGTCCTGGAGGGCGCGGATGACCGGCGCGAACTTGATGGCTTCCGGCCGGGTGCCGAGGACTACGGCGACGGAACGCATGGCTTCCTCTTTCTTCGTGGCGCGTTGGGAATCGGGCCGTGGCATGGCGGGGGAAGGACGCGGCACGGCGGTGCCGCGGGCGGACCTGCGGGTGTGGCTACGGGTGTGGCCAGGGGATCGGATCACTCTGCGAGGGGCCTTTTTCGGCTGCCCTCTTCCGGCCTGCCATCAGCTTTCCCGGAGCCGCCCGGACAGTCAACGAACTCCCCCGGCCACTCGAACAGACGCTCGGGAACGCCAGAAGCCCCGCACTCCGGGGAAGGGAGTGCGGGGCTTCTGAGCAGGGACGACGGTCGGGAGACCGCGGGCAGGGTCGCGTGGGGGACGCCGGACCGCCGGCGGTGGCCCGCCGGCCGTCGTCCGTCCGGGATCAGCCTCGCGCAGGCTTGATCGACATGGAGTGGCGGAAGAAGTCGGACGGGTCGTAGCGCCTCTTGACCTGCTGGAGGCGCGGGTAGTTGTCCTTGTAGTACAGGGTCTGCCAGGGCACGCCGGAGCGGTTGCGGCGGGGGTCGGTGATGTCGCGGTCGGGGTAGTTGATGTAGCAGCCGTCGGTGCTGTCGTCGATCAGGGGCACGCCTCCGGTCGCCGAGAAGAAGTCCTCGTAGAGGTCGCGCAGCCAGCCCAGGTAGAAGGCGTCTTCGCTCTCCTCCTGCCAGAAGGTCTGGAAGCACATCTTGAAGATGGACGTCCGCTGCGCGTTGGCCGTCGCGTCCGGTGCGACGGCGTTGACCTGGCCGCCGAAGGAGAACAGCACCAGCATGGTGTCGGGGTTCTTGAAGTCCGGTCGGCTCATGTACCGGTAGAGCGCGGAGATCTGGTGGTCGGTGAAGTTCTTGCGCATGTAGGCGGACTTGTGTGCACCGCGTGAGGTCGGGTTGGTGATGGTGGGGTTGTTGGTGCCGACGAGCCGGGTCGCCTGGAGCCAGGGCAGGGTGCGGGGCTCGGCGAACTGCGGCATGGCGGGCAGTTCGCCGGTGGCGCGGGTCAGCGCCCGGGGCGTGACCCCGGTACCGGCGGTGATGGCCGCCACGTAGTCGTCGAGCAGTTTGCGGGCGTTCGGCACGGTCGCGTCGACCTGGGTGAACATGCCCAGGCTGCCGTGCGCCTTGGAGCTGACGTTGAAGAGGCTGGAGAGGTTGCGGTAGGGGCTGTCGGGGGCGCTGTTCGCGGCGTGCCAGGCGCCGAAGTTCTTCAGGAGACGGGTGAACTTGGCCTCGTTCAGCTGCTCCCAGGGGAAGTCCAGGGCGCTCACCAACACCTTGGACGGCGGCGCTATCAGCTGCTCGGAGGGTTCGGATCCCTTCGCGCCCGGTGAGCGGAACCAGTAGCGGGTCACCAGGCCGAAGTTGCCGCCTCCCCCGCCGGTGTGCGCCCACCACAGGTCGCGGTGGGGGTCGTGCTTCTCGCGGGTGGCGACAACGGTGCGGACGCCTCCCTTGCCGTTGGTGACGACGACCTCCACGGCGTAGAGGTGATCGACGACCAGGCCGTGGGCCCGGGAGAGGAGCCCGTAGCCGCCGCCGACGATGTGGCCGCCGGCTCCGACGCTGTAGCAGATGCCGCCGGGGATGGTGACGCCCCAGCCCTTGTAGAGGGCTTCGTACACGTTGATCAGGCGGGCTCCGGCCTCCACGACGAAGGCGCGCCGCGCGGGGTCGTAGCCGACGTGGGTCATCTCCGAGAAGTCGATGATGACCTCGGTCTCGGGGTGGGCGGCGAAGTCGGCGAAGCAGTGGCCGCCGCTGCGCACGGAGACCCGCTTGCCGGCCCGGACGGCGTCTCTGAGGGCCCGTTCGGCGTCCGCGGTCGAGCGGACCATCTTGATGTAGTCGGGGCGTGCGACGAAACGCTGGTTGTTGCCGGTGGTGAGCATCTCGTAGCGCGGGTCGCCCGGGCGCACAACGGCTCCGCTACCGGCGGCCGCGCCGGAAGCCGCGGACTCGGCGGGGTTCGTGGCCGCTGCCGCGGGGCCGGCGAGCGCGCCGGCCACCGCCGCGCCTCCGACGACGGCCGCGCTGCGGGTGAGCATGGTCCGGCGGTCGACACCGTTCATGGGGCTACCTCACTTCTCTTCGACGAGGGGACGGGTGCCGTGCCCGGCACCGGCTGGGTGGGGTCGTGCGGGAGTGGTGCGGAAGGGAACGCCTCGGCGGCCGGAGGCTTCGGGCGGCTCCTGCGATCGAGGTGACCGGAGAGGGCCGCGGTCCCGAGTCCGGCGGCGGCGAGTCCGGCGCCGATCCAGGTCGGCGAGGTCCATCCCAGGCCGTGGGCGACGGCGAGGCCGCCGAGCCAGGCGCCGAGGGCGTTGCCCAGGTTGAAGGCCGCGATGTTGGCGGCGGAGGCGAGGGCCGGAGCCCCGGCCGCCTGCTGCATGACGCGGGCCTGGAGCGGCGGCACCGTGGCGAAGCCGATCGCTCCGAAGGCGGCCAGGGTGACCGCGGCGGGCAGGGCGGCCCGTGAGGTGAAGGTGAACACCACCAGCACCAGGCACAGGCCTCCGAGGATGAGGTACAGGCTGGGCATGAGGGCCCGGTCGGCGGCCCGGCCGCCGAGTACGTTGCCCACGCACAGGCCGGTCCCGAAGAGGACGAGGAGCCAGGCGACCGCGCCGTCGGAGAAGCCGGCCCGTTCCGTCATCATGGGGGCGAGGTAGGTGAAGGAGGCGAAGACGCCGCCGAAGCCGAGGACGGTGGTGGTCAGGGCCAGCCACACCTGGGGCCGGCGGAAGACGGCGAGCTCGCCGCGCAGGGCCCCGCTCTGCGGTGCGGGCTGTGCCGGGACCAGGGTGATCAGGGCGAGGAGCCCCACGATCCCGATCCCGGTGACGGCCCAGAAGGTCGAACGCCAGCCGAACTCCTGCCCCAGGAAGGTTCCCAGGGGCACGCCGAGCACATTGGCCAGGGTCAGGCCGGTGAACATCAGGGCGATGGCGCTCGCCCGCCGGTCGGGGGCCACGAGGTCGGCGGCCACGACGGAGCCGATCCCGAAGAACGCTCCGTGGGTGAGAGCCGCGATCAGCCGCCCGCCCATGAGAGCCGTGTAGTCCCCGGCGAGGGCGCAGAGCAGGTTGCCTGCGATGAAGATCGCCATGAGCAGGACGAGCATGGTCTTGCGGGGAAGCCGGGCGCCGGCCGCTGTCATCAGCGGTGCGCCGACCACCACGCCCAGGGCGTAGCCGGTGACCAGCATGCCGGCGGAGGGGATGGACACGGACAGGTCGTCGGCCACTTCGGGGAGCAGGCCGACGATGACGAACTCGGTCGTCCCGATGCCGAAGGCGCCGACCGCGAGGGCGAGGAGGGAAGCACGCATCGGCCCGGTCAGATCTGCCGCAGGGCGCCGCCGTCGACGCTCCATTCGGCGCCGGTGACCTGGCCCGCCAGGGGCGAGAGCAGATACGCGATCACGCCGGCGACGTCTTCGGGGGTGCCGATGCGGCCGCTGGGCAGTCGGCGCACCTCACGGATGAAGTGGTCGACGGCCTCGTCGGCGGGCAGCCCGAACCGTTCGCCGAGTTGGTCGGCGAAGCCTCCGGGGGCGTCGAAGAGCGCGGTCCGGGTGGGCCCCGGGGAGACCACGTTCGAGCGCACCGCCCGTGCGCCGAACTCCGCGGCCAGGGATTTGGAGAGGGACAGCAGTGCCGTCTTCGAGGCGGCGTAGTCGGTGATGCCGGGGTCGGGATAGCGGGCGGCCTCGCTCGCCACGTGGACGACGGACCCCGCGCCCGCCTCCAGCAGCGCGGGCAGGGCCGCACGGGTCATGCGGACGGCGGAGTGGAAGTTGACCTCGAAGGTGGTCTTCCACTGCTCGTCGCTCACGTCGAGGAAGCCGGTACGGGACTCCAGCGCGCCGACGTTGTTCACGAGGCCGTCGAGGCGGCCGTGGCGAGCTGCCACGGCGTCGGCGACCTGCTGGGCCGCAGCCGGATCGGTGAGGTCGGCGGCCAGGGTGCTGACCCGCTCGCCGAGCCCTTCGGTGCTCCACGGCTTGCGGGCGACACCGACGACGGCGGCGCCCTCGGCGGCCAGGAGGCGGACGGTGGCCTCGCCGATGCCGGACGACGCGCCGGTGACGAGGTATACGCGGTCTTCGATATGGAGGTCCATCACGTTCCTTGGGAAAGAGGAGTTCTTGGGGAGGGGGACCTGGGGAGGGGGACCTGGGGAGGCGATACGGGAAGGGGGAAGCGGCCCGGCACGGTCGGGGGCGGCCGGGCCGGGCCGCTTCCATGGGGGGGGATCGGTCAGGAGGTCGGTCAGCCGGCGGCGGGGGTCTGCGCGGCCTTGCTCCTGAGGAAGAGGACGGTGGTGAGGATGCCGAGGACGACGATCGCGGTGTTGACCACGACCGCGGTCGTGATCCCCGCATGAATGTCGGTATTCGCCGCAACCACCGCCGACATGATCGGCGTACCCATCGTGATACCGATCTGCTGCGTCATCGTCGCCAAACCCGTCGCCATACCCTGCTCACGATCCGGCAACCCCGTCGTCGCCGTCACCATGAACCCGACGATCACCAACATGTTGCCCACACCACCCGCGAACGTCGCGACCAGCAACAACCACATCGACGCAGACGTCTCACCCAACGCCACCAAACTCAGCGTCGCCACCGCCTGCAACACACCACCCACGATCAACGTCGACCGCGTACCCACCGCCCCAATCACCCGCGGAGCAACCGAACCACCGATCACCGTGCCCACACCCAGCACACCGAACGACAACCCCGCCGTCAACGGCGAGAAATCCAAAACCTCCTGCAGATACAGCGTCATCAGGAACACCAAACTGGTCTCCGTCAAAAACGCAACCAGACCAGCAACATTCCCCCACGCCACCGTCCGCTTCTTCAACACACTCACCGGCACCAACGGAGCCGACGACCTCGACTCCACCGCATAGAACACCACCAACAACACCACACCAGCCGCCAGCCAACCCCACGCCGACGGAGCACCCCAACCACGCTCACCCGCCTGCGTCAACCCATAAACCAACGCCAGCAGACCCAACGTCACCGCCGTCGCACCCGGAACATCCAACCTCGGACGCACATCCGGACGCGACTCACGAATCACCGTCGGCGCAATCACCAACACCACCAGAGCAACCGGCACATTGATGAAGAACGCCCACCGCCACGACAGCAGATCCGTCAACACACCACCCAAAATCGCACCCGTGGTGAACCCCGCCGACATCAACGCACCATTCAGCCCCAACGCCTTCTCCCGCAACGGACCCTCAGGAAACGACGTCGTCAACAACGACAGACCAGCAGGCGTCACCGCCGCCGTCGCAAGACCCTGAAACACCCGCGCCACAATCAACATCTCAGGCGACGTCGCCAAACCACCCACCAACGACGACACACCCAAAACCGCCAGACCCACCAGGAACAGCCGACGCCGCCCGAACAGATCCGCCACCCGACCGAACAACAACGTGAAACCCGCAGCACACAACGCAAACGACGTCGCGATCCACTGCAGATTCGACAACGAGAACCCAAGCCCGTCACCGATCACCGGCAACGCCACATTCAGGATCGAAAAATCCACCGCCAGCATGAACTGCGCCACCAGCAACACCACAAGCACCAACCTCAGGCGCCCATCCAAACGAACAGGCCCCTCCCCCCCACCCGCATCAACCCGCGCACCCTCGACAACCGACATCGCCAGACTTCCTTTCCGACACACACATGAACGGGGCCTTCCAGCAGGGAAGGCCGGTATGGGGGGATGGCCGCTCAGGCTCGCGCCTCCGCCGAGGCACGGCGGCCCAGTTCCTCCGAGAGTTCCTGCCAGTCGCGGGCGCACTGCGCGGCAGCGGCGGCGGCGGTCTCGGCGCGGTACGGGGGTACCGCGGCGACGATCCGCTCGCGCTGGCGCAGGCCGCTCACCTGGAGGTCGAGCATGCGCAGGAGCAGCCTGCCGGCCTCGCTGAGTCTGAGCAGGGGGTCCTTGCACAGGCCGGTGACCAGCGCGGGTAGTGGTTGTCCGCGGGCCCGTCCCCGGTCGGCCGGCCGGGCCGGCGGGGGCTGCGGGCCGCCGGAGCGCCGCTGGCCCGCCGGTACGGGGTCCTCGCCCTCGCCGATCCGGCGGCGCACATCTCGTACGGTCGAGGGCGCGATGCCCGCCTCCCGCGCGATCTGCCGCAGGGAGGCGGTGGGCCGTCCCGCGAGCAGCCGGGCCGCGGCCTCACGTCCGCGGACCGGATCGGCGGGACGGACGCGTCCGTCCCGTCCGACGCGGCCCTGCGGTGCGTGCTGCGGCGCCTCCCGGCGACGCAGTGCCGCGACGGTCTTCGCCGCGAGCCCGGTCCGCTGCGCGATCCCGCGGTCGGACCAGTCAGGGTGGGTTTGCAGGATCCGTAGGGCCGCCGCGGTCCGCTCCGCCAGTGTCAGCGGGAGTCCGTGGCTGATGTTGGCTTCGACCGACAGGACGAACGCGTCCTCGGCGCTGCCGTCGAAGTACACCACCGCGACGGTGTCACGCCCCCTCAGCACGGCCGCCCGCAAGCGGTGCGTGCCGTCGATGACCCGCATCGTGGGGCGGTGCACGAGCAGCGGCGGCAGGGGCCGGCCGGAGTCCGCGAGGGCCTGTGCGTGGCCCTCGTCCACGAGGACGGCTCGGGGGGAGTCAGCGGCGAGCAGTGCGCCGACCGGTATCTCGTGGGCGGCTCGGGGGGTCCGAGGCGCCGGGTGTCCTGCGTTCGGGTCGTCCATGATCCACCTCCCTTCGTGTGCTCGGGGCCCGGAGCCCGCGTCGTTCGCCGGGCCGGAGAAGAAATTACGTAATTACCGTTCGGTAACCAATCTGGCAGCCGAACCCCGCTGCGATTTGGGCAAGTTGGCAGAGTCGGGCTCGGCCCGGTGGGCGACCGCGGAACTTCCCCAGTCGCCCACCGGGCGGCGGTTCAGACCGGCGCGAGCTCCTCGGAACGGACGAACTCCCGCAGCCAGGAGAGGAATTCGGGGCCGAGGTCCTCGCGCTCGCAAGCCAGCCGGACCGTCGCGCGCAGGTACTCGGCGCGGTCCCCCGTGTCATAGCGGCGGCCGGAGAAGACCACCCCGTGCACGGGACGGCCGGCGCGGACCAGGGTGCGCAGTGCGTCCGTGAGCTGGATCTCGCCGCCGCGCCCGGGACCGGTGCCGCGCAGCACCTCGAAGATCTCGGGGTCGAGCAGGTAGCGACCGATGACCGCGAGGTTGCTGGGGGCGGTGCCGGGCTCCGGCTTTTCCACCAGCTCGGTGATGCGCACGCCGTCGCCGGCGGCCGTCGCCCGCTCGACCGCGGCGCATCCGTACAGGTGGATGGCGTCCGGGTCGACCTCCATGAGGGCCACCACGCTGCCACCGAGACGGGCGCGCACTGCGGCCATCCGGGCGAGCAGGGGGTCCCTGGGGTCGATCAGGTCGTCGGCCAGGAGGACGGCGAAGGGCTCCCTGCCGACGTGCGGCGCGGCGCACAGGACGGCGTGCCCGAGGCCCTTGGGGTCCCGCTGGCGCACGTAGTGGATGTCGGCGAGTTCGGTGGAGGCGCAGACGCTGTTGAGTTTGTCCTGATCACCACGGCGCTGGAGGGCCTCCTCCAGCTCGTAGTTGCGGTCGAAGTGGTCTTCGAGCGGCCGCTTGTTGCGTCCGGTGACCATGAGGATGTCCGACATCCCCGCCGCGACCGCCTCTTCCACCACGTACTGGATGGCGGGCTTGTCGACCACCGGAAGCATTTCCTTCGGGGTGGCCTTCGTCAGCGGGAGGAATCGGGTACCGAGTCCCGCGGCGGGGATCACTGCCTTGGTTATCTGCGGAGTCACGGAATTCATACCGCTGACGCTAGACGGCTGCTCGCGCCAGTGGCCAGAATTCTGCCGCTTTCTCGCCTACTTGGGCACTTCCGCCCCCGGCGGGGCCGCGACGCGCCGCTGGATGAGGCTCCACAGATCGGCGAGCTCGCCGGCGATCGCGCCGGGCCGGTCGCCCCGGTCGCGGCGCACCCGCGCCACGACACCGCCGACCAGGTGACCTGTCAGCGCGGCGAGCGAGCGCGGGTCGACCTCGGGATGGAGCTGCCCCTCCGCCGCCGCCCGTTCCAGCAGGTGCTCGACGTCCGGGAGCCAGCAGCCGCACCACTCGGGCCCGGCGCCGGCACGTTCCCGGGTGAGCCGGGCCGCGGCGCGCACGGCCGGGTCCGCCTCGATCAGCCAGCCGAGGGCCAGGACGAGGGAGGAGACGGTGTCGAGGGCCGGCTCTCCGCGGGCCGTCACGGACTCGACCACTCTCCGGGTGGCGGCCCGACCGGATTCCTCGACGGCCGAGGCCAGTTCCCCCTTCGCCGCAAAATGAAAAGTGACAGCCCCGATCGAAATCCCGGCCGATCTGCTCAGCCGGGACAGCGACGTCCCGTCGTATCCATTGCGGTCGAATTCGGCGGCGGCCACCGAGATCAGATGATTACGGGTGCGCACGCCGCGCTCTTGCTTCACCACTGCACTACCAATGCCATCCTGTTCGTTCCTCACTCACCCCCGCGCCCGGCACGGGAGCGGCTTCCAGCGTCACCCCGGCGCCGACCGCGCACAACGATCACTTGACGAAGAAGCGACCATGCCCCGCCGTCCCGTGCCGCCCGCGGCGGAGTCGGGTGGCGTCGTGCTCCAACGTGCCCAAGTCGCCGCGGAGGCGCCACACTTTAGCTAGAAAACAAAACGAACGTTCTGTATTCTTACCGCTGCCATGGCGCAGACCGATGTCCGCACTGGAGGGGAGACAGCAGATGACGGCGCACATGAGGACCGGAGCCCTGGCTGCCGGCGGCACCGCCCTGGACGAGTACACCGAACGCCTCTTCGGCCACTTACCGAGGGCCGACCAGCGAAGATGGGCCCGGGTCTACCTGCAGGGCCTGCTCACCACCCCGGGCAAGAAGTCCGTCCGCAGACTCGCCGCGTCCGTGACCGCGTCACCGACCGCGTCCCAGTCCTTGCAGCAGTTCATCAACGCGAGCCCCTGGGCATGGGATCCGGCCCGCGCCGAACTGGTCCGCTGGGTGGAGGAACGCCATCCGGTGCGTGCCTGGACGATCGGGCAGGTCTGCTTCCCCAAACGGGGTGACCATTCGGTCGGCGTGCACCGCCGCTTCGACCCCGTCGCCGGACGCATCGTCAACTGCCAGTTCGCCTACGCCCTCTTCCTCTCGCTGGACGGCACGAGCCTGCCCGTCGACTGGCGGCTGCTGCTTCCCGAAGGCTGGTCGGCGGATCCGGTCCTGCGCCGCCGGGCGCGGATCTCCCCCGACGTGGCACACCAGGCCCCGGAGCATCTGGTCCTGGAGCTCGTGGACGCGGTCGCCGCCCGTACCTCGGCCGTGCACGCGCCCGTCGTCGCCGATCTGAGCCGCCTCGGTGCCGCCGCCGCCCTGATCGGCATGCTGGGCCGGCGCGGCCACGACTTCCTGGTGTCCGTCCCGCCGACCCTCGCCGTCTGCGCGACCGGGCCGCGGCAGGGGGCCGAGGCGGGCCGGGCGGCCGGGCACACCACCACTGCGGGCGAGCTCGCCCGTCGGGGCAGCACCAGCCATCCGTACGCGGCGCAGCTCACCGGCCCCGCCGCAGGCGCGCACCCGCACCCGCAGCAGATCCGGTCGGCCCTGGTCCGGGTGCCGGGCGCCGGTTCGGCGGCCCCCGGCGGGCAGCAGACATACCGTCTCTTCGGTGAACGGCGGCCCGCCGCCGGGGTCCGGGCGGGCGGTGCGATCTGGCTGACCAACATGAGCCGGGCCCGGATGGACGACCTGCTGCGGCTGGTCAGGCAGACGGGGCGGGCCGCCGCCTCGCTGGGCGCCCTGGCCGACGACTTCGGGCTCCTCGACTTCGAGGGGCGTTCGTTCCCCGGCTGGCACCACCACATGACGTTGATGTCCGCTGCGTACGCCTACCGGGGTCTGCCGGCCCTGCGGGAGCGGTATGCGTCGTCGGCGTAGCGGCGGGGCCGGGGGTCCGGCCCGGGTCGGAGGGCGCGGGGGCCTGGGGGTCGGAAAGGGCCCCGGCCCCCGGCAGGGCCCCCGGGCCGGGGGTCAGGCCCGGATCAGGGCCAGGGCCTCGTCCCGGACCCGGGACAGCGTGTCCACGTCACGAGCCTCAACGTTCAACCGCAGCAACGGCTCCGTGTTCGAAGCACGCACGTTGAACCACCACCCCGCACCCGTCACCGTCAAACCGTCCAACTCATCCAGCTCCACACCCTCACGACCCGCGAACGCCTCCCGCACCGCAACCAACCGGCCCGCCTGGTCCGCCACCGTCGAATTGATCTCCCCCGACCCCTCATACCGGTCATACGACGCCACCAACTCCGACAACGGACCGTCCTGCCCCCCCAGAGCCGCCAACACGTGCAACGCCGCCAGCATCCCCGTATCCGCGTTCCAGAAGTCCTTGAAGTAGTAGTGCGCCGAATGCTCACCACCGAAGATCGCACCCGTCCTCGCCATCTCCTCCTTGATGAAGGAATGACCCACCCGGGTACGCACCGGCGTCCCACCGCACTCCCGCACCACCTCCGGCACCGACCACGACGTGATCAGATTGTGGATCACCGTGCCCGACCCACCGTGACGCGCCAGCTCACGCGACGCCACCAGAGCCGTGATCGCCGACGGCGACACCCCCACACCACGCTCGTCCACGATGAAACAACGGTCCGCGTCCCCGTCGAAGGCGATCCCCAGATCCGCACCCTCCGCCACCACCCGCGCCTGCAGATCCACGATGTTCTTCGGATCCAACGGATTCGCCTCATGGTTCGGGAACGTCCCGTCCAGCTCGAAGTACATCTCCGTCACCTCCAACGGCAGACCCTCGAACACCGTCGGGACGGTGTGACCGCCCATGCCGTTGCCCGCGTCCACAACCACCTTCAACGGACGGATCGACGCCAGATCCACCAAAGACCGCAGATGCTCCGCATACCCCTTCAGGGAGTCCCGCTCCGTCACCGTCCCCGGCACCGTCCCCGCCGGAACCTCCGGAACACCCCCGTCCAGCCACCCCTCCACCAACACCCGGATCTGCGACAACCCCGTGTCCCGACCCACCGGCGCCGCACCCGCACGACACATCTTGATCCCGTTGTACCGCGCCGGATTATGCGACGCCGTGAACATCGCACCCGGCAGCCCCATCGCACCCGACGCGTAATACAACTGATCCGTCGAACACAAACCGATCAACGTCACATCCACACCACGCGCCGCAGCACCCCGCGCAAACGCCGCCGACAACCCCGGCGACGACGGACGCATGTCATGCCCCACCACGATCGCCGACCCACCCACGACCTCGACGAAAGCACCACCGAACAGCTCCGCCAGCGACTCGTCCCACTCGTCCGGCACAACGCCACGCACGTCATACGCCTTGACGATGTTCGAAAGGTCGGGCATTTCCACTCCTCCACAAGGTTCACGGGATGACCAGGACCGACTGTCTCCGGGACGCTACCCGCCCGCATCCCCGCCACGGCCCGTCCGCCCCCATCCCGCTGAGGCTTTGGCAGATCGCCGTCACCCCGGTGTGACGGCGCCTCTCTCCCGGTACCAGGCGGCCGCCCGGCCGAGCCGGGCGAGCGGGCCCGGACCCGGGTCGATCCCGGCGAGCCCCCATGCCGCGTCCGCGCGGTACCAGTGGTCCCGCGCCAGCAGCGTGAACTGCCGCTCGCTCACCCAGCCCGGGGTCGCGGCCAGCGCCTCGACACATCTGCTCCAGGGCCAGTCGGCGGCGGGCCGCTCCGGCAACACTCCCTGCGCGGCCAGCGCGTGCATGAGGTCGCGGTTGCGCACCGGCTCGGGGTGGTGGGCGTGCAGGACGCCCTCCGCCCGGGCCGCGGTACCTCCCCCGAGGGCGAAGGCCGTGAAGAGCCGCGCCAGGTCGTCGGCGTCGACGAAGGAGGCCAGTCCCGCTCCCCCGTCCCACTGTGCCGGTACCCGCCGGAAGGCATCGGCGAGAGCCGGCACGACCCACCGGTCCCCGCTGCCCAGGACCAGTCCGGCGCGCAGGACCAGGCCCCCGGCGGCGAGCACGGACGCCTCCCCCGCCAGCCGGCTGGCGCTGGCCGGCGACACCGGGGCGGGGGCCAGCTCGGCCGCGTCCGCGCCCCGGTGCGGTCCCGGACCGTAGACCGCGCACGTCGACAGGTGGACGACGCGCCGCACACCCGCGCGCCGCGCCTCCGCCATCAGGGCCGCGGTACCAGCGGTGTTGACCGCCTCGCAGCGGCCGGCGTCGGGTCCGATGTAGGAGGCGAGCGACAACAGCGCGTCGGCGCCGTCGCACACGCCCCGCAGGGAGGCGGGCTCGGCCAGGTCCGCACCGACCCGGTGCACGGAGCCCGGCGCGGCCGGTGCCGCCGTACGGGACACCACGCGCAGCACGATCCCCGGTTCCCGCTCCAGCAGGCGGCGCAGCACCGCGGAGCCGACGAAACCCGTCGCCCCGGTCACGACGACCTGGCGGCCGCTCACCCCTGCTGCTCCGCCCCGGCCGTCTCCAGGGTCAGGCGCAGGCCCTTGCGGGTGTCCTCGGTGGCGACGGCGGGCAACAGGTAGCGCCAGAGCGAGGCGATGCGCTGGGGCAGGTCGGCCCGGCCGGTGGAGACCTGCGAGAAGAGCTGGGCGCCGGTGAAGGAGCTGACCAGCACCCACGCCAGTTCGTGGTCGTCGACGTCCGGCTGGAGCTCGCCCTTGGCCCGGGCGAAGCGCAGCTGCTGGCGGAATTCGAGCACCCAGGCCTGGTAGGCGACGTCGTCGCGGAGGCCGAACTCGCCCTGCTCCACCGCCAGTCGTACGCCGGCACGGAGCACCGGATTGTGCCGGAGCTGCTCCGCGAGGTAGAGCGTGATGTCCACCAGGCGCTGGAGGCCGTCCTCGCCCGCGGGGAACTCCAGGCCCTCGCCCTGCCCGACCATCACGGCGTAGGCGAGTTCCTCCTTCGAGCTGAAGTGGAAGTACATCCCGCCCTGCGTGACGTCCGCCCGCTTCATGATCTTGCTGATGCTGGCTCCGCTGAAGCCGAACTCGTCGAAGACCTCCGCCGCGGCGCGGAGGATGGCCGCCTTCGTCTGAACTGCCCTCAGTTGAGGGGCTCGTTGCTGCTTTCGTTCTGACATGTGCACCTAACCTTCTCGACAAAAAAAACGAACATCCTTTATTTTAGGACCCAGCGCCGAACAAGCACCAGCTCATGTCCGACGTTCCAGGGGGGCTCAACCAATGACTGTGTCAGCTGCTCACTCCACCTCGCCCGCGACCGCCTCGCTCAGCAGCGCGTTACCACGGGAATACGTGCACAAGAGCGCACACTCCGAAGTCCTGCTCACCGGATGGCGTTCCGTCGCTCCCGACGAGTACGTCATCACCGCCCAGTGGCCCCGCGCCCACAGCTTCTACTCGCCCGACGCGGGCCACCACGACCCGCTCCTCCTGGCCGAATCCGTCCGCCAGGCCATCCCGCTGCTCAGCCATGTGGCGTACGACGTGCCCTTCGGCCACCGCCAGATCTGGGACACCTTCAGCTACTCGGCCAACCCCGCTGCCCTCGTGGTCGGTTCAAGACCGGCCGACATCGTGCTCCACATCCGCTGCTCCGGCATAGCCCGCCGGGGACGCCGGCTGGCGGGCCTGACCATGCACGTCACGGCCACCCGGGACGGGGAGTTCCTGGGTACCGCCGAAGCGGCGTTCACCAACCAGCCCGAAGCCGTCTACCAGCGCCTGCGCGGCGGAAACGGCGACCTCGCGCAGGTGGCCGCCCGCGTCATCCCGCTCCCGCCGCCGATGACGCCCCGGCGGGTGTGCCGCGACCGCTTCCACGACGTGGTCCTCTCCCCGACCAGCTCGACCCACCGGGCGCAGCTGCGGGCCGACATCAACCACCCGATTCTCTTCGACCACCCCGTCGACCACGCTCCCGGCATGCTGCTGCTGGAGGCCGTCCGCCAGGCCGCGTACGCCTCCGCCTTCCCCCGCCGGGGCGTCCTGACCGACATGGAGATGCGGTTCTTCCGCTACGCGGAGCTGAACTCGCCCTGCTGGATCGAAACGACCGCGCTCCCCGACCGGACGGCTGCGCCGGACGGCCGCCGGCTTCCCGTGCGGGTCGTGGCCCGACAGAACGGCGAGGAGGTCTTCACGGCCACGGCGACGATCACCGCCATGGCGCCCGCGCCCCGGCGCACCTTCTCCACGCCCTGACCCTTCCCCGCCCCACGTGTACGACAGAAGGCGCCCGCCCGGGTTCTGCCCGGCGGGCGCCTTCCGTTCGTCCTCGGCCGCCCCGCCTCCGACCCCCCGGACCCGGCCGAGCGCACCGGACGTGAGCGGGCGTCACGCACCGCGGGGCCGCCTTCGTACGCCGCGGACCGCCCGGGACCTCGGGCCCCGGCCCGTCGCGCAGGCGTAGGCGTAGGCGTAGGCACCCGCGCACCCGGGGCAGGCTGGCAGGGGGCTCCCCGTCACCCCGTCAGTATGTTCCCGGCGCGACCGCCCCAGGCCGCCCGCCTGTCCGCACGCCCGCCAGTCCGTCTCCAGGAGGTCCATGTGTCTGCCGCATCGAGTTACGCGTCCGGGGTCTGCGAAGTGCCGCTGCTCGGTGACACCATCGGCGAGAACCTGGACCGGACGGTACGCAGGTTCCCCGACCGCGATGCCCTCGTCGACGTGGCTGCCGGCCGCCGGTGGACGTACGCAGAGCTGGCCGCCGACGTCGACGCCCTCGCGCTCGGTCTGCTCGACCTGGGCATCGCCAAGGGCGACCGCGTCGGAATCTGGGCCCCCAACCGCGCGGAGTGGACACTGGTGCAGTACGCCACCGCCCGGATCGGCGCGGTCCTCGTCACGGTGAACCCCGCCTACCGCTCCCACGAACTGGAGTACGTGCTGCGGCAGTCCGGCATCCGGCTGCTGGCCGCCGCCGACCGCTTCAAGACCTCCGACTACACCGCCATGATCGAGGAGGTGCGCCCTCGGTGCCCCACCCTGGAGTTCGTGGCCGTGCTCGGCGGTCCCCTGTGGGACTCCCTACTGGAGCGCGGCCGCCGGGGCGACCCGGCAGACCTGGCCCGTGCGCAGGCCTCGCTCAGCCCGGACGACGCCATCAACATCCAGTACACGTCGGGGACCACCGGATTCCCCAAGGGCGCGACCCTCTCGCACCACAACATCCTGAACAACGGCTTCTTCGTGGGCGAGCTGTGCCATTACACCGAGCAGGACCGGGTCTGCATCCCGGTGCCGTTCTACCACTGCTTCGGCATGGTCATGGGCAACCTCGCCTGCACCAGTCACGGTGCCGCCATGGTGATCCCCGCGCCGTCCTTCGACCCGGCGGCCACCCTGGCCGCGGTGGAGTCGGAGAGGTGCACCTCGCTCTACGGGGTCCCCACGATGTTCATCGCCGAACTGGCGCAGCCCGGCCTCGACTCCTACGACCTGTCCAGCCTGCGCACCGGGATCATGGCGGGCTCGCCGTGCCCGGTCGAGGTCATGCGGGAGGTCATCGGGCGCATGGGCATGGCCGAGGTGTCCATCTGCTACGGGATGACCGAGACCTCGCCGGTGTCGACGCAGACCCGCGCAGACGACTCCGTCGAGCGCCGGGTGTCCACCGTGGGCCGCGTCGGGCCGCACCTGGAGGTGAAGGTGGTCGATCCGCGGACCGGGCGGACGGTCCCCCGCGGTGAACCGGGTGAACTGTGCACGCGCGGCTACTCGGTGATGCTCGGCTACTGGGAGGAGCCCGAGCGCACCGCGGAGGCCGTCGACGCCGCCCGCTGGATGCACACGGGCGACCTGGCCGTGATGGACGACGACGGCTACCTCAGCATCACCGGCCGGATCAAGGACATGGTGATCCGCGGTGGGGAGAACCTCTACCCGCGCGAGATCGAGGAGTTCCTCCACACGCACCCGGACGTCGTCGACGTCCAGGTGATCGGGGTGCCCGACCCCAAGTACGGGGAGGAGCTGATGGCGTGGGTGCGGATGCGCGAGGGCGCCGAGCCGCTGACCGCGGACGCAGTCCGCGCGTACTGCGCGGGCAGGCTGGCCCACTTCAAGATCCCGCGCTACGTGCACGTCGTGGAGGAGTTCCCCATGACCGTCACCGGGAAGGTCCGCAAGGTGGAAATGCGCCAGGAGGCGCTCCGCCTGCTGGAACTTCCCTCCTAGAACGGCGCGTTGCGGCTCACGCCCCGGCTGCCCCTCATCGATGATCTTCATGGGGCGTCGGGGCCGTGCCACCCGGCCCGCCGCGACGCCCCGCCCTTCCCTGCCGACTGACCACCGACCAGAGGAACACCGTGTCACTGCCCGTGAACCGCCGTCTCGCCCTGACCACCGCCCTGCTCGCCGTGACGGCCGCGATCGCGCCCGCGACCACCGCCCGGGCCGCCGACCGCTCCCCCGACCTCGAAGCGCTCACCCAGGCGCTGCGGAACACGACCGCCGCCGGCGCGCCCGGCGCCATGGCCCGGTTCAGCGGCCCCGACGGAGTCCGCACCCGGACCGTCGGCGTTCGCGACAGGAGCTCGGGCGCCGCCATGGACCCGCGGGCCCGCTTCCGGATCGGTAGCGTCAGCAAGACCTTCTCCTCGGTGGTCCTGCTCCAGCTGGTCGGCGAGAAGAAGATCGAACTGGACGCCCCGGTCAACCGATACCTGCCCGGCCTGCTGCCCGACGGGCGGATCACCGTGCGCCACCTGCTGACCCACCGCAGCGGCCTCGCGGACTACACCGACGCCATGTTCGAGCACACCGTCCCCGGCTTCGAGGCCGTGCGCAACCGGGTGTTCAGCTACCAGGAGCTGCTGGACCTCTCGCTGCGCGAGCCCAGGACGACCGAGCCCGGCGTGGCGTACGCCTACTCGAACACCAACTTCGTCGTGGTCGGGATGCTGATCGAGAAGACCACGGGCAACCAGGTGGGCAAGGAGTACGAACGGCGCATTTTCAAGCCCCTGGGCCTGCGCGACACCTCCTACGTACACCCCGACACCAGGATCAGGGGGTTGCACGCCCGCGGCTACCTCCACCCCGACGAGGCCGGGGCTCCGCTGGTCGACTCCACCGAGCAGACGGTGTCGTGGGCCCAGTCCGCCGGAGCGGTGATCTCCAGCCCGGCGGACCTGAACACCTTCACGTCCGCACTGCTCGGCGGCCGGCTGCTGGCCCCGCCGCTGCTGGACGCCATGGTCACCGCGACCCCGACGGACGCCACGAACACCCGGTTCTACGGGCTGGGTCTGCGCCGCTACGACCTCTCCTGCGGCACCTCGGTCTACGGCCACACGGGCACGGTGCAGGGCTTCTACACGTACGCCTTCTCCACCCGCGACGGCCGGCGCAGCCTCTCGGCGATGGCCAACACCTCCAACAGGGGTGCGGCCAACGCGGCGCTCGGCGGCACCCTCGAAGCCGCGTTCTGCGGCAAGCAGGCCGAGAAGAAGGGCGCGCGCGGCTTCGGCGTCGCCCCGGCCGAGGTGGACCTGCCCGAGCGCAACGCGCGCTGACGCTCCGCCCGGCCCGGCACCGCCCCGGCGGCTCAGCCGGTGCCCACCGCCTCGTCGCAGGCGGGGCAGACCCGGTCCGCGTACCCGTCCTCGTACCAGGTCGGGCCGGGCCGCTCCGCGGGCGTCCGCGGAGCGGCCCGCATCGCGAAGGTGTCCCTGCCGCAGTAGGTCCGCGGTCCGGGGACACCGGGCATCCCGGGCGCGGCGGGCGCCGCGTGGACGCGCACGACCGCCGCCTCTCCGCCCGCGCCGCCGGCCCCTCCGGCGTGCGCCGCCGCCGGATCCTCCACCTCGTACACCACGGCCATCCCACTCATACCCCGACGGTAGGCGGTCCCGTGGCTCACGTCGTCCGGCCACGCCGGACGGGCCCGTCCCCGCCCGGTCACGCGAGCGTGCGCCTGACGAATCATCAGGTCATCTGTCCCGGACTCTTGACTCCGTCGACGACAGTGGCGATTCTCGACCCACCGTTTGCGGGTTCATGACAATTTCAAGGCCTTCCGCGGCCGTCGCGTCCCCGAACGGGTCCGGCATCTCCTCCACCGCGCCATCCGCTGACCGAAGACGTGAGTGATGACCATTTCCCGAGACAAGCACCCCAGGCGCAGCCCGATCGCGGTCCTGTCATTGCTCCTCGCCGTGGTGGCGATGGTGCTCGGCCCCGTGCCCAGCTCCGCCGCAGACCCCGGCTGGTGGAATCCGGTGGCACGGCCCGCACCCGACTCCGAGATCAACGTCACCGGTGAACCCTTCAAGGGCACCGATTCCCAGGGACGGGTCCGCGGATTCGTCGACGCCCACGACCACCTGATGTCCAACGAGGGCTTCGGCGGACGCCTCATCTGCGGAAAGCCCTTCTCCGAGAGGGGCGTGGCCGACGCGCTCAAGGACTGCCCCGAGCACTACCCCGACGGCACCCTGGCGATCTTCGACTTCATCACCAAGGGTGGCGACGGCAAGCACGACCCGAACGGCTGGCCGACCTTCAAGGACTGGCCCGCCCACGACTCGCTCACCCACCAGCAGAACTACTACGCGTGGGTCGAACGCGCCTGGCGCGGCGGCCAGCGCGTGCTCGTCAACGACCTCGTCACCAACGGCGTGATCTGCTCGGTCTACTTCTTCAAGGACCGCGGCTGCGACGAGATGACCGCCATCCGGCTCGAAGCGCAGAAGACGTACGACATGCAGTCCTACATCGACACGATGTACGGCGGCCCCGGGAAGGGCTGGTTCCGGATCGTCACCGACTCCGCCCAGGCCCGTGAGGTCGTCAAGCAGGGCAAGCTGGCCGTCGTCCTCGGCGTCGAGACCTCCGAGCCGTTCGGCTGCAAGCAGATCCTGGACTTCGCGCAGTGCAGCAAGGAGGACATCGACCGGGGCCTCGACGAGCTGCACCGGCTGGGCGTGCGGAGCATGTTCCTCTGCCACAAGTTCGACAACGCCCTGTGCGGGGTCCGGTTCGACCAGGGCGCCCTCGGCACCGCGATCAACGTCGGCCAGTTCCTGTCGACGGGCACCTTCTGGAAGACGGAGAAGTGCACCGGCCCGCAGCACGACAACCCCATCGGGCTCGCGGCCGCTCCCGCGGCGCAGCAGGAGCTCCCCGCGGGCGTCTCCGTGCCCTCGTACGCGGCGGACGCGCAGTGCAACACGCGCGGTCTGACCGAGCTCGGCGAGTACGCGGTGCGCGGGATGATGAAACGCAAGATGATGCTCGAAATCGACCACATGAGCGTCAAGGCCGCCGGCCGGGCCTTCGACATCCTGGAGTCGGAGTCCTACCCGGGCGTCATCTCCTCGCACAGCTGGATGGACGACAACTGGACCGAGCGGCTCTACAAGCTCGGCGGCTTCGTCGCCCAGTACATGGGCGGGGCCGAGGGCTTCAGTGCCGAGGCCAAGGCCAAGAACGCCCTGCGCGACAAGTACGGCGTCGGCTACGGCTACGGCACCGACATGAACGGCGTCGGCGGCTGGCCCGGGCCGCGCGGGGCCGACACCCCGAACCCGGTCCGCTACCCGTTCCGCAGCGTCGACGGCGGCTCCGTCATCGACCGGCAGACCACCGGGCAGCGCACCTGGGACCTCAACACCGACGGTGCCTCGCACTACGGCCTGGTGCCGGACTGGATCGAGGACCTCCGGATCGTCGGCGGCCAGGACGTGGTCGACGACCTCTTCCGCGGCGCCGAGTCCTACCTCACCACGTGGGGTTCGTCCGAGAAGCACAAGGCCGGAGTGAACCTCGCCGCGGGCGCGTCCGCCACGGCCAGCTCGTCGGAGTGGAACCCGTTCACGAGCTACGCCCCCTCGCGGGCCGTCGACGGGAACACGAGCACCCGCTGGGCGAGCAACTGGAGCGACGACCAGTGGATCAAGATCGATCTCGGATCGGCCCACCTGGTCAAGCGCGTCACCCTCGACTGGGAGCGGGCGCACGGGCGGGCCTACCGCATCGAGCTGTCGAACGACGGCACCACCTGGCAGTCGGCGTGGTCCACCACCACCGGTGACGGCGGTCTGGACACGGCCCTGTTCACCGGCACCACGGCCCGCTACGTTCGCGTCCACGGGGTGCAGCGCGGCACGCAGTGGGGGTACTCGCTCTACGAGGTCGGGGTCTACAGCAGCTGACTCGTGCTCACGCCCCGCGTCCGGGGCCGGCCGGATCCGCCGATCCGGCCGGCCCCGGACGCCTTTGCCCGACCGCACGGCACCGCACACCGCACCGCACCGCACGGAACGAAGGGAACGACGCCCATGGCACGGATGCCGTCGGCCGAGCGACGCCGCCAGCTGACCGAGGCGGCGATCCGCGTGATGGCCCGCGACGGCGTCGCCAGGGCGACGACGCGGTCGATCTGCGCCGAGGCCGGTGTGTCCCTGAGCGTCTTCCACTACTGCTTCGACTCCAAGCAGGCCCTGCTGGAATCGGTCATCGTCGCGATCACCGAGCACGGCATCACGGTGGCGCGGGAGGCCATCCGGCCGCGGGCCACCCTGCGCGAGACCATCCGGGCCGGCTTCCAGGCGTACTGGGACCACGTGGCCGCCAACCCGGGCGAGCACATGCTCACCTACGAGCTCACGCAGTACGCCCTGCGCCGACCCGGGTTCGAGCACCTGGCACGGCGCCAGTACGAGCTGTACTCCGACACCTACACCGAGCTCATCGAGCAGCTCCGCCTCCTGATGCCCTTCGAGCTCCGCGTGCCGGTGCACGTGCTGGCCCGGTACCTGGCCGCCATGACGGACGGTCTGACCCTCAACCACCTCGTCCTCGGCGACGCCGCGGTCTCGGCGGCCATCCTCGACATGATCACCGACCATGTCGCGGGGCTCACCGGGACCGCCGCCGGGCGGGCAGACCGGGACGGAGGCGGGGACCGGGACGGAGGCGGGGACCGGCCGCACGCGGAGTACGCCGTTCCCCCTCTCTCCGCCTGACGGGCCGGGCGACCCGCCCGACCCGTCAGGAACCGGCTGCGATCACCTCGCCGCGGACCCTGCGGGCCGCCTCGACCAGGTTCTCCAGGGAGGCCCGGGTCTCGGCCCAGGCCCGGGTCTTGAGACCGCAGTCGGGATTGACCCACAGCCGTTCGGCCGGGATGGCACCGAGACCCTCGCGCAGCAGCGCCGAGGCCTCGTCGGTGGACGGGATCCGCGGCGAGTGGATGTCCCAGACGCCCGGACCGACCTCGCGCGGGTAGCCGGCGCCGGACAGCTCACCGGCGACCTGCATGTGGGACCGGGCGGCCTCCAGGCTGATGACGTCGGCGTCGAGGTCCCCGATGGCCCCGAGGATGTCGCCGAACTCGGCGTAGCACATGTGCGTGTGGATCTGGGTGTCCGGCCGGACGCCCGCCGTGGTGAGCCGGAAGGACTCGGTGGCCCAGGCGAGGTAGGCCGCGCGGTCGGCGCCGCGCAGCGGCAGCGTCTCCCGCAGCGCGGGCTCGTCCACCTGGATCACGGAGGTCCCGGCGGCCTCCAGGTCGTTGACCTCGTCGCGCAGGGCCAGCGCAACCTGCCGGGCGGTGTCCGCGAGCGGCTGGTCGTCACGGACGAAGGACCAGGCGAGCATGGTGACGGGCCCGGTGAGCATGCCCTTGACCGGCTTCGCCGTCTGCGACTGCGCGTACGCCGTCCAGCGGACGGTCATCGGGTCGGGGCGGGAGACGTCCCCGGCCAGGACGGGCGGGCGGACGTAGCGGGTGCCGTAGGACTGGACCCAGCCGTGTCGCGGGGCGAGGTAGCCGGTCAGCTGCTCGGCGAAATACTGGACCATGTCGCCCCGTTCGGGCTCTCCGTGCACCAGCACGTCGATGCCCGCCTTCTCCTGGAAGTCCAGGACCTCCCGGATCTCCGCCCTGATGCGCTCCTCGTAGCCGGCGGTGTCGATGCGGCCGGCCCGCAGATCGGCGCGGGCGTTGCGCAGTTCGGCGGTCTGGGGGAACGATCCGATGGTGGTCGTGGGCAGCAGCGGCAGCCCGAGGCGGGCGCGCTGGGCGGCGGCCCGCTCCTCGTAGGGCTGGGAGCGGCGGCCGTCGGCTTCGGTGACGTCCGCGGTGCGGGCGCGGACGGCGGGGTCCCGGGTGACGGACGAGTGAGTCCGGGAGGCCAGGTCGGCCCGGTTCGCGGCGAGTTCGGCCGCGATGGCGTCCGTGCCGCGGGCGAGTCCGCGGGCGAGCGTGGCGATCTCGGCGGTCTTCTGCCGGGCGAAGGCGAGCCAGCGCCTGACCTGCGGGTCGATGTCCCGTTCGGCGGAGGCATCCAGCGGGACGTGGAGCAGCGAGCAGGAGGCGGCCACGTCGACGCTGCCGGCGAGGCCGAGGAGGGTGCCGAGCGTGCCGAGGGACTTCTCGAAGTCGTTGATCCAGACGTTGCGGCCGTTGACGACACCCGCGACCAGGCGCTTGCCGGGCAGGCCGCCGACGGCGGCGAGGTCGTCGAGGTTGGCGGCGGCCGCGCCGGTGAAGTCCAGCGCGAGCCCGTCCACCGGGGCCTTGGCCAGCACTTCCAGGGCCGCGCCGAGCCGGTCGAAGTACGAGGCCACGAGCAGCCTGGGCCGGTCGGACGCGGCGCCGAGCACGCGGTAGGCGCGGGCGGCGGCGCTCAGTTCGGCGGGGGTGCGGTCCTGCACGAGGGCGGGCTCGTCCAACTGGACCCACTCGGCACCGGCCGCACGCAGGTCCGCGAGGACGCGTGCGTACACGGGGAGCAGACGGTCGAGCAGGGCGAGGGGGTCGAAACCGGCCGCCACACCGGGGGCGGGCTTGGCCAGCAGCAGGTAGGTCACGGGCCCGACCAGCACCGGGCGGGCGGTGTGGCCGAGTGCGCGTGCCTCCTCGAACTCGGCCACCTGTCGGGAGGAGTCGGCGGTGAAGACGGTGTCCGGGCCCAGTTCCGGCACCAGGTAGTGGTAGTTGGTGTCGAACCACTTGGTCATCTCCAGCGGCGCCACGTCCTGGGTGCCGCGCGCCATGGCGAAGTAGCCGTCCAGGGCGTCCGCTTCGACGGCGGCGCGGTGGCGTGCGGGAACGGCGCCGACCATGAGACTGGCGTCCAGCACGTGGTCGTAGTACGAGAAGTCGCCGGTGGGCACCTCGGTGATACCGGCGTCGGTCAGCTGCTGCCAGTTGGTCCGGCGCAGTTCTCGGGCCGCGCCCCGGAGGGCTTCGGCACCGACCCGGCCGCTCCAGTAGCCCTCGACTGCCTTCTTCAGTTCCCGGTTCCGGCCCTGGCGCGGGTAGCCGTACACGGTGGCGGCACCGGTCCGGACGGCGGGGGCGGGGGTCTTGCTGGTCACGGAACTCTCCTTCGCGAGCTGTCTCCTGTGGACCCGGTGCGGGTCGGGAGCGCGAAGGGATGACGGACAGGAGGGACCTCGACCGGTTTGCGGTGCGCGTACGTACGCGCCCGCGGTCGCCCGCCTGATGTTTCGCCGACCCGCCCACGAGGTCACCGGGATCTCCGCGCACGACGGGTCGCGCGCGGGCAACGGGCAGGTCTTCGGACTCGCGGGCGCGCCTGCCGGTCTCCCGGCGGACACCTACTGGCCGTCGCTTCCCAGGACCTGTCGCGGTCCCAGTGCGTATGACGGCGGTCGTTCCCGCTCACCGCTGCGGGGCAGTCCCGGATTCCCACCGGGTTCCCTCTTACGACGCATCCCGTCTGGCGGACGGGGCGAACCAGCTGCCCGGCCAGACTAGATGCCGTTGCCGGGCGGCGGGCAGAGTTGTCCGGTATTCGGATGCCCGGATGAGACGCCGTGTGGGCCGTCGCCGTACTCGACGGGCGCCGCCCCGCGGACTTCCGTGGGGCGGCGCCCTGCTGCGTCCGCGGGCGGGCCGGAGGTCAGCGGCGGTCCAGCACGGTGGTGAGGACCTTGTGGAGGACGGATTCCGGGTCCGCCACCGCCTCCACCGAGCGCCAGGCCACGAAGCCGTCCGGGCGCACCAGGACCGCCCCGGCCGGGGTGGCGCCGTGCGCCTCGGCCCAGTCGGCGCCGTCCTCCGCAACCAGGTCGGCCTCCGGGCCGGTGCCGATCCCGTAGGCGTCGAGCCGGACGCTCATCCGCTTGGCGACCGATTCGGCCGCGCCGTTCCACGGGGTGCCCTCGGAGCTGAGCAGGACGAAGGACCGCTCGTAGAGGTCGACGGTGGACCTGCGCGTCCCCGCCACCCGGTCGCGCAGCCACAGGTGCGGGGCGCGCGAGCCCGGGTCCCCGCACAGCCGCATGCGGTCCGGCACGACCGGCAGGTCCGGGTCGGCTCCCACCACCGCGCCGTGGGGGTAGCGGTATCCCATGGCCACGGACAGGACCCCGTTCTGCCGGCCGCCGCGCGCGGGCGCCTCGGGGACGGACTCGGGGTCCGGTTCGTAGCCCGGGTGGCTGTGCTCGGCCGAGCGGGCCGAGGCCCGCTCGCTCGTCGCCCGCGCCACCGGGAGCCGCTCGGCCTCGTACGTCTCCAGCAGCCCGGGGCCCGCGGCTCCGTCCAGCACCGCTGAGAGCTTCCAGGCGAGGTTGTGCGCGTCCTGGATGCCCGTGTTGGAGCCGAAGGCACCGGTGGGCGACATCTCGTGGGCGGAGTCGCCGGCGAGGAAGACCCGGCCGGCCGCGTACCGCTGGGCGACGCGCTCGGCGGCGTGCCAGGGCGCCTTCCCGGTGATCTCGACGTCCAGGTCGGGCGCGCCGACGGCACGCCGGATGTGCTCGACGCAGCGCTCGTCGGTGAAGTCCTCCAGCGTCTCGCCCCGGTCGGGATGCCAGGGGGCGTGGAAGACCCACCGCTCGCGGTTGTCGACGGGCAGCAACGCCCCGTCGGCGTCGGGCCTGGTCAGATAGCAGACGATGAAACGCCGGTCGCCGACCACGTCCGCGAGCATCCGGGACCGGAAGGTGATGCTGACGTTGTGGAACAGGTCGCCGGAGCCGCTCCGGCCGATGCGGAGCTGTTCGCGCACGGGGCTGCGGGGCCCGTCGGCGGCGACGAGGTAGTCGGCGCGCACCGTGCTCTCCTCGCCCGTCTCGCGGTTCTTGACGATCGCGGTGACCCCGCTCCCGTCCTGTTCGAAGGAGAGCAGCTCGGTGGAGAACCGCAGGTCCGCTCCGAGCCTTGGCGTCACCGACATCAGAACCGGCTCGATGTCGTTCTGGCTGCACAGGCACCAGGTCGACGGGCTGAACCGCGCCAGTGCGCCACCCGGGTCGATCTGCTCGAACAACCACTCCTGGTCGTCACCAGTGAGCGAGCCGCCCTGCAGGATGCCGTGGTTGTCGGCCAGCACCGAGGCGGCCCCGCGGATCCGGTCCTCGACCCCGGCGACCCGGAACAGCTCCATCGTGCGGACGTTGATACCGCGTCCACGCGGGTGGAGCGAGGTTCCCGCATGCTTCTCGACCAGCATGTGCGTGATCCCATGACGGCCGAGGAACAGCGAGGTGCACAGGCCCACCAGCGAGCCGCCCACGATGAGGACCGGGACGCGGTGGTCGACGTTTTCCTTCATGTGCTCTTCCATGCCCTCTACGAAGGGGGTTCGCTCGCTCGTTCACCCGCTTGGTTCTCTCCTCTCGCGCCGACGGGGCCACCGGACCACGATCGGTTCGGGTGGCGCCGTCCCGTGGCGACCGTGTGGTCTCGAAGGAGTGTGAACGATGACAGCCTTGTCGGAACGGATATCCCAGTCCGCCTTCGACGACTCGCGACTTCGGGTCGTGCTGCTGCTCGATCTGTACGACGGCGCGCAGAACCAGTTCCTGGAGGTCTACGAGAACCTCCACAAGCAGGTCTCCTGCGTTCCCGGGCACATCCGGGACGAGCTGTGCCAGTCGATCGAGAATCCGTCACAGTGGCTGATCACCAGTGAATGGGAGAGCGCACCGCGGTTCTTGGCCTGGGTCAACAGCGAGGAGCACGTCGCCTCGGTCCAGCCGTTGCACGGCTGCGTGCGGGACACCCGCTCGCTGAGGTTCAACGTGCTGCGGGAGACCGACCGGGACCCCGGTCCGTCCGGCGTGGCCTTCTCCCCCGGCGCGTCCGCCGGCCACGGCTTCGCCCCGGCTTCCGTGGACGGCCCGGACCGCTCCGGAGACCGTCTCCGGGTCTCCCCGAGGCGCGGCGACGGTGTGGTGCGCCACGCCCTGACCTTCACGGTCAAGCCGGGCAGCGAGGCCGTCGTGGCGGAGCTGCTCAGCGGGTACGCGTCCCCACAGGCGCAGGTCGACGAGCACACCCGGCTGCGGCGCACCTCGCTCTTCATGCACGGCAACCGCGTCGTGCGGGCCGTCGAGGTCGAGGGCGACCTGCTCGCGGCGCTGCGCCACGTGGCCCTGCAGCCCGCGGTCAGGGCGTTGGAGGAGGCCATCAATCCCTACCTGGAGCAGGACCGGGATCTCAGCGACCCCGGTTCGGCCCGGACCTTCTTCACCCGTGCGGCGCTCCCCGCGGTGCACCACGTGGCGGCGGGCGGCGGCGAGAGCCCGGACCTCGCACGGCACGCGCTGTTCCATCCCGCCAAGAAGGGGTGCGGCATGGAACTCGCCCGGCTGCTCGCCGCGCAGGACGAGGCCGCCGTGGACGACGCGGCGAGCCCCATCGAGGCGAGCACCGTATTCCAGCGCGACGACGTCGTCGTCCGCCTTCTCGACCTGCGCGGGCCGCACGACGCCCGGCCGGCCCTGACGCTCGGCGTCGAGGGCGGCCACAAGGCGGCGGTCCTCGCGCGCCTGCTGGACAGCGCCAAGGACGGCGTCCCCACCACCCACCAGGAGATCTCACGCTTCCTGGAGCGCTCTGAGATGCGCCTGATCACCGACCGGCGTTCGCCGGACCGAGCCTGAGGAGAGGCCGTCATGACCGACCGACTGACCGTGGAAGAACTGGCCGCGCTGATGAAGAAGGGTGCGGGGATCGCCGTCGACCCCGCCGCAATGGCGACCCGGCCCGACGCGCAGTTCGACGAGTGGGGGCTCGACTCCCTCGGGCTGCTCGGCATCGTCGGCGAGCTGGAGAACCGGCACGGCCGGGCGCTGCCCGCCGGTGCGGACCAGTGCAAGTCGCCGCGCGAGTTCCTCGACCTCGTCAACAGCGCGCTGGCCGGAACCTGACGCGTACGGGCGGACAGGCGCCGCCGTCCGGTACGCAGGACGACGCCCCGGGGCCGGCCCACCGCCGGTCCCGGGGCGTCGTGACGCGTACCGGACGGGAGGATCACCCGGGCACGGTGCACTCGAAGGCGTGCAGGTACGCGTTGACGGGTCGGATGTCCCCGAGCACCAGTCCGGCGTCGGCCAGGCGGGTGCGCAGGCTCTCCTTGGTGTGCTTGGCACCGCCGACGTTGAGCAGCAGCATCAGGTCCATGGCTGTGGTGAACCGCATGGACGGCGTGTCGTCGACCAGGTTCTCGATGGCGACGACCCTGGCTCCGGGGCGGGCCGCGGCGAGGACGTTGCGCAGGCATCTGCGGGTGCTCTCGTCGTCCCATTCGAGGATGTTCTTGATGATGTAGAGGTCGGCCTCGACGGGGACGGCCTCGCGGCAGTCGCCGGGGACGATGCCCGTCCGGTCGGCCAGGGGGCCGCCGTCCAGGAGTCGGGGATCGGCCTTGGCGACCACCCCGGGCAGGTCGAGCAGGTGCCCCCGTACGGTGGGGTGCTTCTCGAGCAGGCTGGCCAGCACGTGGCCCTGGCCGCCGCCGATGTCCGCGACCACCGAGACGCCGGTCAGGTCGAGGAGGTCCGCGACATCCAGCGCGGACTGCACGCTGGAGGTGGTCATGGCGCGGTTGAAGACGTGCGCCGACTCGTGGGCGTCCTCGTGCAGGTAGTCGAAGAAGCCCTTGCCGAACAGGTCGTGGAAGATGCTCGCGCCGTCACCGGTGCTCACCGCGTCGTCCAGTCGCGGCCAGGCCTGCCAGGTCCACGGCTCCGTGCACCACAGGGAGATGTGCCGGAGGCTGTGCGGGTCGTCCTCGCGCAGCAGCCGCGACATCTCGGTGTGGACGAAGCTCCCGTCCTCGGTCTCGGCGAAGATGCCGTGGCAGGACAGGGCGCGGAGCAGCCGTTGCAGGGGCTTCGGCTCCGCGTGCACGGCGGCCGCGAGGTCGGCGGGGGTGGCGGGCGACTCCCCGAGGGCGTCGGCGACCCGGAGGCGGGCCGCGGCCCGTACGGCGGCGGCGACGGCCGCTCCGAAGGCGAGCTCGCGCAGGCGCATGGCGGGCGGGGGCGTGTGCGGGGGGCCTGCGTTCGGGGCGGGGACGGGAGCCGGCGTGGGGGCGGGGGTGGAACTCAGCGTGGTCATACGGCCTCCATTCTCCTGATGAGGGGGAACACGGGTCAGCACATGCCGGTGGGCACGGAGGTGTCGCACCGGTTGTTGAGGAACCGGTTGCCCGAACCGGCTCCCTGGTTGGCCAGGTCGGCCGGCCGGTTGTCCCGCACCACGTTGTCCTCGATGACGTTGTCGGTGTTCGTCGCGCCCACGAAGCTCTTGAACAGCAGGATTCCGCCCGACAGCGGGGAGGATCCGACGTTCCCGCGGATGGAGTTCGAACGTACGATCGTCTCTTCGGCCCCTGTGAGGACGACCCCGACGCCCTGGATGTCGGGGAGGCGGCTGTTGCCCTTGCAGAACTTGTTGTTCTCGTGGATGCGGTTGCCGCGGATGGTCAGGTCTCCGACGCCGGGCTCTCCCTCGTCGCCGACGACGAACACGCCGCCGCAGTTGCCGGCGATCCTGTTGCCGCTGACGGTGAGGTTCCGCACCCGCCTGACGGTGACACCGATCCGGTTGCCGGTCAGCCTGTTACCCCTGACCACGGCTCCCAGGGTGTCGGTGGCGCCGCCCTCGCGCGCGACCGTGTTGGCGAGGAAGATGCCCGACTCGGCGTTGTCGCGGGCGATGTTGTCGCGGAAGAAGCCCCGGGTGGAGCGTTCCTGGGCGATCCCCCAGGTGCTGTTGTTCTCGGAGATCACGCGTTCGACGCTCAGCCGGTCGGTGTAGGAGGCCCAGATGCCGTTCCGCTTGAAGCCCGAGACGGTGAGCGCGCGGATCTCGACCCCGGTGACGGGCCGCCCCTCGGTCCCCATGACGCAGATGCCGGTGTCGGCCTGGGAGCAGGCGAGGGTGGCCCGTCCGTTCGCCTCGGGCCGGGCGGGCAGGGTCTTCGCGACAGGCGGCTTGATCACCGTCTGCTCTCCCCAGCCGCGCAGCGTCAGCCTCTTCGTGATCAGCACGTTCTCGTGGTAGGTGCCGGGCATCACGGTGATGATGTCGCCCGGCCGCGCGGAGTCCACCGCGTCCTGGATCGAGTCGCCCGGGTGCACGCGGTGTCCGGCCGCTGATGCGGGTGGCGCGAGCACGCCGAAACCAGCGGCCATGACGACGGCGGTACACATGAGGGTCTTGAGTTGTCGGTTCGTCACCATGCAGAAGTTATGGGCGATTGCGACATATCGCCACACTGGGTGAGCGTATCGATGGATGCCGCGGGCAAACGGCCGCATTTTGACGTCCTGAGGGTGGATCGTCGTACCGGCAGCGATCCCGCATCCGCGCCGTTGCCCTCTCATCGGCGACGGCGCAGGTCACGACGGGTTTCCCGGTCACCGTCCGGACGGGCAACGGGCAACCCGTCGACCCCGGCGCCCCCGCGGGGCAAGTCTGGAGCCGTCAGCACCAGGCACGAACCGCAAGGGGAAACCATGCGCAAGCTGTTCCGCGGCGCCGCCGCTCTCGCCACCTCCGTCGTCGCCGTGGTCGCGCTCAGCGCCTCGGTGGAGGCCAAGCCGGCCGACACCTGGGCAGGATGTCCGGACGGGGCGGTCTGCATCTACCCTCAGAACCAGAACCCGGCCGTCAAGCCGACGCACGTCTTCTACCGCTACGGGGCACACAATCTCAGCAACCAGTTCGGGAACCACTGGGTGCTCAACAATCAGTACGGCGGTGCGACCGCAAACCTCTGCACCGGCTACAACGGCGCGGGCTGCGGCAACCCCATCGCCGCCAAGACCGGTGTGTACGCCGACCTCACGCCGATCAACTCGGTCCGCCTGAACCCGTAGCACCCCCGCGTGAAGGCCTGGAGCCGCCGCGCGCGACGGCTCCGGGCCTTCCTGTTCTCGTCGTACCGGCCGGAGGATCCAGTTCTCCGGCCGCCCCCGGCGGTAGCCTGGGCAGCGCCACCTCGCTGCCTGGGCGCACACGCCATGGGGGATGTTTTGGGGGATCCGGACCGCCGGCGGAAGACCGACCGCGTGCGGGAGTCCGACGACTCCGCACGGCCCTTCCCCGCCCAGCTGAGACGTCTGCGCGTGCAACGCGGGCTGTCCCTGGCGGACCTCGCGCGCGAGACGCACTACAGCAAGGGCTACCTCAGCAAGATCGAGACCGGCGCGAAGCGCGTCACCGTCGACGTCGCACGGCG
The DNA here is from genome assembly GCF_000612545.2 of Streptomyces sp. PCS3-D2. GTDB lineage: Bacteria > Actinomycetota > Actinomycetes > Streptomycetales > Streptomycetaceae > Streptomyces. The sequence continues at coordinate 6,567,366 of NZ_CP097800.1, read as the reverse complement.
CTGCGACGACGTGCTGGGGGCAGGGGGTGAACTGCTGCGGATGGCACGGGAGACGGAGGCCCCGGAGGGCGATGCCGCCGACGCCGTCGTGGCCCGGCCGCGACCGGAGGACGAGTGTCCCTACCGCGGCCTGCCGGCCTACACCGCGCGGGAGGCCCGGTGGTTCTTCGGCCGGGAGCGGGCCACCGCCGAGCTGGTCGAACGGGTCTTCGGGCGGATTGGCGCGGGCCCCGTGGTGCTCGTCGCCCCCTCGGGCGCCGGCAAGTCCTCGCTGCTGAACGCCGGCCTGGTACCGGCCCTGCGGAGCGGCGGCTTCCCGATGCCGGGCACCGACAGCTGGCCGGTGGTCGGGTTCACCCCCACCACACACCGCTGGAGGAGTTGCTCGGCCGCGCCGGCACGGTGCTGGGCACCGATCTCGACATCACCGCACAGGAGTTGCGGGAGCGTCCGCACGCCCTGCTCGAAGCGGTCCACCGGCTGTCGGCGTCGCGCCCGGCCGCCTCCCCGGACCTGCGGCCGCCGCCGCTGCGCCCGGTGCTGCTGGTCGACCAGTTCGAGGAGCTGTTCACCCTCTGCACCGACGAGGACGAGCGGCGTGCGTTCGTACGGGTGCTGTGCGCGCTCGCCGTCCCGGGTCCGTCGCGCACGCCGCACCCCCCGGCCGTCGTGGTGCTCGGAGTACGGGCCGACTTCTCCGGCAACTGCCTGGAGCTGCCGGAGCTGGCCCCGATCTTCACCGGCGGGCTGTTCGTCCTGCAGCCGATGTCGCCCGAGGAGCTGCGCGAGTCGATCACCCGCCCGGCCCGGCTCGCGGGCCTCGCCCTCGAACCGGGACTGGTTCCCCTGCTGCTGCGGGACGTGGGACTGCGCGACGACATGCCGGGCGGGACGACGCCCTCGGGTGCACTGCCCCTGGTCTCCCACGCCCTGATGGCCACCTGGCGCCACCGCGAGGGCACCACGTTGACCGTCGCCGGGTACGAGCGCACCGGCGGCATCCAGGGGGCGGTCGCCCGCACCGCCGAGGAGGTGTTCGCCCGGCTCCACCCCGCCGAGCAGACCACGCTCCGGCGCAGCCTGGTGCGGTTGGTGCACGTCGCCGAGGGCACGGGCGCGACGCGGCGCCGGCTGAGCCGGACCGCCCTCATGGCGCAGGCGGCGGACGCGGACCCCGCCGCTGCCGCGCTCGACACCTTCGTCCGGGCCCGGCTGGTCACCATGGACAGTGACACCGTGGAGATCACCCACGAGGCCCTGCTGCACGCCTGGCCGCGGCTGCGCGGCTGGATCGACGCCGATCGGGCGGGGCTCCTGATCCACCAGCAACTGGCACACGCCGCGGCCGAGTGGGAGCGCGAGGGCCGCGATCCGTCGGCGCTCCACCGGGGTACCCGGCTGGACACCGCCCTCTCCTGGGCGGACGAGCTCGACGGCCGGAGCCGCCTCGCCCCCCGGGAGGCGGCCTTCCTCCGGGAGAGCCAGAAGGCCCAGGAGGTCCGGGAGCGGCAGGCAGCCCGCCAGGCGCGGCTGCGCCAGCGGATGCTGGCCACCCTGGTCGTGCTCCTGGTCCTGGCCGTGGGCGCGGGCGGGCTGGCGTACCAGCAGCGTACGAGGGCACTCGGCGAGGAGCGGATCGCCCGCTCACGGGCGCTCGCGCTGCAGTCGGCGGCGCTGGCCGCCGGCCAGCCGGAGGCTTCGATGCTGCTCGCCGGGGACGCGTACCGGACCGCGCGAACGAGCGAGGCTCGCGGTGCGCTGCTGAGCACGCAATCGCAGCCGTTCGTCGCCCGGCTGGGAGGACACGGCGGGCCGGTCAACACGGTCGCCTTCGGACCGGACGACGGCATGCTGGCGACGGGCAGTTCCGATGGGACGGTGACCCTGCGGCGGGTGTCCGACCGGCACACGACCGCAACCTTCAGGCTTCCCGGACGGGTGCGCTCGGTCGCCCTGAGCCCCGACGGCCGGACCCTCGCGGCGGCCTCCACGGACGGGCCCGTGCGACTGTGGGACACCGCCGACGGCCGCCCGGCGGCGGTGCTCCCGACGAGCACGACCGGCACGCGGGCCGTGGCCTTCGCACCGGACGGGCGGAGCGTGGCGACCGGCTGCCCGGACGGGACGGTCCGGTTGTGGGAGACCAGCGGGGAGTACCGCGCCGTCGCGTCCCTGGCCGGGCATGCCGGGCGGGTCAACGCCCTGTCCTTCGCCGCGGACGGCCGGGCGCTCGTGTCGGCGGGCGCCGACCGGAGCGTGCGGCTGTGGGACGTGGCCGAGGCACGTCCGCTCGCGGTGCTGTCCGGGCACACCGACGAGGTACTGGGGGCGGCGTTCGCCCCGGACGGCCATACGGTCGCCACGGGGGGCGTGGACCGTACCGTGCGGCTGTGGGACGTGGCCGGACGCCGGACGAGGGCCGTGCTGACCGGCCACAGCGATGACGTCAACGGTGTCGCCTTCACCCCGGACGGGACGACGGTGGTGAGCGCGGGCGGCGACGGCGCCACCCGGATGTGGGACGTGGCCGGCGGCCGGCTGACGGCCACGCTCGCCGGGCACACCGACTACGTGCTCGGGGTGGCCGTCGACAGCCGGGGGGCGGTGCTGGCCACCGCCGGGTTCGACCAGTCGGTGGTGCTGTGGGACCTGCGGGGCGCGATGCTGGCCTCGCGGCCGTTCACGGAGGTCTGGCACGCCGCGTACAGCCCGGACGGAACGCTGCTCGCCACGGCGGAGGCGGATCACACGGTCCGGCTGTGGGACGTGGCGGGGCGCCGGGTGGCGGCCGCCTTCGAGGGGCACAGTGAGACGGTCTTCGCGGTGGACTTCGCGCCCGACGGACGGACGCTGGCCTCGGCCGGCTCCGACGGCACGGTCCGGCTGTGGGACGTCGCCGCGGGGACCCCTTCGGCGGTCCTGGCCGGCCAGGGCGGGACCGTGTTCGCGGTGGACTTCGCACCGGACGGGCGGACGCTGGCCTCGGCCGGCTCCGACGGCACGGTCCGGCTGTGGGACGTCGCCTCGCGCCGCCCTCTCGCGACGCTCAGCGGGCACACCGACTTCGCCAACGACGTGGCGTTCAGTCCCGACGGGCGCACTCTGGCGAGCGCCGGCGACGATCTGACGGTTCGCCTGTGGGACGTGGCCGGACGGCGCCCGCTGGCCACCCTCACCGGTCATACCGGGGCGGTTCGGGGCGTTGCCTTCAGTCCCGACGGGCGCACCCTCGCCTCCAGCGGCAACGACGGGACCGTACGGCTCTGGGACGCGGGCAGCCACCGACCGGAGGCCACCCTCGCCGGTCACACCGGGTCGGCGCGGGGCATCGCCTTCTCCCCCGACGGCCGCACGCTCGCGAGCAGCGGCAACGACCGCACGGTGCGGCTGTGGGACGTGTCCGGCCGGCGCGCGTTGGCGGCGCTTTCCGGACACACGAGCGCGGTGTGGGGGGTCGTCTTCGCCCCCGACGGGCGGACGGTGGCGAGCAGCAGCACGGACGGCACCGTACGGCTGTGGGACCTCGACGTGGGGGCGCGCCTGGCGGCGGTCGACCGGGTGCGCACCGGGGTGACCCGCCCGCCGCGGTAGTCCTCTCGCTGCGGATGGATCGCACGCTCGACCGCCGGGTCGACTCACTCCCCCGTCGGAGGCCGGTGGATTGGCAGGTGTGACGCCCAGCCGGCGCGCCGTGTCGAACTCTTCGGCGGAGGGCCCGGCACGGGTGAGCTCGTTGCAGCCGAGGAAATCCGCTCCTGTCTGCCGCCGACGTACTGACCGCTCCACGTGGCGACGGAGTGGGCATCGCGGTGGGCGTTGCGGTAGGCGACCGTCCATCCGACGGCGGCCCCGGTCCCGTCGGCGGGCACGCTGTCGTAGCGGCCGGTCATGGCGTACCGCTTCTCGGCGTTGCCGACCGCCGACTCGTAGGTGCCGACGTACCCGCCGTTCGCGGCCTCGACGGACACCGTTCCCCGGGTGTCGGCGGCGGCGCGCGCGGATACGGTGGCGAGGGTCAGGGACACGGCGCACCGTGCGACTGAGGCTTGGCGCATACGCGTCGCGAGACGATTCCCCCTGTGCGGGCCGGCAGGGCCCGCCCGTAGCCCGTGACGGCGGAAGGCCACGGGCTCGTCCGGGGAAGAGCGTAGGGCGGTGACCGCCGGCGGTCAGCGGTCGCGGACGGCGACGATGCCGTTGAAGACCCCGATGTACGCGGTGCCGTCGGGGCCGAGCGTGATGGGCGCCCAGTTGTTGTCGTAGAGGGGGCCGGTGCCGGTCAGTTGCCGCCAGCGCCGCTCGCCGGTGCGGAAGTCCACGGCCGTGAGGTACCAGCCGTCGATCCCCCAGTCGTTGGGCTCCTTCTCGTAGAAGTAGAGCAGCCCGTTCGCGGTGGAGAGCTTCGGTACCACCGACGGCGCGCGCACGGCGCTCTCCCACACCGTGTCGCAGCCGCTGCCGTCGGCGCGGACGTCGATGCGGGTCGCCCCGCCCAGGACGGACCTGCCCAACAGCAGGCCGGCGGGGTTCTCGTAGCCGTAGTTGTTCTCGACGACGATGCTGTTGCCCCAGGTGATCAGGGAGTTGTCGGTGGTCGAGGAGCCGGAGCCGAAGACGGGCACCTTGCAGACCAGCCGCCGGTCCGCGGCGACATCGGTGCCCCGCCGGTAGACCAGGACGTTCATCCGGTCGTCGGCGTTGTCGGTGATGGCGACGTAGCCGTCGCCGAAGAGGTCCGGCGTGGTGCCCGAACCCTGGTTGACGGAACCGGGCTTGGTACCGGTCCCCCGGTCGTAGGTTTGACGCCACTGCACCTCGGGGGTGCCGTCGGCGGCGGCCCGGAAGCCGTAGAGCGCGTGGTCGGAGACGATGGAGACGCCGTCCTCGGCCACCGAGAAGGAGTTCTGGATCTCCTCGCCCTCCAGCCGCACGGAGCGGATCTGCGAGGTCGCCGGATCCACGGTGCCGACCCGGCCCTGGCGGGTCACCCACCAGATCCGGCCGTCCCAGTCGGGCATCACCGAGGTGACGGGGTCGCAGGTGCCGTTGGGCCGCAGGTTGGTCCAGGCGACGCAGTCGTGCGGGACGTGGCCGGTGAGGTCCCAGTCGTCGACGACGCTGAACTTCCAGCCTCCGTCGGCGTTCTGGGAGTGGGCGAGGCGCAGGACGTGCTGCCGCGAGTCGGCCAGGACGGCTCGGTCCCGGTCGTCCAGGTAGAAGTAGGCGCCGCCCGAGGTGTCCTTCAAGATCTTCGAGAAGTCGAGCGAGGTGATCGCCTCGACGGTGGAGGAGCGCTGCGGGAGCCGGTACTCCGCGAGCGTGGCGAGCGTACCCGGGTGCAGGAGCTTGACTTTGAAGCCCGAGAAGGTGCCGCAGACCGTGACGAGTCGACCGCCCGAGTCGAAGGTGGCGGTGGCGCACTCGCCTCCCAGGACCGCGATCTGCTGGCTGGTCACCTGAGGGTTCTCGCCGAGCGGACCGGACCAGGGTGAGGTGGCACTCCCGGCCGCGTCGGAGTGCATGCCGCTGCGGCCGTTCGGCGCGAGGTACGGGTGCTGCGGAGGCCCCTCGCCCGGCAGCGGGGCGGCGGTGGCGGGGCTGCCCTCGTAACGGGCGATCAGCCGGTGGCCGGGCGCCTTGGGTATCTCCCCGCCGGCCCCGGCCCCGGAGCCGCTGTGGAGCAGCACCGCGAAGGCGGCCAGGACGGGCACCGCGGCGCAGCTCAGCGGTCTTCGGAACATCCGCGACTCCTCCGTGTCGGAGCGGGCCTGTTGACATCGCGTCTGGCGTCGCACCGTCGGCCGACGCTAGAGCGCGGTGCCCGAGGAGTCCATGCATGCGCCGCATGATTCACGGCGGCGCAGCCGGCCCCGCAGCGGGCGGCCGGGACGCAGGCCGCAGTGCTCACGCGGCGGGGGGTCGGTCCTTGACGATCTCGTTCCAGTGGGCCGTGCGTTCGCACCAGCACTCCAGCAGCACCGGGTCGTGGCCCACCGCGAGCAGTCCGGCCCCCGTCTCGTCCCGGTAGTCCTCCACGACGGCGACCAGCGCGGCCGTGGTGGAGGCGTCCAGCATCGCGGTCATCTCGTCGCAGACCAGCCAGCGCGGCCGCAGCACCAGGGCCCGGGCAAGACAGGCTCGTTGCAGCTGGCCGTCGCTGACCTCGTGGGGCCGGCGGGCGAGCAGGTCCGCGCCGAGTCCCACGCGCTGCGCCAGCTCGGCCACCCGCGTGCCCGCTTCGCCGCGCCGGCCGGTCGCGCGGAGGGGCTCCGCGACGAGGTCGCGCAGCCGCAGGCGGGGGTCGGCGGCGAGGCGCGGTTGCTGGAAGACGACACCGACCGCGGTGCGCAGGGCGCGCGGGGCCCGGTGGGAGAAGCCGGTCACGGCGTGGCCGTCGAGGGTGACGGTCCCCTCGTCCGGCCGGTGCAGCAGGGCGGCGACCCGGGCCAGGGTGGACTTGCCGCAGCCGCTCGGCCCGAGCAGGCCGAGGGACTCTCCCGGGCACAGGCTCAGGTCCGCGCCGCGGAAGGCGGGGGCACGGCGGTCGTAGCCCGCGGTGATGCCCTTGAGCTCAAGCATGGTGGCAGGCCACCCCTTCGGTGAGCGCGGGACGGCGGGTCCGGCACGGCAGGTCGGCGGCCGGGCAGCGGGCGGCGAAGGCGCAGCCGGGTGGGAGCGCGCCGAGCTCGGGCGGCGCGCCGGGCACCGGGATGAAGGCGCGTTCGGGCAGGGCGTCCAGGAGTCCCCGGGAGTACGGGTGCCGGGGCCCGCGGCGGCCGAAGAAGGACCCGGCCGGGGCGATCTCGACGAGTCGGCCCGCGTACATGACCGCGACGGTGTCGGCGATCCGCTCGGCCGCGACCAGGTCGTGCGTGATCACCAACAGCGCCCGGCCGTCGGCCCGGGTGTGGGCGCGGAGCTCGTCGACGGTGCGCCGGGCCAGGTCGCGGTCGAGGCCGGTGGTCGGCTCGTCGGCCAGGAGCAGCGGGGCGCCGCCCACGAGGGCGAGGGCAGTGGCCGCGCGCTGGGCGAGACCGCCGGAGAGCTCGTGGGGATGGCGGTCGAGGTGGGAGGCGGGGAAGGCGGCACGCCCGGCGGCCGCCTCCGCCGCCGCGCGCAGGGCGGGCGGCCGGGTTCCGGTCAGTTCCCGGACCGTTTCCTCCAGCTGGGAGCGGACGGTGCGGACCGGGGTGAGGTGCGCGGCGGGGCTCTGCGGGACCAGGCCGATGCGCCGGCCGCGCACGGACCGGGCGAGGGTGCGCTCGTCGGCGGCGAGCAGGTCGAGGCCGTCGGCGAGCCGGGCCGATCCGGCGGTCTCCGCGTTGCCCGGGAGCAGTCCGAGGAGCGCGGAGGCGAGCACGGACTTGCCGCAGCCGCTCTCCCCGACGAGGGCGAGGCTCTCGCCAGGGGCCAGGGCGAAGGTGGCGCCGGTGACGGCCTCCACGTGGCGGCCGGCGGGCATGCGGAAGCGGACGGAGAGGCCCTCGACGCGCAGGACGGGCCCGCCCCCGGTGGTCCGGGGCTCTTCGCCTGCGGCGGGGGCGGCGGCGGGCGAGGGGGTCACAGGGTCAGCTCCGAGCGGCGGCGCGGGTTCAGGCGGTCGCGCCAGGCGCCCGCGAGGCCGGCGATGGCCAGGGTCGGGATGATCAGGAGGAGGCCGGGGAAGAGGGTGGGCCACCAGTGCCCGGCGAGCAGCGAGCCGCGCGCGGTCTGCACCAGACTGCCCAAGCTCGCCTGGTGGGCCGGGAGTCCCAGTCCCAGGAAGGACAGGGCGGACTCGTGCCACATCGCGTGCGGGATCATCAACACGGCGGCGAGGCCCGCCTGCGGCAGGATGCCGGGCACCAGGTGCCGGACGGCGACCCGCCACCGTGAGGCGCCGCCGGAGACGGCCGCGTCCACGTACGGCCGGCGGCGCAGCGACAGGACCTCCGCGCGGACGATCCGGGCCGTCGAGAGCCAGTGGGTGATCGCGACCGAGGCCACGACGGGCCAGAGCCCCGGCCGGAACACCGCCACGACGAAGACGCCCAGGAGCAGGTGCGGGACGGAGGAGAGGGTGTCCACCACCCGCATCGCCACCCGGTCGGCCCAGCCGCCGAGCGCACCGGCGGCCGCGCCCACCGCCGTGCCGATCACGGTGGCGACCAGTGCGGCCACCAGGCCGACGAGCAGGGAGACGCGCAGTCCGTAGACGCACCGCAGCAGCAGGTCGCGTCCGAGGTCGTCGGTGCCGAAGGGATGGGCCCACGAGGGGGGTTGCAGCTTCGCCGCCAGGTCGACCGCCTGCTGGTCCAGCTGCGCAAGCGGGGGAACGAGCAGCACGGCCGCGACGACCACCGCCATGACGGTCACGGCGGCGCGTACCCGCAGGGTGCGCGTGGAGCACCGGGCGCGGCCCGGGGAGCGCCAGACCGGCTCAGCCATCGAAGCCCACCCTCGGGTCGACCAGCCCGTACAGCAGGTCGGACAGCAGATTGCCGGCGAGTACGGCCGCGCTGGCCAGCACCGTCAGTGCCGCCAGCAGCGGAAAGTCGACCGAGGTGGCCGCCTGCACGGTCGCCGCGGCGATGCCCGGGAAGCTGAAGACCGTCTCCACCAGCAGGGCGCCGGTGATGAGTTCGGGCACCCGGGAGCCGATCAGCGTGAGCGTCGGCAGCATGCCGGAGCGCAGGGCGTGGCCGAGCAGGACCCTGCGCTCGGCCAACCCCCGCGCCCGGGCGCCGCGCACCGGGTCCTCCCCGAGGGCGTCGGCCACGCCCTGGCGGACGTAGAGGAAGAACCAGGGCAGTTGGGAGGCGCTCAGTACCAGTGCGGGCAGCACGAGGTGGGAGGCGACCTGCGCGAAGGTGACGGTGTCGCTGCCGGCGTCGGTGAGGCCGCCCGGGGGCAGCGCACCGAGCCGTACCGAGAAGAACCAGAGGGCGAGCAGGGCCAGCCAGAAGGCGGGGGCGGCTTCCAGGGTGTAGGCGAGCGCGGACACGGTGCGGTCCAGCGCGCCACCTGTCCGGCGGGCGGCCAGCACGCCGAGCACGGTGCCGGTCAGGACGGCGATCGCGAACGCGCAGGCGGCGAGCAGCACCGACCAGCCGAGCCGCTCCGCGATCACGTCGGATACGGGCTGGCGCATGACGGCGGAGGTGCCGAGGTCGCCGGTGAGCGCCGAGGCCAGCCAGTCCCACCAGCGTGCGGCCAGGGGGCGGTCGACGCCGAGGTTGATCCGCAGCTGGTCGAGTTCGGCCTGCGAGGCGGTGAGTCCGGCGGTGCCGGCGTAGGCCTTGACGGGGTCGAAGGGGGACAGCGCGGCGATGGCGAAGACACCGAAGGTGACGGCGAGCAGGACGGGGGCGGCGGCCAGGGTCCGCCGCCCCGCCATGCGCGCCATCGGCCCCCAGGGGAGGCGGACGGAGCGGGGGGTCACTGCGCGTGGCTCACTTCTGCTGGGGCTTCCAGTCCTCGACGTTCCACCAGGGGCCGGTGCCGAGACCGTGGTCGTGCGGCTCCACCTGCGTGCCGGGGCCGTCCCACGCGTCGTTGACGACGTAGAGGTGGTCGATGTGGGTGAGGAAGACATAGCCCGGGTTCTCGGCGAGGCGGCGCTGCACGGTGTCGTACGCGGCCTTGCGCACGGCCGGGTCGGCACTGCGGCGCCCTTCGGCGAGGGCGGCGTCCACGGCCGGGTCGTCGTACCGGGCCATGTTGTTGAAGCCGTCGCCGCCGAGCGAGGAGGTCAGCAGGAGGTACTGGTCGAAGTCCGGGTCGGCCGGTGAGCCGCCGCCCGCGAGGACGGCCTCGGTCTTCATCCGGGGTTCGATGACCTCCCAGGTCCCGGCCTCGGCCTTGACCTCGATGCCGGCCTTCTTCGCGTCGGAGGCGAAGGCGAGGGCGTGGTCCTGGCGGATCTTGTCTCCGGCGGTGTACCAGAGCGGGAAGGACGCGCGGATCCCGTCCTTGGTGCGGATACCGTCGTGCCCCTCCTTCCAGCCGGCGTCGTCGAGGATCTCGCGGGCCCGGTCGAGGTCGTGGCGGCGCTCGGTGCCGGCCGTGAACCACGGGCTGTCGGTGGGCACCGGCCCGAAGGCGGGCTTGCCCGCGCCGTCGAGCAGCCTGTCGACCATGGCCGTGCGGTCGACGGCGATGTCCAGTGCCCGGCGGACGGCGAGGTCGCCGGTGACCTCATGGTGCGTCGGAAGGGTCACGTTGCGGTAGTCGAAGGTCCTGGCGGCGTAGGTGCGGCGCGTGGTGTCCTTGGCGAAGCCCTTGGCCAGGCCGGGGGGCAGGATGGCGCCGTCCAGCTCACCGGAGCGCAGCCTTGTGGCGCGTACGTCGTCGTCCTTGATCACGGCCATGGTGAACTTCTTGACGGCGGGCTCACCGCCCCAGTGGCCGGGGTTGGCCCTGAAGCTGAGCTTCTCGCCCTTGGACCAGGCGGTGAGCACGTAGGGGCCGGTGCCGACCGGCCGCTTGGTGAAGTCGCCGCTGTTGACGTCCTGTCTGCCCGCGATGTGTTCCGGGGCGATGGGCAGCACGGTCCGCTCGGCGAAGGGCGCGTAGGGGTACTTCAGGGTGAAGACGACGGTGTCCTCACCCTTCGCCTCGACGCTCTCGATGGCATCCAGTTCGGTCTTGGAGGCGTTGTTCGTCCCCGGGGCGAGGATGGTCCGGTAGGTGAAGACGACGTCCTTGGCGGAGAAGGGCGCTCCATCGCTGAACGTGACACCCCTGCGCAGCGTGAAGGAGTAGGTGCGCCCGTCCTCGGAGACCTCCGGGAGGGACGCGGCCAGGGCGGGCCGGAGCTTCATGTCGGCGTCGTGCGTGAGCAGACCGTCGAAGATCTTGGAGTTGCCGTCCTTGCCGTAGCCCAGCAGCGGGCTGAGGGTCTCCGGCTCGGTGGCGATGCCGACCACGACCGAGTCCGTACCGGCCGCGCCGCCGACCCCGGCGCCGGGCGTGGAGCAGGCCGCCGCGCCCGTGATGAGTGCGGCGGCCAGTGTCGCCCTGACCGCTCCCCGTACTGTCCGGGCCGTCATGCTCTGCACATCCCTGTTCGCGTTCTTCCGTTATTGCAAAGAGCTGGCAATAATGCCAGACCTGATCAGAAGTCGACGAATCGGGTCACATCACCGACTGACGCCGCACGGGTCTTGTCGTCCTCGCACCTGCCGTGCCATATATGTCTAGACCTTTACTGGAGCCGAGGAAGGCACCCCGTGCGACGCAGCGCCCCCACGCTCGCCCTCTTCCTGATCCCCACCGGCCTCATGGGCCTCACCGCGTGCAGCGCGCCGGACACCGAGCCGCCGTCCGCCCCCAGCGGACTCACCGCCCAGGCCGGCAGCGCCACCACCGTGCACGTCATGTGGGACGCGGCCGCGGATCGCGACGGCGTGACCCGCTACCAGGTCTTCGAGGGCGGACGGCTGGTACGGGAACTCCCGGCCGAGAGGACCATGATGGACGTCACCGGCCTCGTCCCGGGGACCGGCTACTCCTTCACGGTGCGGGCCCGGGACGCCGCCGGGAACCTCTCCGAAGCCGCTCCGGCCGCGCTCGCCACCACCCCGGCGGCGAAGCCCGAGGACCGGACGCCGCCCACCGCACCCGGCGCCACCACCGGCAGCGCGACCGGACCCCGGTCGGCCCGGCTGTCGTGGACCCCGTCGACGGACGACACGGGCGTCACGGCGTATGACGTCTACCAGGGCGGCGCCCGCATCCACACGGCCGGCCCCGGCGACACCGACACCACCCTGACCGGCCTGCGGCCCGACACCGTCTACACCTTCACGGTCCGGGCCCGGGACGGCGCCGACAACTCCTCCCCCGACGGCCCGGCCGTGGACGTGAGCACCCCGCCCGCCTCCGGCGACGGTCCGGGCACCGCCCCCGCCGACCTCACCGCCACCGCCTCGCCGGGCACGGTCACGCTCACCTGGACCGCCCCCGAGACCGGCCGGCCCACCACCGAGTACGAGCTGTACGTCAACGGACGGCCCACGACCGTCATCCAGTTCGGCGCGGGAGCGGTACCGGCCGGCCGGGCGGAACACCGCCTCACGGTGGCCGAGCCCACCGGCACCGAGTGGGCCGTGAAGCTGCGCGCAAGGCTCCCCGACGGCAACTGGGGGGCGTTCTCCGCCGAACGCCGGATCACGCTCGTCGCGTGAACCCGGGGGACCCGATCCGGCCTTAACGGCACGGTGGGATAAGAAGATCACGCAGAATACTCCCGTGTTCGGTGAGTACTCGGTCAATGACAATCAGCCAGATTCCACGGAAGATGCCCCCGGGCCGGGAGCCGGCAGACCGCCGGGCAACCTGCCCGCGGAGCCCGCCGGCTTCATCGGCAGACAGCCCGAACTCCAGCTGCTCGGGAAGCTGTTGCGCGAGCGCAGACTGATCACCCTGACCGGGGTGGGAGGCGTCGGCAAGTCCCGGCTCGCCCTGCGCGCGGTCGCCGGCGCCGACCGGGCCCGGCCCGACGGCGCCTGGTGGGTCGAGCTGTCACCACTGCGCGATCCCGCCCTGCTGACCGCCACCGTCGCGCACGCCGTCGGCCTCGCCGACCACTCCCCCCGCCCCCTCGACGAGGAACTTTGCGCGTGGATGGCCGACAGGGAGCTCCTGCTGGTCCTGGACACCTGCGAGCACCTGGTTCCCGAGTGCCGCCACCTGGCGGGCGAACTCCTGCAGTCGGCACCCGGGTTGACCATCCTGATCACCTCCAGGGAGCCCCTGCGCAGCGCGATCGAAGAGGTCGTCGAGGTCCGCCCGCTGCCCTGCGAAGGACCCGACAGCGACGCCTTGGCCCTCTTCCGCACCCGCGCGCTCGCCGCGACCCCGCGCGCCGCGGCCGTCTTCGCCGACCCGGAGCGGACCGCCGTCGCCGCCGAGGTATGCCGACGCCTCGACGGCATCCCCCTCGCCCTGGAACTCGCCGGCGCCCGGATGCGGTTGTGGACGGTCGAGCAGATGGCCGAGCGGATCGGCGAGCGCTTCGAAATGCTGTCGGACGTCCGCGTCTCCCGGCCGCCCCGGCACCGGACGATGCGGACCACGATCGGCTGGAGCCACGAGCTGTGCGAGCCGCTGGAACGGCTCCTGTGGGCCCGACTCTCGGTGTTCACCGGCGACTTCGACATCGCTGCGGCGCGCGCCGTATGCGCGGGCGGACCACTGCCGGCCGCCCGGGTCGAACGCACGCTCGCCGGTCTCGCCGCCAAGTCCGTGGTCCTGCGCACCGAGGAACGCGGCGCCGGCGCCCGCTACCGGCTGCTGGACACGATCCGCGAGTACGGGCACGACTGGCTGGGCGAGCTCGGCGAGACGCAGCTGGTCGCCGACCGGCACGCCCACTGGTACGCGGCGCTCTCGCACGCCGCCGACCGGGGCTGGATGGGCCCGGGGCAGGTGGACTGGTACCGGAGGATCACCGCCGAGCACGCGCAGTTGCGTACGGCCCTGGAACACCTGCTCGGCGCCGACCCGTCGGCAGCGCTGGAGATGGCCGGGGCGCTGTGGTTCTACTGGTTCGCGTGCGGGCACGTGCACGAGGGCCGCGCCTTCCTGGAACGGGCCCTGCGGCTCGCCCCTCGCACCGGGCTCGCCCACAACCAGGCCCGGTGGGCCCTCGGGCTCACCATGGTCCTCCAGGGCGACATGGACGAGGCGCGGCGCCTCGGCGAGGAGTGCGCCCGGGACGCGGCCCACCTGGCCGACCCCGAGCGGGAGTTGCGCGCCGCCTACCTGCACGCGGCGTCGGTCCTGATGCCGGGCGACCCGGTACGGGCCCTGCGGCTGGCCGGCCCGCAGGCCCGTGCCGCCCATGGCGGGCGCACCACCGGACCGGGCTGGCTCCTGTGCAAGCTGGCCACCGGATACTCCCTGTGCGCGCTGGGACGCTTCGAGGAGGCGGCCGAGGAGGCGCACTCGCTGCGGGAGGCCTGCGCGGAGCTGGGCGAGCGCTGGATGCGGGCGTACGCGGACTACGTCCTGGCGGTGGCCGCGCTGGGCCTGGGCGACCACGGGGAGGCCGCACGCCACGTACGGGCCATGCTTTCCGGGAAGCGGCTCCTCGGCGACCGGCTGGGCATCGCGCTCGGCCTGGACCTGCTGGCCGCAGCGGTGGCCGGACTGGGCGACGGCGAGCTGGCGGCGCGCCTGCTGGGCACCGGGCACGCCTGGTGGCGCACGGTGGGCCGACCGCAGATGGGCTCGCCCTCGCTGACGGCCGTACGGGACCGGAGCGAACGGCAGGCGCGGGCGGCGATCGGAGACGCCGCCTTCGAGGCGGCGTTCCGGGGCGGGGCGGCGGCGCCCACGGGCTGAACCCGGCCCGTGGACGGCGCGCTGTGTAACCGCGTCGGGGCTCCCGTCAGTACGGGAGGGGTCTGCCCGACGGTGTGCGCAGGTCCAGGTCTCGGGGAGCGGGCTTGGGGACGGGCTTTCGGATCAGCTGCTGGCGCATGCTGCCTCCTCGCTCAGACCAGGGCCGGGCGGCGGGGGTCCACCGCACGGCTGTCGGGGAGCAGTTCACCGGTGTCGTCGAAGATCACGACTCCGTTGCAGAGCAGACTCCATCCCTGTTCGGGGTGGGAGGCCACGGTGCGGGCGGCGTCGTGGTCGGCGCTGTCGGCGGCTGGGCAGGGGGGCTGGTGGGAGCACATGGCGCACCTCCTCGCGATGTGGGGCGGGAGGGCCGGTGGTCACCCGGTCGTACCGCGATCCACGGTGGCGGCGAGTATTACCGATCGCCACCCCTGGACGGAACCCGTATTCGCCGTCCAGTTCACGGTGTGTATGCCCGATTACGATGCGCTCATGCCCGTTATCCGGATCGTTCACCGTACGTCCGCGCCCGTCGCCGAGGCGTGGTCGAGGCTCACGGACTGGGAGCGCCACGGGGCGCAGGTCCCCCTCACGCGGACGATCATCGAGAGTCCGCCGCCGACGCACGCGGGAACGATCTTCACGGCCCGCACGGGTGTGGGAAGGATCACCTTCGACGACAGGATGGAGGTCGTGGTCTGGCGGCCGCCGGTGTCCGAGGCGGCGGGCCTCGTCCGGCTGGAGAAGCGCGGCCGGGCGGTGACGGGCTGGGCGGAGATCGAGATCCACTCCCTACCGGCGGGTGGTTCGGAGGTCCACTGGCGCGAGGAACTGCACCTGCGCGGCCTCCCCCGCGCCCTGGACCCCCTGGTGGCGGCCGTCGGCCGTCGCGTCTTCGGCCGCGCCATCACCCGGCTGCTGGCCGTCTGAGGAGCCGGCCGGGTCCTGCGTGATCATCGCACCGCTACGCACCCGACGGCGGACGCGCGGCGGCCGGAACGCAACGGCCCCGAGCCCGCAGCCGGGCGGCCGGGACGCAGCGGTGCGGGCCCGCCCGCACCCGCACCGCCTCATCCCAGCCCGCCTCGTATCCCGGCCCCGCTTCGTCCGGTCCCGTCCCGCGTCAGCGGATCGGGATGCCGGAGATCGTGCGCGCGATCACCAGCCGCTGGATCTCACTGGTGCCCTCGAAGATCGTGTAGATCGCGCTGTCCCGGTGCATCCGCTCGACCGGGTACTCGCGGGTGAAGCCGTTGCCACCGAGGATCTGCACGGCCTGGGCGGTGACCTTCTTGGAGACCTCGCTCGCGAACAGCTTGGACATCGAACCCTCGGCCGATTCGAACGGCCGGCCCGCGACCGCCATCCAGGACGCCCGCCACACCAGCAGCCGGGCGGCGTCGATCTGGGTGCGCATGTCGGCGAGCTGGAAGGCCACCCCCTGGTTGTCGATGATCGGGCGGCCGAACTGCGTACGGGTCTTCGCGTAGTCGAGAGCGACCTCGTACGCGGCGCGCGCGGTGCCCACGGCCATCGCGCCGACGGCCGGCCGGGAGGCCTCGAAGGTGGCCATGGCCGCGTTCTTGACGCGCTCGCCCCCGCCGCTGCGGGCCCGCTCGCGGGCCCGGGCGAGGCGCTCGTCCAGCTTCTCCTTGCCGCCGAGCAGGCAGTTTCCGGGGATCCGCACGTCCTCCAGGACCACCTCGGCGGTGTGGGAGGCGCGGATGCCGTGCTTCTTGAACTTCTGCCCCTGGGACAGCCCGGGGGTGCCCGGCGGCACGATGAAGGACGCGTGCCCCTTGGTCCCCAGCTCCGGGTCGACGACGGCCACGACGATGTGGACGTTGGCGATCCCGCCGTTGGTGGCCCAGGTCTTGGTGCCGTTGAGCACCCACTCGTCCTTCGCCTGGTCGTAGACCGCGCGGGTGCGCATCGAGCCGACGTCCGAGCCTGCGTCCGGCTCGGAGGAGCAGAAGGCGGCGACCTTCACGTCGTCGGGGGTGCCGTACATCTGGGGGATCCAGGTGCCGATCTGCTCCTCGGTGCCGTTGGCCACGACGCCGATGGCCGCGAGCCCGGTGCCGACGATGGAGAGCGCGATGCCGGCGTCGCCCCAGAAGAGCTCCTCCATGGCCATCGGGATGCCGAGCCCGGTCGGGTCGAAGTACTGCTGGGCGTAGAAGTCCAGCGAGTAGATGCCGACCTTGGCGGCCTCCTGGATGACGGGCCACGGAGTCTCTTCGCGCTCGTCCCATTCGGCGGCGGCGGGTCGCATCACATCGGCCGCGAAGCCGTGGATCCAGTCCCGCACCTGCTTCTGGTCGTCGTTCAGCTCCATGGTGAACTCCGCCATGTCCCCTCCACCTGTCCGTACTCGTCACTCCAGGGGTTACTAGCGGTAACCCATCCGGGGGGCACAGTCTGTTACCGGCGAGTAAGCACTGTCAAGCGCGAGCGATTCGGTCGACGGCTGCCCGGTCGTGTCCGCCGATTCGATCGCCGGGGCGCCCCGGGTGTTACGTTGCGTGGGCGTCAGGCACATCGCAAGGGCGGGGAGAGAACACGTCATGGAGACCACGCAGCAGACCGGCGAACCCGGAGCGGCCGAGCGCCGCCGGCGGGAGCTGCTCGAAGCCGCCGACCGGGTCGTGCTCAGGGACGGCCCCAAGGCCTCCATGAACGCCATCGCGGCCGAGGCGGGCATCACCAAGCCCATCCTGTACCGGCACTTCGGGGACAAGGCGGGCCTCTACCAGGCACTCGCCGTCCGGCACACCGACGCCCTGCTCGGCTCGCTCCGGGCGGCGCTGGACGCCCCGGCCGAGCGGCGCCGGCGGGTGGAATCGACCCTCGACACCTACCTGGCCGCCATCGAGGCCCGCCCGCAGGTGTACCGCTTCCTGATGCACCCCGCGGAGGACTCGCACACCACCGAACGGGGCTTCGACGTCGGCCTGCACTCGGCGCCCCTGCTGCGCAGGCTCGGGGAGGAGCTGGCCCAGGTGATCAGCGAGCGGGTGGACCTCGGCCCCGGCGGGGAGCAGCTGGCCCGGGTCTGGGGCCACGGCATCGTCGGCATGATGCACGCGGCCGGCGACTGGTGGCTGGGTGAACGCCCCTGCGGCCGCGCGGACCTGGTCGCGGGCCTCACCGACCTGCTCTGGGGTCGCCTCGCCACCGCCGGCAACCGCGAGGACGGCCCCGGCTTCTGACCCGTCCGGGCCCGCCGAGGCCGACGGGGTGGCCGGTTGGCGGGGCCTAGGGCGTGGCGGGGCAGGCCGCCCTCGGGGAAGATCCGTCAGCCGCGCTGCGCATCGGCCCCCCAGGGGGCCTTCGCGATCGCCCGGCGCAGACGGCGGGCCCGCATGCCGGTCACCCGGTCCGCGTACACCGTCCCGTCGAGGTGGTCGCACTCGTGTTGGAGGCAGCGCGCGAAGAACCCGGTACCGGAGACCCGCACGGGCGCGCCGTCCGAGGTGACCCCCTCCACCACCGCGTGGTCGAAGCGGGCCGTGCCCGCCTCCAGGCCCGGCAGGGACAGGCAGCCCTCGGGCCCGACGAACTCGTCCCCGTCGGCCGCCACCAGACGCGGGTTGACGACGTGCCCGACGTGCCGTACGTCTTCATCATCGGGACAGTCGTAGACGAACACCCGCTGGGCGACTCCGATCTGGTTCGCGGCGAGGCCGACCCCCTCGGCGGCGTACATCGTCGCGAACATGTCCTCGACGAGCCGGTCGAGGGAGGGGCCGAACTCGGTGACCTCCGGGCAGGGTGAGTGGAGCACCGGATCACCCAGCAGGCTCATGGTGCGGACGAGGCCGGTGGTACCGGGGATCAGGCGCTGTCGCATGGCCGTAAGCGTACGACGGGCGGTCGCGGGAGGAGATCGACGGCGGGGCGGGGGCGCCGCGGTCAAGGCTGCGACAGGTACTGGATAGGCTGGGGCCGACCGACGCTAGGAGGACAAGGGACGATGGCAGGCAACACGGAGCCGCTTTCGCCGCGGGCCAAGCTGGCCGTGACGGCGGGCAAGGCCGCGGCGGCGGTGTCGCGGGCCGCGGGACGCGGAAGCGGATCGGTGATCGGAGGCAAGGTCGCTCTCAGGCTCGACCCCGATCTTCTCGGCGCGCTGGCGCAACACCTCGACGTCGTCCTCGTCTCCGCGACGAACGGCAAGACCACGACGACCCGACTGATCGCCGAGGCCCTGCGGGCCAGCGGTCCGGTCGTCTCCAACGCCCTGGGCGCCAATATGCCCGCGGGCATCACCTCGGCACTCGCCGGCGGCTCGGATGCCAAGTACGGCGTCATCGAGGTCGACGAGAAGTACCTGGCCGGAGTGGCCCGGGACGTCACCCCCAAGGTGATCGCCCTGCTCAACCTCTCCCGCGACCAGCTCGACCGCGCCGCCGAGACCCGCATGCTGGCGGAGAAGTGGCGGGAGGGCCTCCAGGGCTCCAAGGCGGCCATCGTCGCCAACTGCGACGACCCGCTGATCGTCTGGGCCGCCTCCTCCTCGCAGAACGTGGTGTGGGTCGCGGCTGGTCAGGAGTGGAAGGACGACGCCTGGTCGTGTCCCTCCTGCGGCGGTGTCATGCAGCGCCCCGGCGACGACTGGTTCTGCGGCGAGTGCGGCTTCCGCCGCCCGACCCCGACGTGGGTGCTCTCCGGCGACCACGTGCTGGACCCGCACGGCTCGGCCTGGCCGATCCACCTCCAGCTGCCCGGCCGCGCCAACAAGGCCAACGCCGCCACCTCGGCCGCCGTGGCCGCCGTCTTCGGCGTCCCGCCGCAGGTCGCGCTGGAGCGGATGTACCAGGTGCAGGCGGTCGCCGGCCGCTACGACGTGGTCCACTTCCAGGGCCGCGAGCTGCGCCTCCTGCTCGCGAAGAACCCCGCGGGCTGGCTCGAAACGTTTTCGCTGATCGACCCGCCGCCCGCCCCGGTGATCCTCTCCGTGAACGCGCGCGGCGCCGACGGTACCGACACCTCCTGGTTGTGGGACGTCGACTACCCGCGCCTGGCCGGTCACCCGATCTTCGTGATCGGCGACCGCAAGCTGGACCTCGCCGTCCGCCTGGAGGTCGCCGGCCTGGACTTCCGGGTGTGCGAGACCATCGACGAGGCCGTGCAGCTCGCACCGCCCGGGCAGATCGAGCTGATCGCCAACTACACCGCCTTCCAGGACGTGCGCCGCCGCGTCGGCAACTAGTACTCATACCCCCAGAGGACACACGAGCATGAGCGACAACAGCCTGCGTCTGGTGTGGGTCTACCCCGACCTGCTCAGCACGTACGGAGACCAGGGCAACGCCCTCGTGGTGGAGCGCCGGGCCCGCCAGCGCGGCCTGGACGTGCAGCGCGTGGACGTGCGCAGCGACCAGCCCATCCCCACCTCGGGCGACATCTACCTGATCGGCGGCGGCGAGGACCGGCCTCAGCGCCTGGCGGCGGAGCGGCTGCTGCGCGACGGCGGCCTGGAGCGCGCCGTCTCCAACGGCGCGATCGTCTTCTCCGTCTGCGCCGGGTACCAGATCCTGGGCCAGGAGTTCGTCAACGACCAGGGCCACCGTCAGGAGGGCCTCGGCCTGCTCGACGTCGTCACCGTGCGCGGTGAGGGCGAGCGGTGCGTCGGCGACGTCCTCGCGGACATCGACCCGCGCCTGGGCCTGCCGCAGCTGACCGGCTTCGAGAACCACCAGGGCGTCACCCACCTCGGCCCGACGGCGAAGCCGTTCGCACGGGTGACGATGGGCCGCGGCAACGGCACCGGCGACGGTACCGAAGGCGCCTACAACGACACGGTGTTCGGGACGTACATGCACGGTCCGGTGATGGCCCGCAACCCGCAGATCGCGGACCTGCTGCTGAAGCTGGCCCTGGACGTGAACGCGCTCCCGGCCATGGACGACCGGTGGTACGAGGCGCTGCGCGCGGAGCGCATCGCGGCTGCCACGCAGCCCGCGTAGCAGCCGGGCGAACCGCTCATCAGGGCGACCCCCGCATCATGTGTTCGGCCCGGTTTTCCCTTGGGGGGACCGGGCCGACGTCGTTTTGTACGAGGAGTGCGACCAGCATGTGGAGGATGGTTCAGCGCACTGCTAAACCGCTTGTAGGGTGGCCGTAGTTCCAACCGGACGACGTGGTCCGGTCGCCGGCCCACGTTGCAAAGGTCTCTTCTGCCATGCGCATAGGTGTGCTCACTTCCGGTGGCGACTGCCCCGGCCTCAACGCCGTCATCCGCTCCGTCGTGCACCGTGCCGTCGTCGATCACGGCGACGAGGTGATCGGCTTCCACGACGGCTGGAAGGGCCTGCTGGAGGCGGACTACCGCAAGCTCGACCTCGATGCCGTCGCCGGCATCCTGGCCCGCGGCGGCACCATCCTCGGATCCTCCCGGGTCCAGCCCGCGCACCTGCGCGACGGCGTCGAGCGTGCCCGCGGGCACGTCGCCGACCTCGGGCTCGACGCGATCATCCCGATCGGCGGCGAGGGCACCCTGAAGGCCGCGAACCTGCTCTCCCAGGCCGGCCTGCCCATCGTCGGCGTCCCGAAGACGATCGACAACGACATCTCCTCCACCGACGTCACCTTCGGCTTCGACACCGCCGTCGGGGTCGCCACGGAGGCGCTGGACCGGTTGAAGACCACCGCCGAGTCGCACCAGCGCGTGATGGTCGTCGAGGTCATGGGGCGCCACACGGGGTGGATCGCCCTGCACTCGGGCATGGCGGCCGGCGCGCACGCCATCGTCGTGCCGGAGCGCCCCTTCGACATCGACGAGCTGACGGCGATCGTCGGCGAGCGCTTCTCCGCGGGCAAGCGGTTCGCGATCGTCGTCGTCGCCGAGGGCGCCAAGCCCCGGCCGGGCTCGATGGCCTTCGAGGAGCGGGGCAAGGACATCTACGGCCACGAGCGGTTCGCCGGCATCGGCACCCTGCTCGCCGTCGAGTTGGAGAACCGCCTGGGCAAGGAGGCCCGGCCGGTGATCCTGGGCCATGTCCAGCGCGGCGGCACGCCCACCGCGTACGACCGGGTCCTCGCCACCCGGTTCGGGTGGCACGCGGTGGAGGCGGCGCACCGGGGCGAGTTCGGCATGCTCACCGCGCTGCGCGGGACCGACATCGAGATGGTGCCGCTCGCCGAGGCGACCTCCACCCTCAAGACCGTCCCGGCCGAGCGCTACGCCGAGGCCCAGACGGTTCTCTGACGGTTCTCCCGCCCCTGCCCGACGTCCCTTTTGTGACAGACCGCCCCCGCGCGCACGAGCGTACGGGGGCGGCACTACTGTGGTGGGGCAGCACAGTCGAGGGAGTGAACAGATGGACCACAGCGGGCACGGCATGGACCTGCACATGGACTTGCCGCCGTTCACTCTCGGGCGCGGACTGGAGTTCTCCTTCGACGCGTTCTTCCTGTTCGGCTCCCTGCTCGGGCTGGCGCTGTACGGGTGGGGCGTGCTGCGGCTGCGCCGGCGAGGGGACTCCTGGGCGCCGGGCCGCACCATCGCCTTCACGTTGGGCGTGCTGACCGTGCTCCTCGTGATGTGCACCAGGCTGAACGACTACGGCATGGTGATGTTCAGCGTGCACATGGTCCAGCACATGGTGATCAGCATGGTCACCCCGATCCTGGTGCTGCTGGGCGCCCCGGTGACGCTGGCCCTGCGCGCCCTGCCGCCCGCCGCCCGCGGGCGCAAGGGGCCGCGCGAGCTCCTGCTGGCGCTGCTGCACAGCCGGTACATGCGGGTGATCACCCATCCGGCGTTCACGATCCCGATGTTCATCGCCAGCCTCTACGCGCTGTACTTCACCCCGCTCTTCGACTTCCTGATGGAGAGCCGGGCCGGGCACATCTCGATGATGGTCCACTTCTTCGCCGTCGGTCTGATCTTCTTCTGGCCGATCATGGGCATCGACCCCGGTCCGCACCGTCCGGGCTATGTCATGCGGATGCTGGAGCTCTTCGCGGGCATGCCCTTCCACGCCTTCTTCGGCATCGCCCTGATGATGGCGAGCCAGCCGATGATCAAGACGTACGCGAACCCGCCCGCATCCCTCGGCATCGATCCGCTGCTCGACCAGCAGTGGGGCGGCGGCATCGCCTGGGCCTTCAGCGAGATCCCCTCGGTACTGGTCCTGATCGCCCTGATCTACCAGTGGTACCACTCCGAGCAGCGGACCGCGAAGCGCTCCGACCGGGCCGCGGACCGCAACGGCGACCGGGAGCTGGAGGCGTACAACGCGTATCTCGCCTCGCTTCAGGCGCGTGGCCGGTAGCGCGATCCCGCTCCGGCGCGCCACCATGGGGCATGACCGGATCCGTTAAGGCGATGGCAGTGATGACCTTCGCCGCACTGGTGGCCG
Organism: Streptomyces sp. PCS3-D2; assembly: GCF_000612545.2. Classification (GTDB taxonomy): domain Bacteria; phylum Actinomycetota; class Actinomycetes; order Streptomycetales; family Streptomycetaceae; genus Streptomyces. Next base: position 6,544,669 of record NZ_CP097800.1, on the reverse strand, counting down.
TCGCCACGTACTCGGTGGTCCTCGGCAGCAACGGCTGGCTGTGGTTCGGCTGGGTGGTGCTGGGGCTTCTGACCGCCGGGATGGCCGCCTCACGCAGTACCTGAGGAAGGCCGCCGCCGCCCCTCGTCCCGGAGCTCACCGTCCGTAAAATGGCCGTGACGACGGGATACCGACAGGAGCGGCCTGGTGTTCTACCACTTGCTCAAGCACGTGCTCCTCGGACCTCTGCTGAGGCTGCTGTTCCGGCCGCGGATCGAGGGGCTGGAGAACGTCCCCGCGCAGGGCGCCGCGATCGTCGCGGGCAATCACCTGTCGTTCTCCGACCACTTCCTGATGCCCGCGATCCTGGCGCGTCGGATCACCTTCCTCGCGAAGGCCGAGTACTTCACCGGTCCGGGAGTCAAGGGCCGGCTGACCGCGGCGTTCTTCCGCAGCGCCGGGCAGATCCCGGTGGACCGGTCCGGCAAGGACGCCGGCCGGGCCGCCCTGCGCGAGGGGCTGGGCGTGCTGGCCAGGGGCGAGCTGCTGGGCATCTACCCGGAGGGCACCCGCTCGCACGACGGCCGGCTGTACAAGGGCAAGGCGGGGGTGGCCGCGATGGCCCTGGGCGCCGGGGTGCCGGTCATCCCCTGCGCGATGGTGGGAACCTTCGAGATCCAGCCGCCCGGCCAGAAGATCCCCAACATCCGGCGGGTGACGATCCGCTTCGGTGAGCCGCTGGACTTCTCCCGGTACGCCGGCATGGAGGGCGAGCGCGCCGTCCTGCGGGCGGTCACCGACGAGATCATGTACGCGATCCTCGGCCTTTCCGGGCAGGAGTACGTCGACCGGTACGCGGCCGAGGTGAAGGCCGAGGAGGAGCAGGCGCGCAAGAGGGCCCGGCGCAGCACGCGCTGAGCCTGCCCCTCCTCACGGGTCTGCGCCGCGGCGGCCGAACGGCCGGGTACGGCCGGGTACGGCCGACGGTGGCCGGGTACGGCCGACGGTGGCCGGGTCGTCCGCGTCAGCGGTGATAGGTACGGCAGGCCGCGTCGAGGACCTCGCGCAGCCGGAGGGCGTCCCCGGCCAGGGCCGTCACCAGGACGGCCGGACCCGCGAGCGGGGTCGCGACGGCGCACTCTCCCAGCACCGCGGCCGGCGGCGGGTCCTGCGCGAAGGCGGGGTCCACGACGAGGAGCTGGCCGACGGCCCGGTGTCCGGCGAGGCCGGCCGGGCCGTCCCAGCCGCCGGGTGCGCCGGGGCCGCAGGCGAGCTCCTGGTCCAGCAGCGGGCGGCCGCCGTGGGTGACGGTGAGGCGGCTGCGCAGCAGACCGGGCGGCTCCCCGTGGCGTCCCAGCGCCTGCTCCTCGCGCAGCAGCAGGCGCGCGGTAGGGGCCAGCCGGACCTGGGTGCGCACCCGCAGGTCACTGCCGCGGACCGAGACGAGCGGCTCCGGCAGCCACCGCACCGAGGCATCGTCGTCCAGGTCCAGCTCCACGTCGTAGCGGGCGGGTTCGCCGTCCCGGCCGGGCAGGGCCAGGGTGGCCGCCGCCGAGGCCAGGGACAGCCGGGCCCCGGGTCCTGCGGTGGCGCGGACCGTGAGGTGGTCGCCGCCCAGCGGGGCGCTCATCGCTCCGACGAGGACGACCCCCGCCTCGGCCTCCCGGCCGCGGGTGCGGCGCAGGGCGAGCGGGCCCTCCCCGGCCAGCAGGGGCAGCGCGGTCCCGCCCCGCCCGTCGGCCACGGCGTGGATGCGGGCGGTGGCCCGTACTCCGGCGGCGGGCCGGGGGGCGGGGGGCGCCGTGGTCACCGTGCGGTCCAGGCGGCGATCCGCTCCCGGACCCATCCGGCGACCGGGGCCACGCCTTCGGGGCCGCGCAGCGACTGGAAGGCGACGGGCAGGTCTCCGCGCTGTTCGGCGGCGTCGCGGGCCATCCGACCGAGGTCGGATCCGACATGCGGGGCGAGGTCGGTCTTGTTGACGATGAGGAGGTCGGCGGTGGTGACGCCGGGCCCGCCCTTGCGCGGGATGTCGTCACCGCCGGCCACGTCGATGACGAAGATCTGGGCGTCGACGAGGCCCCGGGAGAAGGTGGCCGTGAGGTTGTCGCCGCCGGACTCGACGAGGATCAGATCCAGCGGGGCGTGTCCGCGGAAGGCCTCCTCCAGTTCTTCCACGGCCTCCAGGTTGGCGGAGATGTCGTCCCGGATGGCGGTGTGGGGGCAGGCCCCGGTCTCCACGGCGCTGATCCGCTCCGGTGGCAGGACCGCCTCGCGGAGCAGGAACTCGGCGTCCTCGCGGGTGTAGATGTCGTTGGTGACGACCGCCATGGAGAGGTCGGTGCGCAGGGCGCGGCACAAGGCGGCGACGGTGGCGGTCTTGCCGGAGCCGACGGGGCCGCCGAGGCCGATGCGCAGGGCGCGCCGGGTGCCGTCGGCGCGCAGCGGTTCGGCACTGTGGGTGTGCCGGTGGGTGGGGGTGACGGCGTGGTCGAGGTGCATCGGGGGCTCCCGGGGGTCGAAGGGGTGCGGCGGTCGGTCAGGAGGCGAACAGCCGGACCGGCCAGTCGGCATGGACCTCGGCCGTGATCTCCAGCAGCGGCGAGGAGGCCGCGGGCAGGGCTCCTGGCCCGTCCAGCAGGGCCTGGTGGGCGGCCTCGGCGGCCCGGGCCGCGACCGCGTCGAGCTGGGGGGCGAGTCGGGCCAGCACCCCGCTCGCCTCGAAGGGGTCCAGGCCCAGCAGCCGCACGGTGGCGGTCGCCGGTCCGCCGACGCTCTCGTACGCCGCCACGTGGGCGGCGTCGAGCGGCCCGAGCCCGGCCGCCCGGGCGGTGAGGCCGAGCACGACGGGCTGGTGGGCGCCGCGCGGGAACGCCGCGGCCAGCTGCTCCAGGCCGGGGTCGGGCCAGGTGGCCCGCGCGGCCCGCAGCAGCTGGCGGCCCAGCCGCCGCGCCGCGGTGCGCAAGGCGGGCGACGGGGTGCGGGCGTCGGCCGCGGAGTCGAGCACGGCGGGGTCGAGCCCGACGGCGGCCGCCGCGGCGAGGGCCGCCGCGGTGAGCCCGGCGGTGTGCAGCCGGCCGCGGCAGAAGTCCTCCAGGGTGGCGGCGTCGTGGATCCGGCCGGCCTTGCAGGCGGCCTCGGCCCCGCCGGAGTGGGCGTGGCCGCCTGCGGGGAACCGGCCGTCCGCGAGGACGAGGAGCGCGGCGAGGCTCATGTGGCGGACCCCATCAGAAGAGGAAGTAGCGCTGGGCCATGGGCAGTTCCGCGGCGGGCGCCGGTTCGATCGCTTCGCCGTCGATGGTGACGGTGAAGGTGTCGGCGTCGACCTCGACCCGCGGCATGGCGTCGTTGTTGCGCATGTCCGCCTTGGTCACCTTCCGCGTGTTCTCTATGGCGGTGAACCGCTTGCCGAGTCCGAGCCGTTCGGGCAGGCCGTCGTCGAGCGCGGCCTGGGCCGTGAAGTTCAGCGAGTTCAGGCCGGGGGCGCGGCCGTGGCTGCCGAACATCGGCCGGGGCAGGACGGGCTGCGGGGTGGGGATGGAGGCGTTCGCGTCGCCCATCTGCGCGTAGGCGATCTGGCCGCCCTTGATGACGAGCTCGGGCTTGACGCCGAAGAAGGCAGGGTTCCACAGCACCAGGTCGGCGAGTTTGCCGGTCTCGACCGAGCCGACGTCGCGGGCGATCCCCTGGGCCACGGCGGGGTTGATCGTGTACTTGGCGACGTAGCGGCGGGCCCGGTGGTTGTCGGCGGGTCCGTCGCCGGGGAGGAATCCGCGTCGCCGCTTCATCACGTGGGCGGTCTGCCAGGTGCGCAGCACGACCTCGCCGACACGGCCCATGGCCTGGGAGTCGGAGGAGATGATGGAGATGGCGCCGAGGTCGTGCAGCACGTCCTCGGCGGCGATCGTCGAGGGTCGGATGCGGGACTCGGCGAAGGCGAGGTCCTCGGGGACGGCCGGGTTGAGGTGGTGGCAGACCATCAGCATGTCGAGGTGTTCCTCGACGGTGTTGACGGTGTGCGGCCGGGTGGGGTTGGTGGAGCTGGGCAGGACGTTCGGCTCGGAGACCACGGTGATGATGTCGGGTGCGTGCCCGCCGCCCGCGCCCTCGGTGTGGTAGGAGTGGATGGTCCGCCCGGCGATGGCCGCGAGGGTGTCGGCGACGAAGCCCGCCTCGTTGAGCGTGTCGGTGTGGATGGCGACCTGGGCGCCGGTCTCGTCGCAGACGCCGAGGCAGGCGTCGATGGCCGCGGGGGTGGCTCCCCAGTCCTCGTGGATCTTGAATCCGAGGGCTCCGCCCCGCAGCTGGGAGTGCATCGCCTCGCGCGAGGTGGTGTTGCCCTTGCCGAGGAGGCCGATGTTGACCGGGTAGGCCTCCAGCGCCGCGAACATCCGGGCCAGGTGCCAGGGGCCGGGGGTGACGGTGGTGGCCTTGGTGCCCTCGGCCGGTCCGGTACCGCCGCCGACCAGGGTGGTGATCCCGGAGGCGAGGGCCTCGTCGACGACGGTCGGGGAGATGAAGTGCACGTGGGCGTCGATGGCCCCGGCGGTGACGATCTTCCCGTTGCCCGCGATGATCTCGGTCTCGGGACCGATGACCAGTGCCGGGTCGACGCCGTCCATGGTGTCGGGGTTGCCGGCCTTGCCGATGCCGCAGATCCGACCGTCGCGGATGCCGAGGTCGGCCTTGACGATGCCCCAGTGGTCGAGGATCACGACCCCGGTGATCACCGTGTCGGGTGCGCCCTCGGCGCGGGTGGTGCGGGCCTGGCCCATGGATTCGCGGATGACCTTGCCGCCGCCGAAGACGGCTTCGTCGCCGGAGCGGCCGGGGCCGCCGCCGAGGTCCTGCTCGATCTCGACGAAGAGGTCGGTGTCGGCGAGCCGGATCCGGTCGCCGGTCGTCGGCCCGAAGAGGTCGGCGTACACCTGGCGGGAGATCTCAGCCATCGAGCGGCCCTCCGGTCTCGCCGCGCAGTCCCGGTACGGTCCGCGAGCCCGCCAGCGGGACGAGTTCCACCGCCGCCGGGATGCCCGGCTCGAAGCGGACGGCCGTACCGGCGGGGACGTTGAGGCGCAGCCCGTGGGCCGCGGCACGGTCGAAGTCGAGGCCGGGGTTGGCCTCGGCGAAGTGGTAGTGGGAGCCGACCTGGACGGGCCGGTCGGCGGAGTTGAGCACGGTGAGACGGGTGACGGGGCGGCCCTCGTTGAGCAGTACCGGGCCCTCCCCGAAGGCGATTTCGCCGGGGATCATGCGGGGGTACTCCTTGTCAGACGATGGGGTCGTGGACCGTGACGAGTTTCGTGCCGTCCGGGAAGGTCGCCTCGACCTGCACGTCGTGGATCATCTCGGGGATCCCCTCCATGACCTCGGCCCGGGTCAGCACGGTGCGGCCGGAGGCCATGAGCTCGGCCACCGTCCGGCCGTCGCGGGCCCCTTCGAGGATGTGCGAAGTGATCAGCGCCACCGCCTCGGGATGGTTCAGGCGCACTCCGCGCGCCCTCCGCTTCTCGGCCACGTCCGCGGCCACGTGGAGGAGCAGTCGCTCCTGTTCGTGCGGTGTCAGTTGCACTCGTATCACCATGCTTCCGGGACAAGATCGACTTCACGCCGAGGTGACCTTATAGGCGTTCAACACTCTGTTGACCTGCGCATTTCCGACCCAAGCGTCTCTTGCCCAACGCAGGGGAAGGCTTTCCGTTGCGCCGACCGCGGCTTTACCGGCCGATGGGTGATCAATGGCGGACGCACGTGCCCGCCACGCTATGGGCCGATCTTTTCCGCAGAGTTAACCCACGTTTCGGGAAGGCACCCGGTTCGGGCCGGCGGCCCGCCGGCCGGGACTTCCGTATACGGAAGACGCCGGGGGCCCGAGGGCCGCCCGGCGTTCGTGGTGGGTTCGGCGGTGCGACCTGCGGTCAGCAGCCCCTGGCGGCGGCCGGCGCGGCCGCGGTCCAGGGCAGCGCGATCCAGACCGTCTTGCCGCCGTCCTCGGCGGGGGTGACCGAGAGCCGGCCCCCCGCCTCCACGGCGAGCCAGCGGATGATGACCAGCCCGCGGCCGTTGTCCTGCTGGACGGCGGCCGGAAGCCGCTTGGGCCGGCGCGGACAGCTGTCGGTCACCCCGACCCGCAGCCACTCCTCGCGCTCCAGACGGAGGTCGACGGTGAAGGTCGGCGACTGGCCGAAAGTATGCTGCACGGCGTTGGTGGCGAGCTCTGAGACGATCAGCCGGATACTGTCCGCGGCCTCGGCGTCTTCGGGCAGCCCCCATGCGCCCAGCACCTCCCCGACATAGCGTCGGGCAGCGGCCACCGAGGCGGGATCGCTCGGCAGAGTGATGGATGCTTCCTGGTGGTCTGCCATGGCGACGTCCCTTTCCCACCGGAGCGGAATCGCCCCGGATCTGTGCTGGACGCCAGACTGCCACCCATCGTGCCGCCACATCTGCTTTTCCCCAAAGATCTGCATATATCTGTCGCCCGATGCAGTGAACTCTGCTACGGAAGAACGTATTTGGACGGCAAACTGGTGCGACCTGCGCCGGTGGAAGGAGGCGGGCGTGCAGCACGGTCCCGCGGTGCGCCGACGCAAGCTCGGCGAGGAACTGCGTGCCCTGCGTGACCGGTCGGGCCTCACCAGTGGTGAGGCCGCCCGGATCGTGGGATGGCACCAGTCGAAAATCAGCCGCATCGAGACGGGCCGCAGCGGCGTGAAACCGGAGGACATCCGGCTGCTCCTCGACGCCTACGGGGAGGTCGTGAGCCCGGAGCAACGCGCTTTGCTGGAGGCCCTGTCCGCCTCGGCCGCAGGCCCCGGAACGGGCGGCGACACGGGGCGGGGACGGCAGTGGTGGCACGACTACCGGGGGCTGCTGCCCCAGGAGTACCGGGACTTCATCAGCCTGGAGGCGGGAGCCCGGTCCGCCCGTACGGTGGAACTGTCGGTGGTGCCCGGGCTGCTGCAGACCCCCGAGTACGCACGGGCCGTGACCCGGGCCGCGCTCGGCGGGCTTCCGGAACCGAAGGTGGACGCGCTGGTCGACGTACGACTGGCCCGGCAGGCGGTACTGCGGGCCGATCCGCCGCTGGAGCTGAGCGCGGTGCTGGACGAGGCGGTGCTGCGCCGCCAGATCGGCGGGCCCGGGGTGATGGCGGAGCAGCTGCGGCACCTGGCGCAGGTGGCACAGCTCCCCCAGGTGAACGTCCAGGTACTGCCGTTCAGTGTGGGTGGCCATCTCGGCCTCACCGGACCGTTCGTCATTTTCTCATTTACGAACATCTCCGATCTGGATGTGGTGGTACTCGACCATTTGACGAGTAGCCTCTATCTGGAGCGGAAGGAAGACCTAGAGGCGTACGGCGCCGCGTTCCGCACCATTCAGGCGCACGCCCTGCCGCCCCAGGACTCTTGTGAACTCATCAGCTCACTCGCTGACGACGCGTAGAGGAGGCACCCCCGTGTCCGCAACCCCCTTAAGCACCGGCGGACTTCTGATCAGAGCTCCGCGGTGGCGGCGCAGCAGCCGCAGCACCGGAATGAACAACTGCGTGGAGGCGGCCGTCCTCGGCGGCGGCCTGCTGGCCGTCCGCGACTCCAAGCGGACGGACGGCCCGGCCGTACTCTTCACCGGCCCGGCCTGGGACGGCTTCCTCGCCTCCGTACGGACCGGGGCGCCCGCGTCCGCCTAAGGCCCGGGCCGCGGCAGCACACCGCACAGCGCCGCAGGCCACCCGCCGGGCGGTCCCAGCGGGGGCGCGGACCCCGCCTCGTGACGTGACCCGGTGGACCTTCGCGGCCACGGCAGCGGCCCTCTCAGGGCGTGTGGCGACAGTGGCGCCGTCCGCCCGAGGGACGGGCCCCGCGGCGTCCGGTGCGTGCGCTCGCACGGCGCAGGACCGTCCCGTACCGGGCGTACTCGGACGATCCCGACCACGCGGCGGGCGTGCGTGCCGGGCACCGTAGGGCAGGCACGGCGTTCACGACCCGCCCTACGGCGCGGCCCCGGCAGGCGCGGTGGCGACGATCGTCGTGACCGCCCGATCGATCTCCTCCCCCGTCAGGTCGGCCCGGGCGGTCAACCTCAGCCGGGAGATGCCGTCCGGCACCGACGGCGGGCGGAAGCACCCCACGGACAGACCCGCCTCGCGGCAGTCGGCGGCCCAGCGCAGCGCCTCCGGAGCCGACGGGGCACGCACCGACACCACGGCCGCGTCCGGCCGGGCCGCGGTCAGCCCGGCGGCAGTGAGCCTCCCGTACAGCCGGTCGGCCACCGCGCGAGCCCGGTCGGCGCGCTCCGGCTCCCGCCGGAGAAGGCGCAGGCTCGCCAGTGCCGCTCCCGCGGCGGCCGGGGCCAGCCCGGTGTCGAAGATGAAGGTGCGCGCCGTGTTGACCAGGTGCCTGATCACCTTGGCCGGGCCGAGCACGGCACCTCCCTGGCTGCCCAGCGACTTCGACAAGGTCAGGGTGGCCACCACGTAGGGCGCGCCGGCCAGCCCGGCGGCGTGCAGCGCACCACGGCCGCCCTCACCCAATACGCCCAGTCCGTGGGCGTCGTCCACGAGCAGGGCCGCTCCCACGTCCCGGCACACGGCCGCGTGGGCTCCCAGCGGAGCGGCGTCGCCGTCGACGGAGAACACCGAGTCGGTGACCAGCAGGGCCCGGCCCGCGTGCGCGGCGAGCGCCTTGCGCGCGGCGTCCGGGTCGGCGTGCGCGACCACCGCGGTCTCGGCGCGCGAGAGTCGGCAGCCGTCGACGATGGAGGCGTGGTTGCCGGCGTCGGAGACGACGAGCGTGCCCCGGTCGCTGAGCGCCGTCACCGCGGCGAGGTTGGCCGCGTATCCGGAGGACAGGACGAGCGCGGCCTCGAACCCGCAGAAGGCCGCGAGCTCCCGTTCCAGTTCCGCGTGGAGTTCGGTGGTGCCGGTGACGAGGCGGGAGCCGGTGGCCCCGGCGCCCCAGCCCTCGGCCGCCTCGCGGGCCCCGCGGACGGTCTCGGGGTGCCGGGACAGGCCGAGGTAGTCGTTGCTCGCGAGGTCCAGCAGCGGCGACACCGGCGGCCGGGGGCGCAGGGTGCGGACCAGCCCGGCATGCTCCCGTGCCCGCTCCGCGGCGTCGATCCAGGCGAAGACGTCCGCGGGATCGGGAGTGTGCTGGGGCATCGGCATGTCCTCGTGTTTTGTCGGCAGTCCACAGGCCTGCCCGACCCTAGCCGCCGCGACGTGTCCGCCAGGTGTGGTGATACACACACACCCATCCGGCCATGTTGTGCGATCTCTCCTTGGCCGGGATGGGTCGAGTGGTCCAGGATCAGCTCCATGGACCTGCTGAACACCCTGGTGGACAAGGGGCTGCGGCGCGAGCTGCCGACCCGCGAAGAAGCGCTCGCCGTACTGGCGACTTCTGACGACGAACTGCTCGACGTGGTGGCCGCGGCCGGCAAGGTGCGCCGTCAGTGGTTCGGGCGTCGGGTCAAGCTGAACTACCTGGTCAACCTGAAGTCGGGCCTGTGCCCGGAGGACTGCTCCTACTGTTCCCAGCGGCTGGGCTCGACGGCCGGGATCCTCAAGTACACGTGGCTCAAGCCGGAGGAGGCCTCCCAGGCCGCCGCCGCGGGTGTTGCGGGCGGGGCCAAGCGGGTCTGCCTGGTGGCGAGCGGCCGCGGGCCGACGGACCGCGACGTGGAGCGTGTCGGCAAGACGATCGAGGCGATCAAGGAACAGAACGAGGGCATCGAGGTCTGTGCCTGCCTCGGTCTGCTCTCGGACGGCCAGGCGGAGAAGCTGCGCGAGGCCGGCGCAGACGCCTACAACCACAACCTGAACACCTCCGAGGCCACCTACGGCCAGATCACCAAGACCCACACCTACGCCGACCGCGTGGACACCGTGGAGAAGGCCCACGCGGCGGGCCTGTCGGCCTGCTCGGGCCTGATCGCCGGCATGGGCGAGACCGACGAGGACCTCGTCGACGTGGTCTTCTCGCTGCGCGCGCTGGACGCCGACTCGGTCCCGGTCAACTTCCTGATCCCCTTCGAGGGCACGCCGCTGGCCAAGGAGTGGAACCTCACCCCGCAGCGCTGCCTGCGGATCCTGGCGATGGCGCGGTTCGTCTGCCCCGACGTCGAGGTCCGGCTGGCGGGCGGGCGCGAGGTGCACCTGCGCTCGCTGCAGCCGCTGGCGCTGAACATCGTCAACTCGATCTTCCTCGGTGACTACCTCACCAGTGAGGGGCAGGCCGGCCAGGCCGACCTCGACATGATCGCGGACGCCGGTTTCGAGGTGGAGGGCGCCGGTACGACGACCCTTCCCGCGCACCGCTCCGACGCCGCCGACGCGGCCCCCTCCGGCGGCTGCGGTTCTCAGGGCGGTGCCTCGGTGTGCGGTTCGGGCGCGGCCGGGGCCGACGACGCCGTGGGCTGCGGATCGGCGTGCGGCGGCTGTTCGGGGCACCCGCACGCGGAGGCCGCGCCGGTGCCGGAGCAGCCGGCCCAGGCCGGGCCCGGCGAGCTGCGGTCGGACCTGGTGGCGGTGCGCCGCCGCGGCGCGGGGACGGACATCGCGCCCAATGCCTGACCGGTCCCACCCGCGGTCGGCCGGTGCGGAACTGCTCGCGCTGGACCGGCAGCACGTCTGGCACCCGTACGGCCCGATGCCCGGACGGCAGGAGCCGCTGGTCATCGCCTCCGCCACGGGGGTGCGGCTGAGGCTCGCCGACCCGTCCCAGGGGGAAGGTCACGACGAGCTGGTCGACGGCATGTCCTCCTGGTGGTCGGCCATCCACGGCTACAACCACCCGGTGCTCAACGAGGCAGTGACCGCGCAGCTCGGGCGCATGTCGCACGTGATGTTCGGCGGGCTCACCCATGAGCCCGCCGTCCGGCTCGCGGCGAAGCTCGTCGAGATCACCCCGCCCGGACTGGAACACGTCTTCCTCGCCGACTCGGGTTCGGTCTCCGTCGAAGTCGCCGTCAAGATGTGCCTCCAGTACTGGCGTTCGCTCGGGCGCACCGGCAAGACCCGGCTGCTCACCTGGCGCGGCGGCTACCACGGGGACACCTGGCAGCCCATGGCGGTGTGCGACCCGGAGGGCGGCATGCACGAGCTGTGGCAGGGCCACCTGCCGCGGCAGGTCTTCGCGGACGCCCCGCCGGGCGGCTTCGACACGCCCGTGGATCCCGCGTACGCCGACCACCTGCGCGGCATGATCGCCACGCACGCGGACGAGCTGGCCGCCGTGATCGTGGAGCCGGTGGTGCAGGGCGCGGGCGGCATGCGTTTCCACCACCCCGCCCACCTCCGGGTGCTGCGCGAACTGTGCGACGAGTACGGGGTCCTGCTGATCCTGGACGAGATCGCCACAGGTTTCGGCCGTACCGGCGCGCTCTTCGCGGCCGACCACGCCGGAGTCACCCCGGACGTGATGTGCCTGGGCAAGTCCCTGACGGGTGGCTACCTCACGCTGGCGGCGACCTTGTGCACGGAGCGGGTGGCGGACGGGATCTCCCAGGGCGAGGTCCCGGTGCTGGCGCACGGACCGACCTTCATGGGGAACCCTCTGGCCACGGCCGTGGCGCTGGCCTCCGTGGAACTGTTGCTCGGCCAGGACTGGGCGTTCGACGTCAAGCGGATCGAGACGGGGCTGCGCGAGGGCCTGGCGGCCGCGGCCGGGATCCCCGGTGTGCGGGACGTACGGGTCCTGGGCGCCATCGGCGTGGTCCAGCTGGACCACGAGGTCGACGTCGTCGCGGCCACCCGGGCGGCGGTGCGCGAGGGCGTGTGGCTGAGGCCCTTCCGGGACCTGATCTATGTGATGCCGCCGTTCGTCACGGGCGACGCGGACGTGACCCGTATCTGCCGCGCGGTGTGCGCGGCGGCCCAGGAAGGCTGAGAAGGCGCAGATGTCCGTACTGATCGTGTCCGGGACGGGCACGGAGATCGGCAAGACCGTGGTCACCTCTGCCGTTGCGGCGGCGGCCGTGGCGGCCGGCCGCTCGGTGGCGGTGCTCAAGCCCGCACAGACCGGTGTCGGTCCGCAGGAGCCGGGGGACGCGGCGGAGGTGGCACGGCTCGCCGGCCCCTCCGTGACGGCGATGGAACTGGCCCGCTACCCGGAGCCCCTGGCTCCGGACACGGCCGCCCGTCGCGCGGGGCTGCCGACACTGGCCCCGGCGCAGATCGCGGAGGCCGCGCGGCGGCTGTCGGAGGATCACGACCTGGTCCTGGTGGAAGGTGCGGGCGGATTGCTCGTGCAGTTCGACGAGGCGGGCCACACGCTGGCCGACGCGGCGCGCCTGCTGGACGCCCCGACCCTGATCGTCGCCCAGGCGGGTCTGGGCACCCTCAACTCCACGACCCTCACGGCGGAAGCCCTGCGGGTCCGCGGTCTGACCCCGCTGGGTGTGGTGGTCGGCAGCTGGCCGCACTCCCCGGACCTCGCGGCCCGCTGCAACCTGGCGGACCTCCCGAGGTCCTCGGAGCTGCCGCTTTTGGGCGCGGTCCCGGAGTGTTCGGGCACCCTGCCCCCCGAGCGCTTCCGCGCCGCGGCCCCCTCCTGGCTGGCCCCGCCCCTCTCGGGCACCTGGTCGTCGCAGTCCTTCCTCACCACCTGGTCCCCGCCGGCGTTCGTCCCCGCCGGCGCCTGACCGCCGCACCCGCAGGGGAAGGGCTGGCCCTCCGGACCCCGAGCCCGGCCCGGGGCACCGGGTCCGGCTGTGCGGCACCGCCGGGGACCCCGAGCCCGGCCGGCCTGCGCGGCGCGGAGCCCGGGGCGGAGCGCCGGCCATCGCGCTCCGCCGACGCGGGGTGGGCGGAGCCCTCCACCACGGCCTCGCACCGGACCGTCCGGGGACGCGGCCCCGGACCGCTACGGCCCCGCCGGCGGGGCGAGCGGCTTCACCCACCGCGTCCACGCCTCCTGCGGCCCGTACCCGGCCGCCTCCCACGCCGGGTGCGCCCGCTCGTTCCCGTCGAGCACCATCGCGTCGGCCCGCCGCCCGCCGAGCGCGGCGAACCGCTCCTCGGCGGCGGCGAGCAGTGCGCGGCCTGTACCGCGCCGCCGGTGCCCCGGGTGCACGGCGAGCCGGTAGAGGTGGCAGCGCCAGCCGTCGAAGCCCGCGATCACCGTCCCGACCAGCTCACCGTCGCGGTGTGCCAGCAGCAGCGCCTGCGGGTCCCGTTCGTGGAGCTGCTCGACGCCCGCGAGGTCATCGCTGATGCTGGTCCCCTGGGCCGCGGTCTTCCAGAACTCCAGTACGGCACCGAGATCCCCGGCCGAGGCCGGGCCTATGTGAAGATCGCTCATGCCCGCATCCCACCCTCCGGCCGCACGACGCGGGGAGGGTTCCCCATCCGCTTTGCCGTTCCTTTGCCGTCAGGAGCGGATCCACTCGACGGAAAGGTGTGTGAGCGTCCGCCCATGGGCGAGCCCCCGAGTTCTCGACCTTCCGCGTCGCCGCGACGTCGCGCGATCCGCCTCCTCCTGGCCGACCATGGGACGGAGGTGATCGACCGATGACCGAGGTGCTCCTGCTCGTCGTGGCACTGCTGCTCTGCCTTGCCTGCGGCGTCTTCGTCGCGGCCGAGTTCTCCCTCACGACCGTCGAGCGCAGCGAGCTCGTACGGGCCGCCGAGCGCGGTGAGCGCGGTGCCGACAGCGCCCTCGCGGCCGTCCGCACCCTCACCTTCCAGCTCTCCGGCGCCCAGCTCGGGATCACCGTGACCGGCCTGGTCATCGGCATGATCTCCAAGCCGTCGATCGCCGCCCTGCTGCAGGGCCCCTTCGAGGCCGCCGGGCTGTCCGCGGGCGCCGCCTCGTCCACGGCCCTGGTCCTCGGAACGGCCCTGTCCACCGTCGTCCTGATGGTCGTCGGCGAACTGGTGCCGAAGAACTGGGCCATCTCCTCCCCCCTGGTGATCGCCAAGCGGGTGGCGACCTTCCAGCGCGTCTTCAGCCGGGCGTTCCGGCCGCTCATCAGCCACCTCAACACCACGGCGAACCACCTCGTGCGCCGCTTCGGGATGGAGCCGACCGAAGAGCTGGCCTCCGCGCGCACCCCGCAGGAGCTGGTCGCCCTGGCCAGGCACTCCGCGAAGGAGGGCGCCCTGGAGAAGGACACGGCCGAGCTGTTCGTCCGCACCCTGAACCTGGCCGACCTGACCGCGGAGAACGTGATGACGCCGCGCGTCCAGGTCACCGCCCTCGACGTGCAGACCACCGCCGAGGACGTGGCGAACGCGACAATGGCCACCGGCCTCTCCCGCTTCCCCGTGTACCGCGGCAGCCTGGACACCGTCGTGGGCACCGTCCACATCAAGGACGTCCTGGCCCTGCCCGCCGAGGAGCGGCGCCGCCGCCCGGTCTCGCAGCTCCTGCGCGAACCCCTCCTGGTACCGGAGTCGCTGACCGTGGACCGCCTGCTGGACCGGCTGTCCGGCAAGCAGACCATGGCCGTGGTCATCGACGAATACGGCGGCACGGCGGGCGTGGCGACGCTGGAGGACATCGTCGAGGAAGTCGTCGGCGAGGTGCGCGACGAACACGACCCGCACGAGACCCCGGACCTGGCCCCGGCTGGTACGGACGCCGCCGGGCGCCGGCTGTACTCCGCCGACGGTGCCGCCCGCACCGACCAGCTTCGGCGGATCGGGCTGCGGGTGCCGGACGGCCCGTACGAGACCCTGGCCGGCCTGATAGCGACCGAGCTGGGCCGGATCCCGGCCGTCGGCGACAGTCTGGAGCTCGACGGCTGGCGGCTGGACGTGGTGGACGACATCGGACGCCGGGCGGCGCGGGTGCTGCTGCACGCGCCCTTCGGGCCCGCCGGGTCGGCCGGGTCCGCGGACGGGACGGAGGACGCACGATGACCGTGGTCCAGCTGGTGATCGGCCTGGCGACGCTGGTCCTGAACGCCTTCTTCGTCGGCGCGGAGTTCGCGCTGATCTCGGTCCGGCGCAGCCAGATCGAACCGTATGCCGAGCAGGGCGACCTGCGGGGCCGTGCCGTCCTGTGGGGGCTGGAACACGTGTCGGCCCTGATGGCCGCGGCGCAGCTCGGGATCACCCTGTGCACACTGGTGCTGGGCGTGGTGGCCGAGCCGGCCATCGCCCATCTGCTGACCCCGCTGTTCGACCTGGTCGGGGTGCCGTCCGGGCTGACGCACGTGATCTCCTTCGTGGTGGCACTGGCCCTGGCGACGTATCTGCACATGCTCTTCGGCGAGATGCTCCCGAAGAACGTGGCTCTGTCGGAGCCCGTGCGCACGGCACTCCTGCTGGGGCCGCCGCTGGTCACGCTCACCCGGGCGCTGAGGCCGGTGATCTTCACGATCAACGCCTTCGCCAACGCCCTGCTGCGGCTGCTGCGGGTGGAAGTCAAGGACGAGGTCGCGGCGACGTTCTCCGACGACGAGCTGGCCCGGATGGTGAAGGACTCCAGTGACGCCGGGCTCCTCGACGACCGGGCCAGCGAGCGCCTGCACGACGCCCTGGAACT
Source organism: Streptomyces sp. PCS3-D2 (assembly GCF_000612545.2). Classification (GTDB taxonomy): domain Bacteria; phylum Actinomycetota; class Actinomycetes; order Streptomycetales; family Streptomycetaceae; genus Streptomyces. The sequence continues at coordinate 6,529,199 of NZ_CP097800.1, read as the reverse complement.
GGGCCGCCGGCCGGTGAACGACGTGGTACTGCCGGCGGAACGGGTGATCTCGGCCCGTGAGGGCGTCACGCCGGCCGGGCTGGAGCGGCTGTCGGCCGAGAGCGGGTACTCCCGTTTCCCGGTGGTCGATGCGCAGCAGGGGATCCTGGGCTACCTGCACGTGAAGGACGCCCTGGATGCGGACGGGGAGTCGCGCGAAGAGCCGTTTCCCGCGTCGGCGCTGCGCCCGATCGCGCAGGTACGGGCGGAGACCCCGCTGGACGACGTACTGACCGCCATGCGGCGCAGCCGCACCCACCTGGCAGCCGTCCTCGGGGCGGAGGGCGCGATGACGGGGCTGGTGACGATGGAAGACGTGCTGCGCGAGCTGTTCGGACGACCTGCCTCCGCGTAGGGCACGGCGGGAGCACGGGTCCCCGGCCCTGCGGGGCAGGGGTACCGCGCGGTAACATCACTCGGCCATGGAGATGAATGCCTCTTACACCAGTCTTGTCGCGGTCGGCGACTCCTTCACCGAGGGCATGTCCGACCTCCTGCCGGACGGCTCCTACCGGGGCTGGGCCGACCTGCTGGCCGCCCGTCTCGCGGCGCGCGAGCCGGGCTTCCGCTACGCGAACCTCGCCGTCCGGGGAAAGCTCATCGGGCAGATCGCGCAGGACCAGGCCCCGGTGGCGGCCGCGATGGGCGCGGACGTGGTCACCCTGGTGGGCGGGCTGAACGACGCCCTGCGTCCCAAGGTGGACATGGGGCTGGTCCGGGACCATCTGGAGGCGGCCGTGGAACTGCTCGCGCCCTCGTGCAAGCAGCTCGTCCTGATGCGCTCCCCGGGACGCAGCGGGCCGGTGATGGAACGCTTCCGCCCCCGCATGGAACAGCTCTTCACCACCATCGACGAGCTCGCGGCCCGGCACGGCGCACTGGTAGTCGACCTCTACGGGGCTCCCGTGCTCGCAGACCCCCGGATGTGGGACGCCGACCGGCTGCACCTGACGGCGGAGGGCCACCGTCGGGTGGCGGAGGCCGTCTGGCAGACGCTGGGCCTGCCCGCCACACTCGACTGGCGCGGCGAGCTTCCGGCCTCCAAACCGCCCGGCTGGGCGGTACGCCGGGCCCAGGACCTGAGCTTCGCCCGGCAGCACCTGCTCCCCTGGATCGGCCGCCGGCTGACGGGCCGCTCCTCCGGCGACGGCCGGCCGGCCAAGCGCCCCGAGCTACAGCCCTACGGAGATGCACCGCTCTCGTAGCAAGGCACAATCACGACCGGCGGCCCGACCTGCGTAAACACACAGCTGCGGCCCAAGTAGAATCCCTACACGTGACTGCCAAGCCCCGCATCCCCAATGTCCTGGCCGGCCGCTACGCCTCCGCGGAGCTCGCCGTGCTGTGGTCCCCCGAGTACAAGGTGACGCTGGAGCGGCGGCTGTGGCTCGCCGTGCTGCGCGCCCAGAAGGACCTCGGCATCGAGGTCCCGGACGCGGCCCTCGCCGACTACGAGCGCGTCCTGGAGGACGTCGACCTCGCCTCCATCGCCGAGCGCGAGAAGATCACCCGGCACGACGTGAAGGCCCGGATCGAGGAGTTCAACGCCCTCGCCGGCCACGAGCACGTCCACAAGGGCATGACCTCCCGCGACCTGACCGAGAACGTCGAGCAGCTACAGATCCGCCTCTCGCTGGAGCTGGCCCGCGACCGCACGGTCGCCGTGCTCGCCCGCCTCGGCAAGCTGGCCGGCGAGCACGCCGAGCTGGTCATGGCCGGCCGCTCCCACAACGTGGCCGCGCAGGCGACCACCCTGGGCAAGCGGTTCGCGACGGCGGCCGACGAACTGCTGGTGGCCTACGACCGCCTGGAGAACCTCCTCGAGCGCTACCCCCTGCGCGGCATCAAGGGCCCGGTCGGCACCGCCCAGGACATGCTCGACCTGCTCGGCGGCGACGCCACCAAGCTCGCCGACCTCGAGCAGCGCATCGCCGCCCACCTCGGCTTCGCGCACGCCTTCACCTCGGTCGGCCAGGTGTACCCGCGCTCCCTCGACTACGACGTGGTCACCGCGCTGGTCCAGCTGGCCGCAGCACCCTCCTCGATCGCCAAGACGATCCGCCTGATGGCAGGCCACGAACTGGTCACCGAGGGCTTTAAGCCCGGCCAGGTCGGCTCCTCCGCGATGCCGCACAAGATGAACACCCGTTCCTGCGAGCGCGTGAACGGCCTCATGGTCATCCTGCGCGGCTACGCCTCGATGACCGGCGAGCTGGCCGGCGACCAGTGGAACGAGGGCGACGTCTCCTGCTCCGTGGTCCGCCGCGTGGCCCTCCCCGACGCCTTCTTCGCCTTCGACGGCCTGCTGGAGACCTTCCTGACGGTCCTGGACGAGTTCGGCGCATTCCCCGCGGTCGTTGCTCGTGAGCTGGACCGCTACCTGCCGTTCCTCGCGACCACGAAGGTCCTGATGGGCGCGGTGCGTGCGGGTGTGGGCCGCGAGGCCGCGCACGAGGTCATCAAGGAGCACGCCGTGGCCTCCGCGCTCGCCATGCGCGAGCAGGGCGCCGAGCGCAACGAGCTGTTGGACAAGCTGGCAACCGACGAGCGAATGCCGCTGGACCGGCCCCAGCTCGACGCACTGATGGCGGACAAGCTCTCCTTCACCGGAGCCGCGGGCGACCAGGTCGCCGCGGTCCTCTCTCGCATCGAGGCGATCGCCAAGCAGCACCCGGAGGCCGCCGGGTACGCGCCGGGGTCGATCCTCTGAGCCCCGAGGAACTGGCAGCCGCCCGCGACCGCGTCCTCCCGGACGTGGTCGCGGGCGGTCTGCGCGTGCTGTTCTGCGGCATCAACCCCGGCCTCCTCTCCGCCGCGACGGGCCACCACTTCGCCCGCCCCGGCAACCGTTTCTGGCCGGTCCTGCACCTCTCGGGCTTCACCCCTCGCCGCCTGGCACCGGCCGAGCAGGAGGAGCTCCTCGCATACCGCCTCGGCATCACCAACGTCGTGGCGCGCGCCACGGCCCGCGCCGACGAGTTGAGCGCGGAGGAGTTCCGCGAGGGCGGCCGCATCCTGACGGCCAAGGTGGAACTCCTGCGCCCCCAATGGCTGGCAGTGGTGGGAGTGACCGCCTATCGCACGGCCTTCGGCGAGAAGAAGGCACAGATCGGCCCCCAGGAGCGCACCATCGGCTCCACCCGCATTTGGGCCCTTCCCAACCCCAGCGGCCTCAACGCCCACTGGACCGCGGACTCCATGGCCCAGGAGTACGCCCGCCTCCGCGAGGCCGCGGAATCCCCGGCCGACTAGAGCGTGTGGCGGACCGGGCAGGCCGGTCGGCCCGGCAGCTCTCGACCAGGACGTCCGGACCTCGGCCCAGTGGAACCCGGTCCCGATCGCGCCGTTCCCCAGACCCGGATGTAGCCACGCTCCGGCAGGTATGTGCCTAGGGCGGATCCGCGACCGTGGCCCCTGCCGTCAGCACGTAGGAGTCCTCGCTGTCCCTCTGCGTCACGCAGGCCACCAGCCAGCGCTCCCCGGCCCGCCACAGATGGACGTGGTCGGTGCCGCAGCTCAGTTCCCTCCACGGCTCCGGTATCGCCTCTCCTTCCAGCACACGGTCTCTCAGTGTCCCCAGGCTGAAGACGTGCGGATCGCCCCACCGGTTGGTCACGGCCTGGGTGAGCGCCCCGTACTCGGCACTGATCTGGTCGGCGGCCTCGATGCGGCCCGAGCCGTCGTCGTCCCAGAAGCCCCGCGTCCGGGACAGGCCCACCAGATGGAATCCCGGACCGCTGCTGCTGTCGACGGTCCGGACCGGCACCTGTGGGAACTCCTTCGCCAGAAGCCGGTCGATCGTGTCGAGGTGCTCTGCCGTGGTCATGGCGCCAGTATCCCCAGCCGCACTGACAACTGGCCCGGTGTCACGCGTCCCTCCGGCACACCGCCAGCCAGCCGCTGAGCATCGCGGCCCCGGCCCACAGGGCCGTCACGCCGAGCCCGGTCCAGGGGCCGAGGTCACCCTCTGTCCGGGAGCGCAGCACCAACTGCCCGGCATGGTCCGGCAGGAAGCGGGCCGCACCCCCTGCAGCCTCACCGACGACGAAGGACACGATCAGTACGAAGGGTATGAGCAGGCTGAGGACGACGGTCCCGCTGCGCAGCACCGCGGTCAGTCCGGCCGCGAACAGCACCATCAGTGTGAGGTAGAGCCCGCTGCCGACAACCGCGCGGTAAGTGCCCGGGTCGCCGAGCGCGAGGGCGTGCCGGCCCATGAACGCCTGCCCCGCGACGAAGGTGGCCAGCCCGGTGACCTGACCCGCCATCAAGGCCAGGACGCCCAACGTCACGATCTTCGACAGGTAGAAACGCGTTCGGTTCGGCACCGCCGTCAGTGAGGTGCTCAGCGCCCTGTTGTGGAACTCGCAGGACACAGCGCCGGCGCCGAAGACCATGGCGGCGATCTGGCCGAAGGAGATGCCGGAGAAAGCGGCGAAGAGCGGATCGTCACCCAGGCCTCCGCCTTCGGACCGGCCGGTGGCGGAAGCCATCAGGGCCTGGACTCCCACGGTGACGACGAAGGTGGCTATAAGCCCCCCGAGCGTTCCACGCAGGGACCGTATCTTGATCCATTCCGAGTGCAGGGCGGGGACGGTGGGCAGGGCGGCACACACGGCGGGGCCTCCTTGAGGGTCGGTGACGTCAGCGAGTCGCGGTGAACTGTGCGTGTTCCGCTGTGAGATCGAGGTACGCCTGCTCCAGTGAGGCGCGCTCGTCGGACAGTTCCAGCACGGGGATGCCCTCTCGGGCTGCCAGGTTGCCGAGCTCCTCCGCCTGTATGCCTTCGACGGTCCATCGCCCCTCGTCGGCCAAGGCCAGGGCGAAGCCGTCCCGGGCCAGAGCGGCCCGCAGCCGCACCGGTTCGGAGGTCCGCAGGCGCGCTCTGCGGGTGCTGCGGGCGTCGATGAACTCCGCCATCGACGTGTCGGCCAGCAGCCGGCCCCCGCCGAGGACGACCAAGTGGTCGGCGAGCGCCGAGGTCTCGGACATGAGGTGGCTGGAAACAAGAACGATGCGCCCTTCGGCGGCGAGGCTGCGCATCAGCTCGCGGATCCAGATGATGCCCTCGGGGTCGAGCCCGTTGGCCGGCTCGTCCAGGATGACCACCCCGGGTTCGCCCAGCAGCGCGGCGGCGATGCCGAGGCGCTGGCGCATCCCCAGTGAGAAGGATTTGATCCGCCGCCCGGCCACGGAGGCCATTCCGGCCTGCTCCAGGACCTCTTCGACCCGGCGGGGCGCGATACGGCCGGCGGCGGCGAGGAGGCGCAGGTGGTCGCGGGCGGTCCGGCCGCCGTGCGCAGACTGGGTGTCCAGGAGGGCCCCGACCCGGTGCAGCGGGTCCGGCAGGTCCCGGTAGTGCCGGCCGCCGATCGTGGCGGTTCCGGAGGTGGGCCGGTCCAGACCCAGCAGGAGGCGCATGGTGGTCGACTTCCCGGCGCCGTTGGGGCCCAGGAAGCCGGTGACCCGGCCGGGCAGGACGTCGAAGGTGAGGCCGTCCACCGCACGGTGGGCGCCGTATGCCTTGGTCAGTTCTCGGAACTCGAGGCTGTTCATGGCTCAAGGCTCGCCGCCGTCCCCAATCCTCTCCCTCCCCCGTGCGAGGGTGCCGTCTCCCCCACGTGGGGGAGACGGCCGTGAGGAGGGCGCTGCCACCATGGAGGCATGTACCGACTGCTGCGGGCTCCGTTCCAACCAGTGACCTATTCACGCTGGTTGCACCTCTGTGTGCCGCTGCTACTGGTGGCCATGTGGATGTTCGTGGTGCCGGACTGGCCGTGGGGACCACTGCTGCTCGTCCTGCCGTTCGGGCTGGTGCCCTGGGTGCGGCTCGCGGAGGGCCTCCAGGCTCAGTTCCTCCTCACCCCGTACGATCGCGGGTCCCCCGACGGCGCCATAAGCCTTGCTCCTTCTGCTCGCTGGGGTGACCGCTGGCGCACGGTGCTGTGGCTGGAGACACGGATGGTCATCGCGACGGGCGCGATGGCCGCCACCGTCTGGCTGCCCGTGCTGACCGTCGAGCTCATCTCTCACGCCCTCGGGTATGCGTCGGATCCCGGGCCCCTGACGCCCTTCATGCCGGAGCGCCGCTGGGTCGCCGCGCTGCTGGCACCTCTTCCGCTCGTCGCCCTGATGGTCGTCGTGGTCCTGCTCGGCGAGCTGATCACTGCCATTGCCACCCGGCTGCTGGGCCCTTCGGCGGCCGAGCGGCTGAGCGCACTGGAGGCACGTACGGAGCAGTTGCTGGAGCGCACCCGGATCGCACGGGAGCTGCACGACTCGATCGGGCACGCGCTCACGGTGGCGGTGGTTCAGGCCGGGGCGGCCCGCGCCGCGGGTGATGCCGCCTTCACCGACCGGGCGCTGTGCGCCATCGAGGAGACGGGCCGGGCCGCGCTGGAGGACCTGGAGCGGGTACTCGGGGTGTTGAGGGAGTCCGGTCAGCCGCCGTCGCGAAGGCCGACACTGGCCGAGGCCGACCGGCTGCTGGAATCGGCCCGTGCTTCCGGCTCCGAGGTGGACGCGAAGCTCACCGGGCCGGTGGAGCAGCTGCCGGGGCCGGTCACCCGGGAGGGTTACCGCATCCTGCAGGAGTCGCTCACCAACGTGCTGCGCCACTGCGGGCCGGTACCGGTCCGGGTGCGGGTGGCGGTGACCGTGGACCGGCTTGATCTGGAGGTGACGAACGCCCTGCGGGGCAGGCCCGGTCTCTCGCTCGGCGGCGGGAGCGGACTGCGCGGCATCCGGGAACGCGCCGCCCTGCTCGGCGGGGAGGCAGAGACCGGACCGTACGAGGGTGGCTGGCGGGTGCGCGCACGGCTTCCGCTGGAGCGAATACGCTGACCAGATGCCGGTCACCGTACTGCTCGTCGACGACGAACCCCTGGTCCGCGCTGGTCTGCGGGCTGTCCTGGACTCCCAACCCGACATCGAGGTGGTCGGTGAGGCAGCCGACGGCGCCTCGGTGATCCCGCTCGTGCGGCAGCTGCGGCCGGACGTGGTGGCCATGGACGTGCGGATGCCTCTGCTCGACGGGATCGAGGCGACCCGCGCGGTGCTGCGGACGGTGGACTCCCCGCCGAAGATCCTCGTTGTGACCACCTTCGAGAACGACGAGTACGTCTACCAGGCGCTGCGGGCCGGAGCGGACGGGTTCCTCCTGAAGCGGGCCCGGCCTTCGGAGATCGTGCACGCGGTACGGCTGGTCGCGGAGGGCGAGACGCTGCTCTTCCCTGCGGCCGTGCGGGCCCTGGCCGCGGAATACGGCAACCGGCAGGCGCGGGAGGTACTGGAGCGGGCCGCCCTGACCGAGCGGGAGGAGGCGGTCCTACGGCTCGTGGCCCGGGGGCTCACGAATGTGGAGATCGCCTCCGAGCTGATCATCGGGACGGAGACGGTCAAGTCACATGTCAGTGCGATCCTGGCGAAGCTGGGGGTCCGCGACCGCACGCAAGCGGTGATCACCGCGTACGAGTCCGGGTTCGTCTCACCCGCCTGAGCGGCCCCGGGCTGCAGGGGGACGCTCCGGCTGATGGGGGGCTGCTTCTCGCCGCCGTAACCACCGCGCAGTACGATCCGGCTGACAAGCTCGCTAGCTGGGAGGACACACGTTGGGGCAGCTGACCGGCGGGGATCCTTCTCTGCTCCGGCGGATCAATTCCGCGGTGGTGCTGCGGGCACTGCGCACGGCCGGGTCGCCGACGCTCACCGACCTGACACGGCTGACCGGCCTCTCCCGGCCGACCGTCGAAGGGGTCGTGGAGGGGCTGATGGGGACTGGGCTCGTCGTCGAGGCCGAAGCGGAGGAGGGCGCGCGGCGGCAGGGGCGGCCGGCCCGTCGGTTCCGGTTCCGGGCCGAGGCGGGGCACCTGCTCGGCATAGAGATCGGCGCGCACCGGGTCGCGGTGCTGCTGTCCGGGCTGGACGGCCGCATCATCGGCGCGGGCACCAAGGAGGTCGCCGAGACGGCCTCGGCCGACGAGCGGCTGGAGCGGGTGCGTGCGGCCGTCGCCGACCTGCTGCGCCGGGCAGGCGTGCCGCGTGACTCCCTGCGGGCGGTCGGGGTCGGCAGCCCCGGGATCGTGGAGGCGGACGGCACGGTACGTCTCGGGACCGCTCTGCCGGGCTGGACCGGGCTGCCCCTCGGGGACCGGCTGCGGCGCTCGTTCCGCTGCCCGGTGCAGGTGGAGAACGACGCCAACGCGGCAGCGGTCGCCGAGCACTGGAAGGGCGCCGCGCGGGACACCGGGGACATGGTGTTCGTGATGGCGGGGCTCAGCCCCGGTGCGGGCTCGCTCATCGGCGGCCGGCTCCACCGGGGCTTCGGCGGGGCGGCCGGGGAGATCGGCGCCCTGCACCTGCTGGGCCGTGAGGCGACGCCCGAGCGGCTGCTGTCCACGACCGGCGAGCCGTTGCACCCGCTCGACGAGCCGGCGGTCGCCGAGGTGTTCGCGAAGGCCAAGCGCGGCGACGAGCGGGCCGTCGCCGCCGTGGACCGGTTCCTGCAGCGCCTGGTGCACGACGTGGCGGCGCTGGTCCTGGCGATGGATCCGGAGCTGGTGGTCGTCGGCGGCTGGGCGGCCGGCCTGGACGGGGTCCTGGAGCCGCTGCGCCGGGAGCTGGCACGCTACTGCCTGCGCCCGCCGCGGGTGGCCCTGTCGCTGCTCGGCGAGGCGGCAGTGGCGACCGGTGCCCTCAGGCTCGCGCTCGACCACGTCGAGGAGGAGCTCTTCGCCGTGGAGAAGACCGTCACGGCCCGCAGCCGCTGACGCCACGCGCAGTGGGACGCAGCGCTCCTGCCCGGGGACCTGCGGACCCGGGGACCGGCGCACCGCCGGAAAACGGTACGGCCGTGGTCCCGCGCCCGCCCCACGGACGCGGGACCGGACGGGGACCACGGCCGTACCGGCCCGGTCGGGGTGTCAGGAGGCGACGGGCTCGTGCGTGATCTCGACGCCGCCCGTGTCTCCGAAGGTGAGGCGGCAGGTGTCGGCGCGGTAGGTGGCCACCGAGACCGCGGCCGTACCCGCGGCGGTGAAGTACCGGGTGGTGACCAGGAGCACCGGTGCGCCGGGCAGCCGGTCCAGTTCCTTCGCGTCGTCGGCGCGGGCGGAGCCGAGCTCCACCGAGCGGTCCTGGCCGTCGAGGACGAGCCGCTGCAGCTCGCGCAGGACGGCACGCGCGCGGGCCGGTCCCGACGGGGCCTCGATGGCGGGCAGTCCGGGCACCGAAGCCGCCGGAACGTACAGCAGTTCGGCGGCGACGGCCTGACCGTTCGTCATCCTGGTGCGGCGTACGGTGTGGACCGGCTGGTCGGCGGCGAACGCCCCGCCGCTGCCGAGGAGTCCCAGCACCGCGGCGGGCGGCAGGGACTCCGAGGTGTCCTGCGGCTCCCAACCGTCGGCGGCCTCCCCGGGCCAGCTGTGGTGCGCGCCGCCGACGGCGACGCCGACCCGCGGCGGGGCGACGGTGGTGCCGACACCGCGACGGCGCTGCAGACGGCCTTCGAGCTCCAGCTGCTCCAGCGCCTGGCGCAGGGTCGCGCGGGCGACTCCGAAGCGGGCTGCGAGTTCACGCTCGTTGGGCAGCACCTCGCCGACGGCGAAGTCCTGGTCGAGCGCCTCGCTGAGGACGGTCTTGAGGTGCCAGTACTTCGGTTCCGGCACCGTTTCCAGTTGCGTGGTCCCCACCCTGACTCCTCCTGCCATCGCTGCACTCGCCGTGTGTTCCAGCGGCAGTTCTGCGCCCTTGTTTATTAAAGGTTCCTGCACTATCCCTGCGACGATAGGACGGCGCACCCCCTTGGTCAAGACCAATGCTCATACCTTTGCCGGGCAGATCGGGCATATGTATCAAGCCGTTCATGGGATGTTCTCGTGGGCCGCAAGGGCTTGTAGTCAAGGGCTACCCGACGGTAATCATGGCGGTGGGCACTCCTGACAGCCTGTCTCGCAGCAGTCCAACCGACGAGGAGCAGCATGACCGCCACGGTCTCCTTCACGATCGACGCGCCGCTCGGCCCCCGCACCGCCACCGTCGCCTACGAGCGCAAAGGCTCCGGCGAACCTCTCCTGCTGCTGCACGGCATCGGCCACCACCTCCAGGCCTGGCACCCGGTGGCCGACATCCTGGCCTCCGAGCACGATGTGATAGCCGTCGACCTGCCCGGCTTCGGCGCCTCGGAGCCGCTGCCCAGCGGCGTGCCGTACTCCCTCGGCACCGTGGCCCCGGCGCTCGGAGCGCTGTGCACCGCGCTCGGCGTCGAACGACCGCACGTCGCGGGCAACTCCCTCGGCGGCCTGCTCGCCCTCGAAATGGGCCGGAGCGGTCTCGTCCGCTCGGTCACGGCCCTCTCCCCCGCCGGGTTCTGGACCGAGGGGGAACGCCGATACGCCTTCGCCGCGCTCCGCGCGATGCGGGCGGGCGCCCGGACGCTGCCCCTGCCCGCCGTCCGTCACCTCTCCCGCAGCGCCGCCGGCCGAACCGCACTCACCGGCACCATCTACGCCCGCCCGGACCGCCGTTCGCCCGAGGCCGTGGTCGCCGAGACGCTCGCCCTGCGACACGCCACCGGATTCGACGACACCCTGGCCGCGGGTGGCTCTGCACGCTTCACCGACGACGTGCCGGGGCTGCCGGTCACCATCGCGTGGGGCACCCGCGACCGGTTGCTGCTGCGCCGACAGGGCGTCCGTGCCAAGCACACCGTCCCCAGCGCACGGCTGGTCCGCCTCCCGGGCTGCGGCCACGTCCCGATGGGTGACGACCCGGCGCTCGTCTCCCGGGTGGTGCTGGACACAGCGCGCAGCGCCGCCGTCCCGGTCGCGTGAGGGAGCGGGACGGCGCGGGACAGCGCGGGACGGCACGGGAAGACGCGGGACGGTGCGGGAAGACGAGAGGGCCCGGGAAGACGCGAGAGGGCCCGGGAAGGCGCGGGAGACCCCGGGTCGGGAGGACACGGGAGAGCCCGCAAGGACGTCGGAGCAGCCGGGGTCACATGGTTGCACGGCTCAACGGTTCAGCGGCCGACGGCTGTTCATCCGTGGTTCGCGTGGGCGACGCGGCCGGGCCGGTGCGCGACGGCACGCTGGTCCGACCCGTCCTCGCCGCCCCCAGGAGACGCTCCGATGGCATCGACCCCGCACACCCGACGGTCCCTCATCGGCGGTTCCCTCGCCCTGTCGTCCGCGCTGCTCGCCGCTCCGGCGCTCGCCGCCCCCGCCTTCGCCCGCTCCGGTCGGCCGAACGCGCGCTGGGGCGTCCAGTCCGGCGAGATCACCGCGCACTCGGCCACCGTGTGGACCCGTTCCGACCGTCTCGCGCGCATGTACGTCGAGACCTCTCCGAGCGAGGCGTTCCGCTACGCCGTACGCCGCCACCGCGGCCCGCTGCTCGGTCCGTCCAGCGACTTCACCGGAACCACCGGCCTGCGTGACCTCCCGCCCGGACAGCAGATCCACTACCGGGTCGTCCTGGCCGACCCGGACGACCCGCGCCGCACCGCCGAGCCCGTCCACGGCACCTTCCGCACCACCCCGGTCTCACGCCGCCGCGACGTGCGCTTCGTGTGGTCCGGCGACCTGGCCGGCCAGGGCTGGGGCATCAACCCCGACATCGGCGGCTACCGCGTCTTCGACGAGATGCGCCGGCACGACCCCGACTTCTTCCTCTTCAGCGGGGACACCATCTACGCCGACGGGCCGATCAAGTCGGCGGTGCCGCTGCGCGACGGCACCGTATGGCGCAACATCACCACCGCGGAGAAGTCGAAGGTCGCCGAGACCCTCGACGAGTTCCGCGGGAACTTCCGCTACAACCTCCTCGACCGCAACCTCCTCAATTTCAACGCCCAGGTCCCCGTCCTCGCCCAATGGGACGACCACGAGGTGCGCAACAACTGGTACCCCGGCCAGTTGATCGACGACCCCCGCTACACCGTCAAGGAGGTCGACACCCTCGCCATCCGTGCGCGCCGCGCCTTCGGCGAGTACTTCCCCGTCACCGACCTACGGGGCGGCCGTGCCGAGGGCCGGATGTACCGCGTGATGCGCTACGGCCCGCTGCTCGACGTCTTCGTTCTCGACATGCGCACCTACCGCAACGCGAACTCCCCGGGCGACCTGACCGAGGACCCCGTCGGCATCCTCGGCCCCGAGCAGCTGGCCTGGATCAAGCGCGAGCTCTCGCGTTCCCGGGCCACCTGGAAGGTCATCGCCTCCGACATGCCCCTGGGCATCGTCGTCCCCGACGGAGCGACGGACTTCGAGGCCGTCGCCCAGGGCGACCCCGGCGCCCCGCTGGGCCGGGAGCTGCAGATCGCCGAACTGCTGCGGCACATCAAGCACCAGCGCATCACCGGCACCCTGTGGCTCACTGCCGACGTGCACTACACGGCCGCGAACCACTACGCCCCCGAGCGCGCCGCCTTCGCCGACTTCGCACCGTTCTGGGAGTTCGTCTCCGGCCCCATCGGGGCCGGCGGCTTCCCTGCAGGGCGGCTCGACGCCACTTTCGGCCCGCATACGGCCTTCGTACAGTCGGCCCCGTTCGCCAATATGTCGCCGTCCGAGCACCCCCCGTACTACGGAGAGGTCGGCATCGACGGCGGCAGCGGCGAGCTCACCGTCCGGCTGCGCCGCCAGGGCGGCGGCATTCTCTTCACCAGGACCCTCCAGCCGGGGCGTGTGGGCCAGTAGGTTGACTAGAACACCCGCGAAAACCGGGTGAAATAGGCCAGATGGACACTTAACCAGTCGGTCACAGATCGTTCGTGATCACGCAACACCCTTGGGCAACAGTGTCGTGCATGACTGACCGCGCCCACGCCTCCGCCCACGCCTCCGCCCAGCGTCCCCACCGCCACCACTGGCGCCGCGACGTCGTCGAACTGGCCGCCCTGTTCTGCGCCGTCACGGTCGCCGACGCCATCGCCAATCTCGTCGTACACGGCCCCAGGGGCCCGGTCCTACTGGTCGCATCAGCCATCGCACTGCTCCTGACCGCCGCCTTCCACACGTGGTGGGCCCGGCGCCACAGCCATGCGCCGCCGCAGCACACACCACCGAAGGGCACACCACCGCCGGACGGCCCGGCCGGTTCGCCGCCCGACGCCTCCGGCACGGCCGGGACCACCGCACTGTGGCGGATGCGCACGACCGTACGGGACCAGCCCGGCTCACTGGCCGTCCTCTGCACCGCGCTCGCCCGCAACGGCGTGGACATCCTGACCCTCCAGACGCACCCGCTGCCCGAGGGCGGCACCGTGGACGAGTTCCTGCTGCGGGCCCCGCAGCAACTCCCCTCGGGCGACCTCACCCGCGCCGTTTCCCGGGCCGGCGGGCACAGCACCTGGATCGAGCGCGCCGACGCCCACGACCTCGTCGACACCCCGACCCGACTGCTGGGCCTGGCCACCCGCACCGCACTGGACGCCGCCGAGCTCCCCCTCGCCCTGCGCCAGCTGCTGGGCCGCTGCACGATCCACTCGATCCCGGCGACCACCCTCTCCGGCCGCCCGAACGCGGGCGCGGACGCCCCGGTCGAGGGAGTGCTGGAGGCGACGGTCATGCGGCTGCGCGACCCCTCGGGCGGCGCGATCACCGTGGAGCGGCCCTATCTGCCCTTCACCCCGACCGAGTTCGCGCGGGCCCGCGCCCTGGTCGAACTCGACGCGCGGCTCGGCCCGCGCGTCCCGCGCAGCCAGGACGTCCTGACCCTCCCCGAGGGCAACGAGATCACCGTGCGCCGCGCCGACGGCTCCGACCTGCCCGCGGCCCGGGCCATGCACGACCGCTGCTCCGAGCGGACCCTCGGGCTGCGCTACCACGGACCCGTGGCCGACGCCGACCGTTACCTCGGCCACCTGCTCGGCCCCCGCTTCGGCCGCACCCTCGCCGCCACGACCGCGTCCGGCAAGCTCGTCGCCCTCGGCCACCTGCTATGGGACGGGGATGAGACGGAGATCGCCCTGCTGATCGAGGACGACTGGCAACGCCGCGGCATCGGCTCCGAACTGCTGCGCCGGCTCGTCGCCCTGGCCGTCGAGGCCGGGTGCGACAGCGTGTACGCCGTCACCCAGGCCGCCAACACCGGCATGGTCGCCGCGATGCGCGGTCTCGGGCTCCCCCTCGACTACCAGATCGAGGAGGGCACCCTGGTGATCACGGCACGGCTGGACGCGCCCGGTGCCGGCCCGCGGCTGCCGCACGAGCTCCCCCTCGGACTGCCGCGCGAGCACCGCGCTCCGCGCCGCCCGCACTGAACCCGCTGACCGCGGCCGCTGCGGCGGCCGCAGCCGCCCGCTCCCGACGGAGCGGGCGGCTCCGTAAGGTTTTCGCCAAACTCCGCGCCGCCCCCTCGTCGGCCACGCTCCGCCGAAGGCCCTGAAGCCGCCTGTACCCGGCGTCGGGCGCTCGTCCCGGGCCGGGTCCGGCAGCCGTAGTCCAGCCCGTGTCAGGAGGCTGACGGCAATCGGTGATGACGGGAGGACGCATCGCATACGAAGATGGCCGCATGTCAGAGACCCTCCACACCAGCAGCGCCCCCCAACTGCCCCGCCAGGTGGCCGACGCCTACGTCGACTCCCTCATCGCCCTCGACCCGATCACCGGCACCTACCTGGGTGTTGCCGAGAGCTCCGCCAAGCTCCCCGACTTCTCCCCGGCCGGTCGTGCGGCCGCCGCCGAACTCGCCCGTGAGACCCTCGCCCGCCTCGACGCCGCCGAGGCGCTGCCCGGCGCCGACGACGACGCCGAACGGCGATGCGGCCGTCTGCTGCGTGAACGGCTCACCGCCGAGCTCGCGGTCCACGAGGCCGACGAGGACCTGCGGGCGGTCAGCAACATCCACAGCCCCGCGCACTCGGTACGGGAGGTCTTCGCCCTGACCCCGGCCGACACCGACGAGGACTGGGCGGCCATCGCCGAGCGGCTGCGCGCCGTACCGGCGGCCTTCACCGGCTACCGCGAGACCCTCCAGCTCGGTCTGGCGCGCGGTCTGTACGGCGGCCCGCGCGCCACCGGGACCATGATCGGTCAGCTGACCACCTGGGCCGGCCAGGACGGCGCCGCCGCGGCCTTCTTCGAGGACTTCGCCTCCGGCGGCCCGGAGTCCCTGCGCGCCGAGCTGGACGCGGCGGCCGCCGCCGCGACCGCCGCAGTCATCGAGCTGCGCGACTGGATGACCGAGGTGTACGCCCCCGCCGTCGAGGGCCGGCCGGACACCGTGGGCCGTGAGCGCTACGCCCGCTGGTCCCGGTACTTCAACGGCACCGACCTGGACCTGGACGAGGCGTACGCCTACGGCTGGTCGGAGTACCACCGGCTGCTCGCCGAGATGAAGACCGAGGCGGCGAAGATCCTCCCGGGCGTGGGCCCTTGGGAGGCGCTGAAGCACCTGGACGAGCACGGCACCCACATCGAGGGGGTGGAGGAGGTCCAGGCCTGGCTGCAGGGCCTGATGGACGAGGCCATCGAGAACCTCGACGGCACCCACTTCGAACTGGCCGAGCGCGTCCGCAAGGTGGAGTCCCGGATCGCGCCTCCGGGCGGCCCCGCGGCTCCGTACTACACCTCCCCGTCGGAGGACTTCTCCCGCCCCGGCCGCACCTGGCTGCCCACGATGGGCCAGACCCGCTTCCCGGTCTACGACCTGGTGTCCACCTGGTACCACGAGGGAGTGCCGGGCCACCACCTGCAGCTCGCGCAGTGGACGCACGTGGCGGACCGGCTTTCCCGCTACCAGGCCACCGTCGGCTGGGTCAGCGCCAACTGCGAGGGCTGGGCCCTCTACGCGGAACGGCTGATGGACGAGCTGGGCTACCTCAAGGACGCCGAGCAGCGCCTGGGCTACCTGGACTGCCAGATGATGCGCGCGGCGCGCGTCATCGTCGACATCGGCATGCACCTGGGCCTGGAGATTCCGGCGGACTCGCCGTTCCACCCGGGTGAGACGTGGACCGTGGACCTCGCGCAGGAGTTCTTCGGCCTGCACAGCGGCCGCCCGGCGGAGTTCATCGAGAGCGAGCTGACCCGCTACCTGTCGATGCCGGGGCAGGCGATCGGCTACAAGCTGGGCGAGCGCACCTGGCTGCTGGGTCGGGACAACGCCCGTGCCGCGCACGGCGATTCCTTCGACCTGAAGGCCTGGCACATGGCGGCGCTGTCGCAGGGTTCGCTCGGGCTGGACGACCTGCTGGACGAGCTCTCGAAGCTCTGACGGCACGTGCCACCGCGCGCCGCAGGGGCCGCCCGTCTCCCGGTGGAGACGAGCGGCCCCGGTGCGTGGGGCGGCCCCGTCAGCAGCCGCAGTCGTCCGAGCCGGTCGGCGCGGTCAGCGGGTCGGCCTCGCCGCGCTGCCGGGTGCCCTGCCCGGTCTCGACCTCGAAGCCCTCGCGGATCCAGTACTCGACGCCGCCGAGCATCTCCTTGACCTGGAAGCCCAGTTCGGCCAGGGCGAGAGCGGAACGGGCGGCGCCGTTGCAGCCGGGACCCCAGCAGTACGTCACCACGGGAACGTTCTTGTCCAGGAGCCGCTCGGCCTGCTCCGGGATGAGGGCGGTGGGCAGGTGGATCGCGCCGGGCACGTACCCCTGGTCCCAGGAGGACGCGGAGCGGGTGTCGACGAGCTGGAAACCCGGCCCGGCTCCCGACCCGCTCGGGGCTTCGAGGGCGCTCGCGACGTCCGAGACGTCCGTGTGGAAGGCCAGGGCGGCAGCGAAGTACGCGGCGGCAGCTGCCGGGGAGGCCGGGGGGACACGGAGCACGGGGTTGATGTCGGCCGGGGCGGAGGAAGCGTTCTGTGTCGTCGTCATGGCCAGAAATCTACGATCCGTCGATCACGCCGGGAAGTTGGATTCCCCGGCACTTGCGCTGTACGGCCGGGGAATTCCCTGCTAGACCTGGCGCATGACCGGATATTCCCCTGACGTCACCGACTGGCGGATCCTTGAGGCGCTCCAGCGCGACGGCCGCGCGAGTTTCACCGAGCTCGCCCGCTCCGTGTCCATGTCCGCGAGCGCCGTCACCGAGCGGGTCCGCCGGCTGGAGGAGGCCGGAGTGATCACCGGCTACACGGCCGTGGTGGACCCGGAGAAACTCGGCAAATCGATCCTCGCGCTGGTGCGGCTGCGCTATCCGCACGGTAACTACCGGCCGTTCCACGACTTCCTGGAAACCACCCCCGAAGTCCTGGAGGCACACCACGTCACGGGCGACGACTGCTTCGTCCTCAAGGTCGCGGCCCGCTCGATGAGGCACCTGGAGGAGGTCACCGGCAGGATCTCGGGGCTCGGCCCGGTGACGACGAGCGTCGTCTACTCCTCACCGCTGCCGCGGCGCCCGCTCAGTCCGTGAGGGCCGCCGTGCGGTGGCGCACGACGGAGCCGCCGCGCTCCTTGACGACCTCCAGCTGGGTCTGGACCCGGGTCCGCAGGTCGGCGACGTGGCTGACGATGCCGACGCTGCGGTCCCGCTCGCGCAGCGAGTCGAGCACGTCGAGCACCTCGTCCAGCGCCTGGTCGTCGAGGCTGCCGAAGCCCTCGTCGATGAAGAGGGTGTCGAGGCGCGTGCCGCCCGCCTCGTCGGTGACCACGTCGGCCAGGCCGAGCGCGAGTGCGAGCGAGGCGAAGAAGGTCTCACCGCCGGACAGGGTGGCGGTGTCCCGCTCGCTGCCCGTCCACGCGTCGACGACGTGCAGCCCGAGGCCCGAACGCCCCCGCCCGCCCGCTCTCGCGTCGGAGTGGACCAGGGTGTAGCGGCCGCCGGACATCCGCAGCAGCCGTACCGTGGCGGCCGCGGCCACCTGCTCCAGACGGGCGGCCAGCACGTAGGCCTCCAGACGCATCTTGCGCTCGTTGTCGGCGGAGGTGCCCGCGGTCAGTCCGGCCAGCCGGGCCACCCGGCCGTATTCCTCGCGCAGCGGCCCGAGCGCACGCAGTTCCTGCTCCATCTGGCGGGAGAGCCGGTCCAGTTCGGTGCAGCGGGCCCGGGCCGCGTCGTAGGCGGAGGCCGCCGTACGAAGCTTCGCCGCGGCCTGGACCGCGTAGGCCTCGGCGGTGTCCGGCGCGGCCGGGGGCAGCGCCGCCGCCTCGGCGGTGCCACTCTCGCCGAGACGGTCCGCCAGAAGGGCCTCCTCGGCCTGCCAGGTGTCCAACCGGTGCTGGAGAGCGGTGCGTTCGTAGTCGGGGAGGACCGCGTCGGCGGCGGCCTCGACGGTGTCGAAGCCGGCCTTGAAGGCGGCGTCGGCGAGCTGGTCGTCGGCCTCCTTCAGCCGGGCGGCGGCCGTCTCGGCCCGGCGCAGGCAGACCGCGGCACCGGCGACGGTCCTGACCCGGTCCTCCAGGGTTCGGGCACGGGCCGCGACGGTGGGCGCATCGCCCCGCACGAGGGCGAGTTCGGCCTCCAGCGAGGCCTGTTCCCGGTCCAGGGCCTCGCGGCGGGAGGCCCTGGCGGCGGCCCGGGTCTCTGCGTCGAGCCGATCGGCGCTACGCGTGGTGTACTCCCGTTCGGCCCGGGCGAGCCGCTCGCGGGCGGTGTGCAGGCCGGCGGCCGTGGCGTGGGCGGCGGCGTGGCGGGCGCTCAGGTCGGCGGTGAGACCAAGGAGTTCGGCGGTGGTGGCGTCGCCGGCGGCGGACGCCGCCTCGGCGCGGGCCTCCCGGGCGGCGGCCAGCCGGCGTTCGACGGCGGCCCGTGCCCGCTCGGCCCGTTCGAGGACGGCGTGGGCGGCGTCCTCGGCGGCGCGGTCCACATGGCCGGGGGCGGGGCGTGCCGGAGCGGGGTGCTCCGCCGATCCGCACACGCCGCAGGCTTCTCCGGCCACCAGCGCCTCGGCGAGCTCGGCGGCGATTCCGCGCAGCCGGGCCTCCTTCAGCTCCAGCCAGCTCTCCCGCGCGGCCGCCGACTCCTCGCGCAGGTCGAGCAGTTCGCCCTCGGCGCGCTCCTCCTCGGCGGCGAACCCGTCCCGCCTGCGGGCGGCGTTCAGGCTCATCCGGGCCGGTTCCAGCCGGCCGGCCAGCTGCTCGGCCAGGGTGGCGGCCTGCTGGGCGGCGTCCACCTTCTCCTGAAGGGCGGTGCGGGTCTCCTCCCAGTGCTCCAGCCACTCGGCGGACTCCTGGTGCTGTTCCTCCGCCGCCCGGGACTCCCGCTCCAGGTCGGCCCGTTCGCGGCCGATCCCGGCGCTGCGCTGCTCGGCGCGGTACGCGGCGCCGAGCGCGCCCAGTTCCTCGCGCAGCCGCTGCTCGACGCCGGCCAGCTGCTCGGCGCCCGCCTCCCGCAGCGGGGGCGGCAGTTCCGCCCGGGCGGCCGTCTCGGCGTGCG
Source organism: Streptomyces sp. PCS3-D2 (assembly GCF_000612545.2). Classification (GTDB taxonomy): domain Bacteria; phylum Actinomycetota; class Actinomycetes; order Streptomycetales; family Streptomycetaceae; genus Streptomyces. The sequence continues at coordinate 6,509,847 of NZ_CP097800.1, read as the reverse complement.
CGGCGGCGAGGTGCGCCGAGGAGGCCGCGCCGCGCAGCTCCAGGGCGGGGGCCACCAGCGCTCCGCGCCGGGCCCCGTCCAGCAGCCCGCGCACGCGCTCCCGCTCCGGCCCGGCCTCGGCGAGCAGCGCGGCGCGGCGGACGGTCTCCGCGTGCCGGCGCTGCAGCCGGTCGAGCTCGCGCGCTTCCTCGGCGGCCCGCCGGGCGGCGGCGTGCCGGCCTTCGACGGCGGCGAGCGCGTACGCGGCGACGTCGAGGCGGTCCCGGGCCGAGCAGCGGGCGACGGCCGCCCAGGCACGGACCGCTCCGGCCAGCCCGGGGTCTCCCGGCTGGTGTCCGGGCAGTGGCCAGGCCCGCAGGTCGGCGCTGTCCCCGGCGGCCTGGGCGAGCCGCTGGGCGGTGTGCAGCACCTTCTCGTCGCCGGCCCGGACCCGGGCCTCGGCGGCCCGGCGCCGCTCCCCGAGCAGGGTCTCCACGGCCGCGAACCGGCGGGTGTCGAAGAGCCGGCCCAGAAGCCGGCCGCGGGCCGCCTCGTCGGCGCGCAGGAACCGCGCGAACTCCCCCTGCGGCAGCAACACGACCTGGCAGAACTGCTCGCGGCTCATGCCGAGCAGCTGCTCGATCTCCTCGCCGATCTCCTGATGGGATCGGCTGAGCGCCTCCCAGCCCGCGCCGGTGCGCTCGCGCAGCCAACTCTGCGCTTTGTCCCTGGTGGTGCCCGTGCCCCGTTTCTTCGGACGCTCCTGCTCGGGGCGGCGGGTGATCTCCAGGCGCCGGCCGCCCGCGGTGAGTTCGAGGGTGACCTCGGTGGGGGTGCCGGCGGCGGCGTGGTCGCTGCGCAGGCTGGTGCCGGGGGCCTGGCGGGCGCCGGGCACCGAACCGTAGAGGGCGTAGCAGACGGCGTCGAGCACCGAGGTCTTGCCCGCACCGGTGGGTCCGTGCAGCAGGAAGATGCCGGCGCCGGAGAGGGCGTCGAAGTCGATCTCCTGGGGTGCGGCGAACGGCCCGAAGGCGGTGACGGCCAGCCTGTGCAGCCTCATCGGTGGATCTCCCGGTGGCTGTCGTCGGCGCGTACGTCGTCGAAGGCGCCCGCCAGGACGGCGCGTTCGGCCTCGTCCGGCCGGCCGCCGCCGCGCACGTGGGCGACGAAGTCCTCGGCGATCTGCTGGTCGGTGCGGCCGCGGAGCCGCTGGGCATAGGAGGCCCCGGTCTCCTCCCGGCGGCCCTCGGGGTCGAAGGCGAGAGTGAGGGTGTGCGGGAAACGGGCTGCGAGGCGGGCCATCGGCTCCTCGGGGCGTACCGGGTCGGTGAGGGTGGCCTCCACCCAGGCCTCTTCGTGCACGGTGTACGCGGGGTCGTCGAGCAGGTCGTCGATCCGTCCGCGCAGCCTCGCGAGGGCACGGGGTACGGGGGTGTCGACGCGCTCGGCGGCGGTGATCTCTCCCTGTGCGCCCAGTTCGATCATCCACATGCTCTTGCGGTGGTCGGCTTCGGAGAAGGAGTAGGCGAGCGGGGAGCCGGAGTAGCGGACCCGTTCGCTGATCGTCTGGCAGCCGTGGAGGTGGCCGAGGGCGGTGTAGTCGATCCCGTCGAAGACGGAGGCGGGGACGGCCTGAACGCCTCCGACGGCGATGTCCCGCTCGCTGTCGCTGGACTGCCCGCCGGTGACGAAGGCGTGCGCCAGGACGACGGAGCGGGTGCCGGGCGGGCGGCCGGCGAGATCGGCCCGGATCCGGTCCATGGCCGCGCCCAGGACCGCCTCGTGGCTGGCCTTCTGCGCGCCGAACTGGTCCTTGACCAGGGCCGGCTCCAGGTACGGTAGCCCGTACAGCGCCACGTCACCGTGCGCGTCGGCCAGGACCACCGGGTCGGCGCAGCCCGCCGGGTCGGTGCGCAGGTGGATCCCGGCGCGGTCGATCAGCCCGGCCCCGACCCCGATCCGGCGCGCGGAGTCGTGGTTCCCGGAGATCATGACGGTGGGCACGCCCAGCCGTGCGAGCCGGTGCAGCGCCCGGTCGTACAGCTCGACGGCGGGCAGCGGGGGCACGGCACGGTCGTAGACGTCTCCGGCGACGAGGACGGCGTCCACCTCGTGCGTGCGGACCGTCTCGACGAGGTGGTCCACGAAGGCGGCCTGGGCGCCGAGCAGGTTCACCCGGTGGAAGGCCCGGCCGAGGTGCCAGTCGGAGGTGTGCAGGAACTTCACTCGCCGGCCCCGCCGCACATACGGTCTCCCCCTGGTCGTCTCCCGCTCGCTGAACCCCTCTACGCTAACCCGTCCCCGGGGGCGCTCAGGGCGCGTACGTCTCCCCGCCGAGGGTGAGGGCGGCGCTGCCGGCCGTGGTGTCGGCGAGCCAGGCCTCGAAGGCGGGCAGGTCCGCCTCGGGGAGGGCGACCTCGATCTCGACGGCGGCCCCGTAGCGCAGGTCCACCACGGTCCGGCCGGTGGAGCGCAGGTCGTTCTGCGTCTTCCCGGCCCGCTGGTGGTCGACGGTGACGGTGGCCAGCCGGTAGCGCCGCCGGGTGACGGTGCCGAGCTCGTCGAGGGCCTCGCCGACGACTCCGCCGTAGGCGCGGATCAGACCTCCGGCGCCGAGTTTCACGCCGCCGTAGTAGCGGGTGACGACGGCGACGGCGTAGCGGACGTCCCGGCGCATGAGCATCTGCAGCATGGGCACCCCGGCGGTGCCGCCGGGCTCGCCGTCGTCGCTGGCCTTCTGGACGGCGGCGTCGGCACCGATGACGTAGGCGTAGCAGTGGTGCGAGGCGGTGGGGTGCTCTTTGCGGATCCGCGCGATGAACTCCTGCGCCTCCGGCTCGGTCGCGGCCGGCGCGAGCGCGCACAGGAAGCGGGAGCGGTTGATCTCCGACTCGTGGACGCCCTCACGGGCCACCGTCACGTACTGGTCTGCCTTCACCGCTCCACCCTAGTCCGTGGCCGTCCCGCTGCGTTCGAACGGATCGACGGGGTGCGCGGTGCCCCGTCGGCCCTGCGGGAATGGGGCGCGCGCCTGTGCGGTTGATCCGGCTGAGCAGCAGCGGAAGATGACGGAAGACACCATCAGGAGGCGGCGCACGTGTACGGCGACCCGGCGGCCATTCGCAAGATCCTCACCGAGCTCGGCGACACCTGGGCCGTGGTGGGCCTCTCGAACAACCGCGACCGGGCGGCCTACGGGGTGGCCCGGGTGCTCCAGCAGTTCGGCAAGCGGGTGGTCCCCGTGCACCCCAGGGCCGAGACCGTGCACGGCGAGCCGGGCTACGCCTCGCTGGAGGAGATCCCGTTCAAGGTCGACGTGGTGGACGTCTTCGTCAACAGCGGGCTGGCCGGAGCCGTGGCCGACCAGGCGGCCGCCGTCGGCGCCGAGGCGGTCTGGTTCCAGCTCGGCGTGATCGACGAGTCGGCCTTCGAACGGACCCGCGAGGCCGGGCTGACGATGGTGATGGACCGCTGCCCGGCGATCGAGATCCCGGCGCTCTAGCTTTCGCCGTGCCCGGTCGCGGTCGCGGTCGCGGCGCCGTGTGCGTGCGCCGTGGCCGCGGGCACCGGGGCGGACACCGGCGGGACCGACACCGCGAGGGTCATCTCCATCGGCACGGAACCTTCGTTGCGGTAGGCGTGCGGGAGGTTGGCCTCGAAGGCCGCCGCGGCCCCGGCGGGGACGTGGAACTCCTCGTCGCCGACGACCAGGGTCAGCTCACCGGCCGTGACGTGCAGCATCTCGACGGTGCCGGAGGGGTGCGGGACGGAGTTCGTGCCCTCCCCCGGCACCAGGTGCCAGGTCCACAGCTCCATGGGCCCGCGCTGGTCCGTGCCGATCAACATGGTCGTCGAGCTGCCCGCCTCGCTCGACCAGATCCGCACCACCTGTTCCGGCGGGACGATCCGCACCCGGGGGCCGCGGTCGTGGTCGAGGAGCGCGGAGATGCTGACGCCCAGGGCGTCGGCCAGCCTGACGGTCGTGCCGACGCTGGGATTCGTGCGGGCCTGCTCGATCTGGATGATCATCCCGCGGCTCACGCCGGACCGGGCTGCCAGGGAGTCCAGGGTGAAGCCGCGCTCTGCGCGCCACCTCTTGAGGTTCCGGGCGAGCGCCTGGGTGAGCTGTTCGAGATCCGACACCATTCCGTCCAATATTTTGGATGCTGCGGTTCAACAGGGTGCACTACCGTGTTCCGTATTCCATGCTGCACTCCGGCGTTCACCGCACTGTACTGCGAGGCCCCTGATGACCGCCCTCTTCGCCCTGGCCACAGCCGTGCTGTGGGGTCTCGCCGACTTCGGCGGCGGGCTGCTGACCCGCAAGATACCGGCGCTCACCGTGGTGGTCGTCTCGCAGGTCGTCGCCGTCGTCGTACTCGGTGCCGTGGTCCTCGGCACGAGGGCCTGGCACGAGGCCGGCCCCCAGCTGTGGTTCGCCGTCGCCGCGGGCGTGGTCGGCCCGGTCGCCATGCTCAGCTTCTACAAGGCCCTGGCCCTCGGCCCGATGGGCGTGGTCTCACCGCTCGGCTCCCTCGGCGTGGTCGTGCCCGTCGCCGCCGGGCTGCTCCTGGGCGAGCGGCCCGGACCCGGCCAGTTCGCCGGCATCGCCGTGGCCGTCGTCGGCATCGTCCTCGCGGGTGGTCCCGAGCTGCGCGGCGCCCCCGTCCAGCGGCAGGCCGTGGTCCTCACCCTGGTGGCGGCCTTCGGCTTCGGGGCGGTGATGGCCCTGATCGCCCAGGCCTCCACCACCGTCACGGGGCTCTTCCTCGCCCTGTTCGTCCAGCGGGTCACCAACGTCAGCGTCGGCGGCGCGGCCCTGTGGGCGCAGACCCGGCGCGGTGTCCCCGCCCTCCCCGAGGGAACGCACCCGCGGATCCTGTGGGGGCTGCTGCCCGCGCTCGCCTTCGTCGGCCTGGCAGACGTCGCGGCGAACGGCACGTACGCGGTCGCCGCCCAGAACGGCCCGGTCACCATGGCAGCCGTGCTCTCCTCCCTCTACCCGGTGATCACCGCGCTGGCCGCCTTCGCCGTCCTCAGGGAGCGGCTGCGCACCGTCCAGGCGGCGGGCGCCGGCCTGGCCCTCGCGGGAACGGTCCTGCTGGCCGCCGGCTGAGCCCCGAAGCCCGGAGCCGCCCGGCGTCCTACCGCTCGGCCTCGGCGAGCTCGGCCAGCCCGCGCAGCTGTTCCGGGGTCATGCCGTCGGGGATCGGCACCGGAGCGGGTGTCCGCAGCGGCGGCTGCCAGCCCGTCTCCGGCTGCCAGCGCCGCACGACCCGGGCCGGCGCACCGGCCACCACCGCGTGGTCGGGCACCTCGCCCCGCACGACCGCACCCGCGGCCACCACGACATTGCGGCCCAGTCGCGCGCCGGGCAGGATCACCGAGCCGGTACCGAGCCAGCAGCCGGGTCCGATCTGCACCGGTGCGCTGCGCGGCCACTGCCGCCCGACGGGCTCGTGCGGGTCGTCGTAGCTGTGGTTGGTGGACGTGATGTAGACGCCGGGACCGCAGAAGGTGTTCGACTCGATGGTGATGCGGGCGTCCGCGATGACGTGGCTGCCGCGGCCGATGACCACCCCGTCACCGAGCACCAGCATCGGTTCCGCGCCCAGGTCGAGATCCGGCATCATGCCGGCGGTGAGGGTGACCTGCTCGCCGATGATGCAGTGCGCGCCGAGCCTGATCCACCGCTCGCCGAAGACCGTGCCCTGCGGAAAGGCGAGGCGGGTGCCCTCGCCGATCGCACCGAACCGCAGCCGGCCGGGAGCCTGCGCGGTCACCGCACCGGCCTGCTGCATCCAGCGCCAGCCGGCGTGGACAGCCCGGCTCGCCAGTCTGCGGCGCAGGGCGGCCACAGATGAGAACGTGTTCTGTTTCTTCGGCACTCGGCCACGGTAGTGCGCCGGGCCTCCCCCGTCCGGACGACGGTCCTGTGATCTTCACCCCATCGCGGGCACCGTGCTCCCCGTGCCCTACGGTGCTGTTGGCGCGGCACCAGGACGGCAGACCCCAGACGGCGTACGACGGACGGCAGAGGAAGAGAACATGACGCACCAGGCGGCCCAGGCACTCGTGGCGGGTGTCGGGGGGAAGAACCCGGACATCGACCCCACGGCCTTCACCGCGCCCACCTCGGTCGTGGTCGGGGAGGTCACCCTCGCCGCCGGCGCCAGCATCTGGTATTCGGCGGTGCTGCGCGCCGACTGCGGCCCGATCGCGCTGGGCGCCGACAGCAACGTGCAGGACAACTGCACGCTCCACGTGGACCCGGGCTTCCCCGTGTCGATCGGTGAGCGCGTCTCCATCGGCCACAACGCCGTCGTGCACGGCTGCACCGTCGAGGACGACTGCCTGATCGGGATGGGCGCCACCCTCCTGAACGGCGCGGTGATCGGCGCCGGTTCCCTGGTCGCCGCGCAGGCGCTGGTGCCGCAGGGCATGGTCGTCCCGCCCGGTTCGCTGGTCGCGGGCGTCCCCGCGAAGGTGCGCCGCCGGCTGACCGAGGAGGAGCGCGAGCACATCCGGGGCAATGCCCTGATGTACGTGGAGTTGGCCAAGCAGCACCGCGCCTCGGTCACTCCCGGGGGTTAGGGCGTTCGCGGGAGTCCCGCCCGGCCCGCGACGCCCGGCGCGCACGCCCTCGGGCCGATCCGGCGGGCCACGGCCCGGGGTTTCGAGCCGCCGGGGCGGGCGGCCCCGTCACTCGCCGACGGTGGCGCGGGCCGCCGGCTGTGCGGGGATCTCCGCGCCGGCCGCCCCGGCGGACTCTGCCGCCTTCTTCATCCGGCTGCGCACCACCAGGGTCACGACGAGCCCGAACGCCACGGCGAGGCCCAGGGCCAGCCAGGAGAAGCGCTTCAGCCAGGGCTCCGCGACGATGCCGACCGAGTAGATGACGGCGGTGGTTCCGCCCGCCCAGAGGATCCCGCCGAGGACGTTCGCGACGAGGAACCGCCAGTACGGCATGTGCAGCACACCCGCCAGCGGTCCGGCGAAGATCCGCAGCAGTGCCACGAACCGGCCGAAGAAGACGGCCCACATGCCCCACTTCTCGAAGGAGCGTTCCGCCACAGCCACCTGCTGGGGGCCGAAGTGCTTCGGGAAGCGCCGGCCGAGCCGATCCAGCAGCGGTTTGCCGCCCCGGCGTCCGATGGCGTAGCCGATCGAGTCGCCCACGATCGCGCCGGTGATCGCGCAGAGCCCCAGTACGACGGGGTCGATGTCCCCGTGCTGGGAGGCCAGCAGTGCCGAGCTGACCAGGATGATCTCCCCCGGCAGCGGAATGCCGAGGCTCTCCAGACCGATGACCAGACCCACCAGGAGATAGATGCTGACCGCCGGAATCGTCTCCAGCCATTCCTGGATGTGCACCGGTACGTCCTCCCGAGTCGTCCCCGGCGCGCCCCCTGTGACACGCCGAACGCGCAGCCTATCGGCTCCCCGGTTCGGCCTTTGACCTCAGAGGCAGTTCCCGCGAGGAACGTCCCACGAACACGTCACGGCGGCCGGCGCCCGGCACCCAGCCGTGCTTCTCGGGGTCCCACGACGACAGCGTCCGTGCGTCGATGTCGACGGTGACGCGCTGCGCCGCGCCCGGTGCCAGGGTGATCCGCCGGTAGCCGGCGAGTGCGCGGACCGGCTGGTCGAGCCGGAGCTCCGCCGAGGGGCCCACGTACACCTGGGCCACTTCCGTGCCCTTGCGGCGGCCGGTGTTGCGGACCGTGAACTCCACGCGCAGCCCGCCGCGCTGCGCCCGGACCGTGAGTTTCTCGTAGTGCCAGCTCGTGTAGGACAGGCCGTGTAGGACAGGCCGTGTCCGAAGGGGAAGAGCGGGGCCTCCCGTTGGGCGTCGTACCAGCGGTGGCCCACGTGGACGCCCTCGGAGTACTCCTGCCGGCCGCCCACCCCCGGATAGCGCGCCGGGTGCCGGCCGACCGGGGTGGTCCGCTCGTCGGCCGGGAAGGTCTGGGTGAGGCGCCCTCCGGGGTCCACGTCCGCGAAGAGGATGTCGGCGGTGGCTCCGGCGCCTTCCTGCCCCGGGTAGTACATCTGGAGGACCGCTCCGGTGCGCGCGAGCCACGGCATGGTGGTGGCGGAGGAGGTGTTGAGCACGACCGTCGTACGGGGGTTGGCGGCGGCCACCGCTTCGATCAGCCGCTCTTGCCCGCCGGGAAGCGCCAGTGAGGTGCGGTCCCTGCCCTCGGTGGAGTCCTCGTAGGCGAACAGGACCACGCTGCGGGCCGCCTTCGCGGTGCGCACCGCCTCGGCGACGTCCGCGGCCCGGATCGCCCCGCTGACGTGCCGCAGGCGGAAGCGCTGTCCCTTGTCCCCGCCGGCGGCGCTCACGGCGAGCCGGTGCGTGCCGGCCTTGAGCGTGAGGGTGCGGCGGCGCACGGCCATGCCGTCGGGTGCGCAGCCGAGCAGTCCGCCCGCGTAGTGCTCGGCCACGCCTTGCCGGACGGGGAACAGCTCCTCCCCGTCGAGCCGTACGCCGGGCCGCTTCCCGGTGTAGTGGACCAGCAGGGTCCACTCGTCGTCGGCCGCCAGGCGGAAATCGCCCTCGTACGTCCAGATGCGACCGGGACCGACCTCGCGGACCTCCAGGTCGGCGGCCGGGGTGAGCAGCCCCGCGGGGAACGGCCGCCCGTACAGGTCCTCGCCGAGGGCGTGGCGGACGGTCGCTCCGGTCCCGGCCCGGCGCCGGATGGCGGTGAGCGGGGCGGCCGCTCCGTCGGGGACCACGTGCGAACTGCCCCCGCCGCCGGTGAACGGGATCTGGGCGGTGGGCCCGATCACCGCGATCGAGCGGGCCGCGGCCCCGGTCAGCGGCAGAGTCCCGTGTTCGTTGCGGAGCAGCACAGCACCGGCGGCAGCCACCTTGCGCGCGACCCGGGCGCCTGCCGCGGCATCGCGCGGGGAGCGGGCGGGCTGCCGGGCCGCGAGCAGCCCGAAGCGGTCCATGGTGGTCAGGATCCGGCGCACGGCCTGGTCCACGGCGGCTTCCGGCACGGAGCCGCCGCGCACCGCCTCGCGCAGCGGCCCGCCGAAGTGGGTTCCGCCGGGCATCTCCATGTCGAGGCCGGCGCGGATGGCGGCGACGGTGCTGTGCGCGGCGCCCCAGTCGGAGACCACCCAACCGTCGAAGCCCCAGCTGCTCCGCAGCAGTTCGTCGAGCAGTGGCCGGCTCTCGCAGGCGTGGACTCCGTCGACCTTGTTGTGGGCGCCCATCACGGCGCCCGCGCCGGCGGCCACGGCGGCCTCGAAGCCCCGCAGCTCGGTCTCGTGCAGCGGCTGCTCGCCGACGGTCACGTCGACGGTGTCGCGGCCGTGTTCCTGGTTGTTGAGGGCGAAGTGCTTGACGGTGGCGATGAGGCCCTCGTCCTGGATGCCGCGGACGAGCTCGCCGGCCAGGTCGGCGGTGAGCAGCGGGTCCTCGGCGAAGGTCTCGAAGTTCCGGCCTCCGTACGGCGTGCGGATGAGGTTGACCAGGGGGGCCAGCACGACGTCCTGGCCGAGGGCCCGACCCTCGCGGCCGATGACGCGTCCGTACGCGCGGGCCAGCGCCGGGTCGAAGGCGGAGGCGAGCAGTACCGGCGCGGGCAGCGCGGTGGCGGGCCGGTCGACCCGCACCCCGGCCGGCCCGTCGGCGAAGCACAGGGGCGGGATGCCCAGTCGCGGCACGCCGGGCAGGTAGCCGGCCCCGCCCCGGTGGGCGGGGTCGGGGGCCCCGTGCAGCAGAGCGGTCTTCTCCTCGAGGGTGAGCAGCTCCAGCAGGGCGTCGATTCGGGCGGCGCCCCCTATACCGGTCCCGCTGCCTGCGGCGGGTGCGGCCGGTGCGCCGCCGGTGGGCCCGCGCAGGGTCCCGGGCGGCGGCCCGGCGGGAGCGCAGCCGCCCACTCCGAGGACTCCGCCCGCCGCTGCGATCATCCGCATCGCCGAACGTCGTGACACGTCCTCGCTCATGGGTGCTCCCTGCGGCGTGGGTCGGGGGGAGCGGCCCGCGCCGGACCGCTCCCCCAGCCACTGTGGGCCGCGTGTCCGCGGGCCCGGCCGAGACGCGCCACCGGGGCGCCGAGGTTCAGCCCTCCGGCAGGGGCGGCAGGCTGTCGGGGGTGCGCCGGGGCTCGTCCTGGCTCTGGATGCGCGCCTCGGTGCGGTGTCCGCGCGCGATGTAGTCCCGTACGACGGCCTCCACCGCGTCCTGCGGGGAGCCGACCCCGGCGAGCACCATCACCTCCACCACGAGTTCGGCGTCGAGGCTGATGTTGACCTTGGCCACGATTACCCCCTCCATCGTCCGTCGTGCCAGGACTCTAGCGCCGGAAGCGGTACGTGCCCGCCACCCCATGGGCGACGGGCACGTACCGGACGGGACGCTATGCGTTCGGGCGCAGGGTCCAGACGACGGTCATCTCCCCGGTCACGGCCTCGTCCTCGCGCTGGATGGCGATGGTGACCGGGAACTCGGGGCGGCCGCCCGCGTCGAGCTCGGCCACGACCTCGGCGGCCGGGCGGCCGAGGGTCGCGGTGGCGGTGACGACGCCCTTGGCGAGCTTCTTGTAGCCGATCTCGGCCTTCACGGCGAGGGGCACGGCCCGGGAGAGCTGTTCGCCGAAGGCGGCCAGGACGATGGCGCCGCTCGCGGACTCGGCGAGGGTGAACATGGCACCGGCGTGCGGGCCGCCGACGTGGTTGTGGAAGTCGGGCTGATCCGGAAGCCGGACGACCGCACGCTCGGGGGTGGTCTCCAGGAACTCGAGGTTCAGGGTCCGGGCCATCGGCACGGTCGCGGCGAGCAGTTCGCCCACGTTCATCTGGTCTGCGCTCATGGAACGCGATGTTACCCACGAGTAGGCAGGATTGGCCAGGGCTCCCCAGGGGGCGGCCGTGGCTCCCCGGGGGGCCTCCCACTATCGTTACCGGCCATGTGGCCAGGACAGCAGCAGCCGCCCGGGGGCGAGCAGAACCCCCAGGACGCGCATCAGAACCCGTACGCGCAGCCGCCGGGACAGCCCGCGCAGCCGAACCCGTACCAGCAGCAGCCGGGTTACGGATACCCGCAGCAGCCCGGCTACCAGCAGCAACCGGGCTACCAGCAGCCGCAGAGCACCCCGGGCCAGCCCTGGGGACAGCCCCAGGCACCGCAGCAGGCCCAGCCCTCCGGCGGCAGCCCGTACTCGACGAAGACCGTGGCCATCGTCGCGGCCGCCGCGGTCGTCGTGGCGGCGGCCGCGACCGGCGCATACGTCCTGACCCGGGACGACAAGAAGACCGAGGCCGACGGCAAGCTGGCCACGAGCTCCTCCGCACCCGCCGAGGAGCCCGCCCCGGCCGGCAGCAGCCCCAACCCGCGGGCCGGCGGCGCCCTGCAGCCCGTCATCCCGGGGTGGAAAGTCGTCACCAACACGAAGTACAACGTCGCCTACGACGTACCCCCGGAGTGGAACGTCAACGACCCCGGCGTCTCGCTGTACTACGACGACGAGGTCAAGAACGACGGCAAGCCGGTCATCACCATGTCCGGCACCGCCACCCTCAAGCGGGAGTGGTGCACGGTCGACAAGGACGCCGACGGCAATCTCGAAAAGTTCTCGATCGCGGACGCCGGCGTCAAGGGAGCCCAGGGCGCCAAGGACACCGCCCAGGCCGCGACCGACAACACCGGCACCTGGGTGTGGGCGGGCTTCGCCCAGAAGGAGCCGAAGGGAACGGTCAAGGTGACCGACCCCAAGGAGTTCACGACCGCTTCCGGGATCAAGGGCCACATGGTCGTCGCGACCGCGCCCAACGTGAAGAAGGAGCACAAGTGCTCCACCGACGGCAAGGCGGTCGGCTTCGCCTTCCGCAACGCCGCCGGCGACTTCGCCAGCTTCGCCCTGATCACCGCGGCCGGCGTGAAGGAAGAGGTCTCCACCGAGGTTTCCGACAAGATCCTCAGCTCCATCCGGCTCACCACCGGATGATCTGCGGCGCACGGCGCCCCGGCCCGGACCGGTAATCCATGTGGACTTCCCGGGCCGGGCCGGGGATAGTCCGGGAGTGAGTTCTCCCCCCGACGCACCGCACCGTACCCCGGCGCCCCGCCACAGCCGCGGCCGACCGGAGTGGGCGGGCCGCAACTACACCCTGCTCACGGGCGCGGCGGTGGTCACGAACCTCGGCAGTCACGGGGCACTCATCGCCTCCGCCTTCGCCGTCCTGGAGGCCGGCGGCTCGGGTGGCGACGTGGGACTGGTCGCCGCCGCCCGCACGCTGCCGCTCGTCCTCTTCCTGCTCGTCGGGGGCGCCGTGGCCGACCGGCTGCCGCGCCACCGCGTGATGGTCGCCGCCAACGCCCTGAACTGCCTCTCGCAGGCCGTCTTCGCCCTGCTCGTCCTCACCGGTGACCCGCAGCTGTGGCAGATGATGCTGCTGACGGCGCTGTGCGGCACCGGTACGGCCTTCTTCAACCCGGCGGCCGAGGGCATGCTCCTCTCCACCGTCTCCGGCGAACACGCCAACCGCGCCTTCGCCCTCTTCCGCCTGGCCGTGAACGGCGCCGGCATCGGCGGAGCGGCCCTCGGCGGGGCCATGATTGCCGCGATGGGCCCGGGCTGGGTGCTGGCCGTGGATGCCGCCGCCTTCGCGATCGCCGGGGCCCTGCGCGCCTTCCTCGACGTCGGCCACACCCCCGACCGGTCACCCGGCGGCGGCCTGCTGGCCGACCTGAGGGAGGGCTGGGTGGAGTTCCGCACCCGGCCCTGGCTGTGGAGTATCGTGCTCCAGTTCTCCGTCGTCGTCGCCGTCGTCGGCGCGGCGGAGGCGGTCTACGGTCCGCTGGTCGCCCGGGACCGGCTGGGCGGGCCGGCTCCCTGGGGTCTGGCCCTGGCACTGTTCGGCGTCGGCACCATCGCCGGGGCCGTCCTGATGATCGCGTGGAAACCGCGGAGGCTGCTGCTGGTCGGCACACTGTGCGTGTTCCCGCTCGCGCTGCCGTCGGCCGGACTCGCGGTGCCGCTGCCGGTGTGGGCGCTGTGCGCGGTGATGTTCGTCAGCGGAGCCGCGATCGAGGTCTTCGGCGTGAACTGGATGACGACGATGCACCAGGAGATCCCGGAGGAGAAGTTCTCCCGGGTCTCCGCCTACGACTGGTTCGGCTCGGTGTCGATGCTCCCGCTGGCCACGGCCCTGGCCGGGCCCGCCGAATCCGCCTTCGGCCGCACCGAGGCGCTGTGGGGCTGCGCATCCCTGGTCGTCGTGGTCACCGCTCTGGTCCTGCTGGTCCCGGACGTGCGCCGGATGACGCGCAAGCCGCCCGTCCGCCCGACCGGGGGCCCCGTCGCCTTCGAGCCGGCCGCCACGCCGTCCGCGCCCGTCCCGGCCCCGTTCACGACACCGTTCCCGTCCGCGGCCCCGTCCTCGTCCTCGTCCGACATCACCCCAGGCTGAAGGCGCCCTCCGGCGGAGCCGGCGAGGGGGTCGCGTCCGCATCCGGTACGGGGACCGCGCCCCCGGCGAAGCGGGCCAGGCCGGCACCGTGTTCGACGCGGGCGGGAAAGGCGTCGGACGCGCACCGGCGGGCCAGCGTCACCACGTCCAGCGGGGCGTCGGAGGCCAGCAGCACGGCGTTCCCGAAGCGCCGCCCCCTCAGCACCGACGGTTCGGCGAGCAAGGCGAGCTCCGCGAAGGCGGCGCCGAAGGTGGCCAACTGTGCCCGCAGGAAGTCGAAGGGCGCCCCATCGGCCAGATTCGCCGCGTACAGCCCGCCGGGCCGCAGCACCCGCGCGGCCTCCCGCGCGTACTCCAGCGAGGTCAGCTGCGCCGGTACCCGCGAGCCGCCGAACACGTCGGCCACCACCACGTCCGCACTCCCCCGCGGCGCCGCCTCCAGCCAGGCCCGGGCGTCGGCGGTGTGCACGGTGATCCCGGACCCCTCCGGCAGCGGCAGGTGCTCGGCCACCAGCTCGACCAGGCCGGCGTCGAACTCCACCACCGCCTGCCGGGAACCGGCACGGGTGGCCGCGGCGTAGCGGGGCAGGGTGAGGGCCCCGCCACCCAGGTGCAGCAGGTCCAGCGGGAGCCCGGGCTCCGCCGCGCAGTCCAGGACGTGCCCGAGGCGGCGGACGTACTCGAATTCCAGGTGCTGCGGATCGTTCAGGTCCACATAGGACTGAGGGGCCCCGTCGACGGTCAGCAGCCAGGCCCGTTCCCGGTCGACGTCCGGCATCAGCTTGGCGGTTCCCTGGCCCACGTCCCGGGTCACCGGGATCCGTTCGTCGCTCACCGCTCCATTGTCCGGCAGGCCCCGGGACCCCGGAGGCCGGGTCCGGGTCCGGGGCCCGCCGGTCCCCCGGGCGTGTGGTCCTCCGGCCCGGACGTCAGTCCGGGCCGCCCGACCACACGGCCGCGGCCGCGGCCGTGTGCTGCGCGGCCTGCGCCAGGCCGGCCCGGGCCGCCGGGTCCCGCCGGGCCGGATCCAGTACGTTGCGCCCGAAAGCCTTGCGGGCCGTGGCCGACGGGGTGATGAGCAGGACCTTCGCCCCCGCCTCGCGCAGCCGGGCCGCCTGGGCGGCCGGTGCGGGGACGAGCCCGGAGCCGAGTGCGATCGGGGCGATGACCACCACACGGGCGTATCCGGCGGCAAGGTCCGCGTTAGTGGCGGAACGGACACCTCCGTCGATGAAGCGGCGTTCGCCGACGGTCACCGGGGGCCATACCCCGGGCACCGCGCAGCTCGCCGCCACCGCGTCGACCAGCCCGCTGCCGTCCTCCCGGTCGAAGGCCCGGAGCTCACCGCTGAGCGCGTCCACGGCGGTGACCACGAACCGCCGCTCGGGCCACTCGTGCGAGACCAGCCGGGCCGCGAGCACCTCGCGGCGGTCCGCCTCGGGGCCGGTGTCCGCCGCCAGGGCCATGGCCCCCACCCGGCGGCGGTAGGCGGTGGCGTCGCTGCGCGAGCGCACCATCGCCAGCGCGTACCGGGCGAGGACGGCCGCCCCCAGCTTTGCGGCCGCCTCCCCCGCCGCGTCGCCGAGTTGGCGCTCGTACAGCTCCTGGGGGCTGAACCGCCCGGAGGCGAGCTGGGCGCCGACCACCGAGCCGGCCGAGGTGCCCACGATCAGGTCGGCGGTGGTGAGGTCCACTCCCGCGCGGGCGAGGCCGTAGAGGATTCCGCACTCCCAGCCGATGCCGGTCAGTCCGCCGCCGCCCAGCACCAGCGCCGTGTCGCCGCCCATGCCCGCCCGCCCCCTTGGTCGTGTCCGCGTGCCTGTGGTGACGGCAGTCTGGCGCAGCCATCCTGCCGTCACCACAGCGGGGTCCGGGTCGGCCGGGTCAGTCCAGGACGGCCGTCACCGTCCCGGCGCCGACCGTCCGTCCGCCCTCCCGGATCGCGAAGCCGAGCCCTGCCTCCAGCGGGACCTCCCGCCCGAGCTCGACGGTCATGGTGACCGTCTCGCCGGGCCGGGCGATGCCCGCGACGCCCAGGTCCACGTCCCCCACCACGTCGGCGGTGCGGATGTAGAACTGCGGCCGGTAGCCGGTGGCCACCGGGGTCGTGCGGCCGCCCTCGCGCCCGGAGAGCACGTAGACCTGTGCGCTGAAGCGCCGCATCGGCCGCACGCTGCCGGGGGCGGCCACCACGTGCCCGCGGCGCACGCCGTCGCGTGGCACCCCGCGCAGCAGCAGCG
The DNA here is from genome assembly GCF_000612545.2 of Streptomyces sp. PCS3-D2. Classification (GTDB taxonomy): domain Bacteria; phylum Actinomycetota; class Actinomycetes; order Streptomycetales; family Streptomycetaceae; genus Streptomyces. The sequence continues at coordinate 6,494,197 of NZ_CP097800.1, read as the reverse complement.
CGACGTTGTCCCCGGCCTCGGCGGACTCCATCGGCTTCCCGAAGGTCTCCAGGCCGGTGACGACCGTCTCGGACGGCTCGCCGGCTCCGCCCAGGAGCGCGACGCGGTCGCCGAGGCGCACGCTGCCGCGCTCGACGGCGCCGGTCACGACCGTCCCGCGCCCGGTGATGGTCAGCACGTTCTCCACGGGCAGCAGGAACGGCGCCCGCGTGTACCGCACGGGTGTGGGTACGTACGTGTCCACCGCGTCCAGCAGCGCCTCGATCGTCCCGGTCCACCGGGGGTCGCCCTCCAGCGCCCCGAGCCCGGAGACCCGTACGACGGGTGCGCCCTCCCCGCCGTAGCCATGTGCGGTGAGCAGTTCGCGCACCTCCAGCTCGACGAGGTCGGTCAGCTCGGGGTCCCCGGCGTCGGCCTTGTTGATCGCGACGACGATGTGGTCGACGCCGACCTGGCGGGCGAGGAGCACGTGCTCGGCGGTCTGTGGCATGACCCCGTCGAGCGCGGAGACGACGAGGATCGCGCCGTCGAGCTGCGCCGCTCCCGTGACCATGTTCTTGATGTAGTCCGCGTGCCCCGGCATGTCGACGTGGGCGTAGTGGCGGGTGTCGGTCTCGTACTCGACGTGCGTGAGGTTGATGGTGATGCCGCGCCGGGCCTCCTCGGGGGCCCGGTCGATGCGGTCGAAGGGCACGAAGGACGCGCCACCGCGCTCGGCGAGGACCTTGGTGATGGCGGCGGTGAGAGTGGTCTTGCCGTGGTCGACGTGTCCCATGGTGCCGATGTTGAGGTGCGGCTTGGTCCGCACGAAGGCCGTCTTGGCCATGATCTCTTCCCGTTGCTCGAAGCGTGGACGGGACCCCTGAACCGAGCCGACCCTCCCCCTGCGGGGTCCGCCGGACGATCCGGGAAGGGTCAGCTTCGTGCGCCGTCGAAGGCGGCCTGGACGGTTGCGTCCGGGAATGCGGCAGCCTTCGGCGTGTCCGCGACTGCGGACGGCGCTGCGGGGAAGGCGAACCGGGACATGGGCCGATACTGGCGGACCGTTCCGCCTCCGTCGAATGATTTACGGGTGAACCGGCCGGAGGTCAGAGGTTCTTGAGGGCCTCGCGCACGGACAGCGGGGACAGGGCGGCGCGTTCGGCGTCGACGAAGGCGCGCACCGCGTCGGGGTCCGTCTTCGCGTACTCGCGCAGGGCCCAGCCGATGGCCTTGCGGAGGAAGAAGTCCGGGTGGCCGGCCTGGTGGCGGCAGTAGGCGAAGAGCCGTCCGACGTCGGTGGTGTCCTTGCGGCGGAGCTGGTGGAGGAGGGCGGTGCGGGCGAGCCACGGGTCCTCGCTCCCGATCCATTCGTCCATCACCGGGGCGAGGTCCGGGTCGGCTGCCACCAGCGGGCCGACCGTGTGCGCGGCGAGCAGGTCGACGGTGTCCCACCAGGGGACGGTGGTGATCAGGTGCCGGGCGACCGGGAGCAGCCCGGAGGAGCAACGGACGACGTGGCGGCGCAGGTAGTCCACCGCGAAGTAGTGGTACTCCCGCTCGGGGAGCCGCCAGCAGCGCAGTGCGAGCGCCGCGACATCCGCCTCCGAAGGTCGGGGAGTGTTCTTCGTCACTGCCCTGGACAGCTCCCGGCGCAGCGGTGCGGGGATGCCGAGGAAGGGCGCCACGTGCTGCATGTAACCGGTCATGGCCTCGGCCCGCGCGGGATCGGCCGCGGGCGCGTACGCCCCGGTCAGCCGCTCCAGCAGGGTGTCGGCCAGGGTGCTGCGGGGAACCCTGGGGGGTCGCCCGTCGTTCGACGGCATGAGGCCCAGATTACGGCGCGATGACGCATGGCTGGGCTAGTCTCCCGGGATGTCCCTCCTCCTCTCGCCGTGGGCCCGGCTGGCGCTGCTCGTCGTGCTGCTCGCAGCGGCCGGTGCGTGCGTGCTGGTCTACGAACCCCAGCGGATCCTCTCGGAGGGCTGGCCGCCGGGACTCCCGGTGGGCACGGCCGTCGTGTTGTTCGCGACCGTGTACGGCGTGTGTTCGGCGGCGTTCGTGCCGCGCCCGCTGCTCAACCTGGCCGCGGGAGCCGTCTTCGGCACGCAGTTCGGCGTCGTCGCGGCGGTGGGGGGCACCGTGCTGGGCGCGGGGATCGCCTTCGGGCTGGGCCGGGCGATGGGCCAGGAGGCTTTGCGTCCGCTCCTGCGCGGGCGCTGGCTGGAATCGGCGGACGGACAGCTCAGCCGGCACGGGTTCCGCTCGATGCTGGCGGTGCGCCTCTTCCCCGGCGTGCCCTTCGTGGTGGCCAACTACTGCGCGGCGGTATCCCGCTGCGGCTGGGCTCCCTTCCTGCTCGGGACGGCGCTCGGCGTGGTCCCGAACACCACGGCCTACGTGATCGCGGGGGCCAGTGCCTCCTCCCCCGGATCCCCCGCGTTCCTCGTCTCGTTCGGCTTCATCGTGGTCTCCGTGGTGGCCGCGGGGGTCGTGGGCTGGCGCAGAAGGCACCGTCTGGCGCCCCCTCGGTCCGGCGGGCCGGCGTACGAACTGGCCTCCGGACACCCCCCAGTGGTCAGTGGCGCTTCGCACGGGCCCTAGCATCGGACCCGAACTGCCCGACGATCACAAGGACGAGCGCACCCCGACATGAGCTGGTTCGAATCCCTAATCCTCGGTCTCGTCCAAGGGCTTACGGAGTTCCTCCCGATCTCCTCCAGCGCCCACCTGCGGCTGACCGCGGCATTCGCCGGCTGGCACGACCCAGGAGCGGCCTTCACCGCCATCACCCAGATCGGCACCGAGGCCGCCGTTCTGATCTACTTCCGCAAGGACATCGCGCGGATCGTCTCCACCTGGTTCCGTTCCCTGTACACGAAGGCCCTGCGCTCCGAGCAGGACGCGAAGATGGGCTGGCTGGTGATCGTGGGCTCGCTCCCGATCGGCATCCTCGGCCTCGCCTTCAAGGACGCGATCGTCGGTCCGGCCCGCGACCTGCGGCTGACGGCCACGACCCTGATCGTGATGGGCATCGTGCTGGGCGTCGCCGACCGGCTGGCCGCGCGCGACGAGGAGGGCGGCCGGCACCGGGCGATCCGCGAGCGCAAGACGCTCCAGCAGCTGGGCGTCAAGGACGGCCTGATCTTCGGCTTCTGCCAGGCGATGGCTCTGATCCCGGGTGTCTCCCGCTCCGGTGCGACGATCTCCGGCGGTCTGCTGCTGGGCTTCACCCGCGAGGCGGCGGCCCGTTACTCCTTCCTGCTCGCCATCCCGGCCGTGCTGGCCTCGGGCGCCTTCGAGATCAAGGACGTGATCGAGGAGCCGGGCCACATCTCCTGGGGTCCGACGGTCTTCGCGACGGTCATCGCCTTCTGCGTGGGCTATGCCGTGATCGCGTGGTTCATGAAGTTCATCACCACCAAGAGCTTCATGCCCTTCGTGATCTACCGGATCCTGCTCGGCATCGTGCTGTTCGTGCTGATGGGCACGGACGTGCTGAGCCCGCACGCGGGCGAGTCCGGCTCGTAGCCGCGCTGTTCCACCACTTCGCGTGAATCGGAGGCCGCCCGGGAACGTTCCCGGGCGGCCTCCGCGTCGTTGTTCACGAAGAGAGCGCAAGGCAAGCAGCAGGGGGTGTCCCATGGGTCGAGTGGTACTGGAGCGTTTTCCGGCCGGAAGTCCGCGGGGGAGCTGGCCCGCCGAGGAGTACGCGGCCCAGCGGATGCGCGAGGGCGTGCCCGCGGAGGTGGTCATGGATCTGGCGAGCGACGCGTTCCTGGTCGTGGTCCGGCAGCGGGAGGCGCGTTCCGGTCACTGACGGGCGGGACGGAGGTCCGGTCCGCGCACGCCCCTTGGCCTCCCGCCCGCGCAGCCCCACACTGACCCGATGACTCAGCGTGTGGATCTCGCGACGGTGATGGACCGGCTGGCGATCGACGACGTGGTCACGGGCTACGCGATGGCCGTCGACGACGGCGACTGGGGCGCCTACCGGGCCCTGTTCACCCCCGGCGGGCGGGCCGACTACAGATCGGCCGGCGGGATCGAGGGGCCGGTGGGGCAGGTCGCGGAATGGCTCGCGCGGACCATGGAGCTCTTCCCGGTGAGGCAGCATCTGATCGTCAACCGGCTGGTCCGGCTGGAGGACGTGGCCGGCTCGCCGGGCGACAGCGCCGAGGTCCGGGCGGACTTCCTCAACCCGATGCGGCTGCAGGCACCGGAGGGCCGCGGCGGCGGCGCGGTCACCTCTCCGAATTTCGTGGCCGCGGGCCGCTACGCCTTCGCCCTGGCCCGCACCCGGGACGGCTGGCGGCTCACGCGTGTCACCGTGCACGAGAAGTGGCGACACACCACCGCGTGAGCGCTGCCTCCCCTTCCGTCCGCGCGGCCCGGGGGCGGTCCCGCCCTGCACTGCCACACTGGAAGCGGAGGCGCGCCATGATCCCGAAGCACGACGGGTGGTCCCGCCACTGGCGCGGGCCCGCCGCGGTCGCCGCCGGGGCGCTGCCCGCCCTGGCGTTCCCCGCCCCCGCGCTGTGGTGGTTCGCCTACGTAGCCCTCGTGCCCTGGATGCTGTTGCTGAAATCGGCCTCCGGAGGGCGGCGGGCGGCCCTGGAGGGCTCGCTCGGCGGCGCCGGGTTCATCCTGGCCGTGCACCACTGGCTGCTGCCGAGCCTGCACGTGTTCCTGCTTCCGGTGGCCGCACTGCTCGGGGTGCTTTGGATCCCCTGGGCACTGCTGGTGCGGGAGCTGCTCGGCGGCCGCCCGTCCCGCGGCCGGGCGGCCTGCGCGCTGGTCCTGGTACCGGCCGGGTGGCTGCTGTCGGAGCTGGTCCGCTCCTGGCAGGGGCTCGGCGGGCCGTGGGGGCTGCTGGGGGCCAGCCAGTGGCAGGTTCCGCCGGCGCTCCGGCTGGCGTCGGTGGGCGGGGTGTGGCTGATCAGTCTGCTGCTGGTGGCGGTGAACTGCGCCCTGGTGCTGCTGGTCGCCGTACCGGGGGCCAGGGTCCCGGCGGTGGCCGGGCTCACGGGCTGTGCGCTGCTGACGGGCGCGGTGTGGGTGTGGTCGGTCCGGCCCGTGGAGTCGGGCGGGCTGCGGGTGGCCGTCGTACAACCGGGACCGGTGCCCGACGGCCCCGACAGCGCGGAGCGGCGGTTCGCGGCCGGCGAGCGGCTGACCCGGCCGCTGGCCGGGCAGCGGGTCGACCTGGTGGTGTGGGGCGAGAGCAGCGTGGGCGAGGACCTGACGGCCCGCCCGGACCTGGCCCGCCGGCTGGCCGCGCTGTCGGCGGAGGTCGGGGCTCCGCTGCTGGTGAACGTGGACGCGCGGAGGGCGGACCGCCCGGGGATCCACAAGAGCGCGGTGCTGGTCGGCCCGGGCGGGCCCACGGGCGACCGGTACGACAAGATGCGGCTGGTCCCCTTCGGGGAGTACGTACCGGCCCGGGCTCTGCTGGGCTGGGCTACCTCGGTCGGCAGGGCCGCCGGCGAGGACCGCGTGCGCGGGGACGCCCCGGTGGTCATGGACCTGCCGGGCCGGCGGGACGGGGGCACGGTCGTCCGTCTGGGACCGCTGGTCTGTTTCGAGTCCGCGTTCCCCGACATGAGCCGGCGCCTCACCCACGACGGGGCCTCCGTGCTGATCGCCCAGTCGGCGACCTCCACCTTCCAGCACAGTTGGGCACCGGCCCAGCACGCCTCGCTGGCGGCCCTGCGGGCGGCCGAGAACGGCCGCCCGATGGTGCATGCGACGCTGACCGGGATCAGTGTGGTGAACGGCCCGTCGGGCGAGCGCGTCGGCACCGCACTGCCCACCTCGGCGCGGACCGCCGAGGTGTACGACGTACCGCTCGCCCGGGGCTCGACCCTCTACGTCCGCTTCGGGGACTGGCCCGTGACCGCGGCCCTCGCAGCTCTGGCGTTCGCCTGCGGTGCGACGGGCGCACGGGTGCTCAGGAGGCCTTCTCCGCCTGCTCCAGAGCCGAGTTCACCACCAGCTCGCACAGCTCGTGGGTGAGCAGCGCGTCACGGGCACCGAGGATCCGGCCCGCCGCCACCGCCTCCAGGAAGTGGTCCACCACCTGCTCGATGCCGCGCTGGCGGGCGACGGGGACCCAGTCCCCCCGGCGGCGCACGGTGGGCTGGCCCTTGTGGTCGATGACCTCGGCGAGGTTGACGACCTGCCGCTTGGTGTCGGTGCCGGAGACCTCCAGGACCTCCTCGTTGGATCCGGACAGGCGGTTCATGATGCCGAGCGCGTTGAAGCCGGCGCCGGAGAGGTGCAGCACCACCTGGTGCATCAGTCCGTCGCGCACCACGGCCCGCACCCCGGTGTAGTCGGCCTCGCCCGGCAGCAGGAAGCGCAGGGTGTCGACGACGTGGATGAAGTCGTCGAGCACCAGCGTGCGTGGGTCCTCCGGCAGGCCGACCCGGTTCTTCTGCAAGACGATCAGGTCGCGCGGGTGGTCGGCGCACTGCGCGTACCCGGGCGCGTAACGGCGGTTGAAGCCGACGGCCAGCGAGACATCGCGTTCCTCGGCCAGTTCCACCAGGCGCCGGGACGCCGCCAACTCGTAGGCGAGCGGCTTGTCCACGTAGGTGGGGACACCGGCCTGCAGCAGCCGGGTGACGATCTCGGGGTGGGCGGCGGTCGGCGCGTGCACGAAGGCCGCGTCGAGCCCCTCGGCGAGCAGGGCGTCGAGGTCGGTGTGCCGCTGCGCTGCCGGGACCCGGTGGATCGCGCCGACCCGTTCCAGAGTCTCGGGAGTGCGGGTCTGCAGGTGCAGTTCGACGTCCGCACGCGTGGTGAGGACGGGCAGGTACGCCTTCTGCGCGATGTCGCCGAGTCCGATGCAGCCGACCTTCACCGGGGCCTCCAAATTCGGTCCTTGCGGGATCCTCGCAGCTTAATCCCTGGTGGCCGGGGCTCCGGTTCGCACAGGATGGGCCCCATGACCACCAGTTCAGGATCACACCGCACCGAACCCCCCACCACCACCGCCGAGCGGGAGATGCTCGACGGCTGGCTCGACTACCACCGCGCCACCCTGCTGTGGAAGTGCGAGGGGCTGCGGGACGAGCAGTTGCGCAGGACTCCGCTCGCGCCCTCCGAATTGAGCCTCCTGGGGCTGCTGCGGCACATGGCAGAGGTGGAGCGTTACTGGTTCCGGGAGATCATGCTGGGTGAGGAGCTGCCCGAGCTGTACGTCACGGACGAGGACCGGGACGGCGACTTCCACTTCACCGAGGCGGCCACCCGGGCCGAGACCGAGCGGGTGTGGCGGGCGGAGGTCGAACGGGCACGGCAGGCGGCCGCGGGCCGCTCGCTGGACCTGGTGTCGGAGGCCCGGAACCACCACCGCGGCGAGGTGTTCAGCCTGCGCTGGGTCTACACCCACATGATCGAGGAGTACGCGCGCCACAACGGCCACGCGGACCTGCTGCGCGAGCAGATAGACGGCGCCACCGGCGACTGACCCGACAACTACCCGACGACTGCCCGGCGGCCGGCCCGGGACGGCCCGCGATCCGCCGGTCACCCCGCTGCCCGTCACCCGTGCGGGGTGAATATGGGCTCCGGGTTTCCGCAACGGGGTCCTCGCACAGCAGAGTTGCGCGGGTGCATCCAACGCGAACCACGACAAAGCTGCTGCTCGGAGTCGCCTGCGCCGTTTCGGCGGTCTCCGGCTGTGTCCATGTGAGCCCCGGAACCGCGCATCCGGCGGCGGCCCCCGCCGCCGGGGTCCCGCCCCGGCACGAGCCGCGCGGCGGCCCGGGTGCCGCCCCCGTGGCCGTCCGGGCACCCGCCCTGGAGGCGCTGGAGGCGGTCGCTGCGGCCCCGGAGCAGCCCGCCCGTCAGGCGGGCCCGACCCCCGCCGCACGGAACTCGCAGCGCCCTGCCCGGGGCGCCTCCGGCGGGGCCGTGCAGGAGGCTGCGCCCGTCCCGGACATCCCGGAGCCCCGCCGGGCCGCCGGATCCACGACGGGCCGTCCTGACGGCTCCCGGCACCCCGACCGGCCCAGTGCCGAGGCGGAGCGCGAGCTGCTGCGCAAGCTGCCGGTGCGGCCGGCCGACGTCTGCGCGCTGGGCCGGCGCCACGGCCGCTGGCACCCCGACAGCCCGGAGGCCCGGATCTGCGCGGGCGTCCACGGCGGCTGAGGGCGCCCCAGGGGGCCGCCCGGCGGGCGGGGGGCGGCCGACGGGGGCCGGGGCCGCGGGCTGCCCGTCCCGACCGGCAGGACGCCCCCTACGCCTGTTCGGGGAAGGGCCAGGGGCCGCCGCCGCCCGGTTCCGCGGCGAGGCGGTGCTCCAGCCGGGCGATGGCCGCCCGTACGCCGTCGCCGTAACCGTCGTCGGAGAGGGCCCCGGCTGCCGCGCGGGCCCGCGCCAGGTGGACCCGGGCGGCGCCGGGACGCTGGAGCTTCAGGTAGTCGGCGGCCAGGCTGACGTGCAGCGACGGGTAGAACACGCGCATCGCGGGACGCGGCTCCCGCTGCGCGGGGCACCCGTCCCCGTGCCCGTCACCCAGGGAGTCGGCGGCGGTCAGGGCGCGCAGGTCCCAGGCCAGCTCGTCGGCGGGATCGTCCTGGGCGTCGGCCATGTAGTGGGCCAGGGTGCACCGGTGCAGGCAGTCCCCCTCCTCGCCGATCTCCTGCCAGATCTCGCCGAGCCGGTTGCGGGCCTCCTCCCGGTCTCCGGCGTGCAGCAGGATGACCGCCTGGCCGATCCTCGTCATGACGGCGTCCTCCGACGCCTCCTGCTGCTCGGTCACGGCGGCCTCCGGCTTGCTCTGCCGGACCTGCTCCGGTCCGGTCGTCAAGACGCTAGCCGGAGGCACCGGCGATGGCGCCGAGGCGCGGTGGGACGTCAGCCGAGGTCGGGGATCCGCCAGTCGATCGGCTCATGCCCCTGGGCGGCGATGGCCTCGTTGATCTGCGTGAAGGGGCGGGAGCCGAAGAACTTCCTGGCCGACAGCGGGGAGGGGTGGGCACCCTTGACGATCACGTGCCGCTCCTCGTCGATGAGCGGGATCTTCTTCTGGGCATAGGCCCCCCACAGGACGAACACGGCCGGGTCGGGCCGCTCCGACACCGCGCGGATCACCGCGTCGGTGAACTTCTCCCAGCCCTTGCCCTTGTGCGAGTTCGGCTCGGCCTCCCGGACGGTGAGCACGGCGTTGAGCAGCAGGACGCCCTGCTGGGCCCACGGCATCAGGTAGCCGTTGTCGGGGACGGGAAGGCCCAGCTCCTCCTTCATCTCCTTGTAGATGTTGCGGAGCGAGGGCGGGGTCTTGACGCCGGGCTGCACGGAGAAGCACAGGCCGTGGCCCTGGCCGGCGCCGTGGTAGGGGTCCTGGCCGAGGACCAGCACCTTCACCTGCTCGAAGGGCGTGGCGTCCAGTGCCGCGAACACCTGGTCGCGGGGCGGGTAGACCGGCCCGTTCGCCCGCTCCTTCTCGACGAACTCGGTGAGCTCTCTGAAGTAGGGCTGCTCCAGCTCCCCGCCGAGGACGGGGAGCCAGGACTCGGGCAGCATCTGGGTCACGGCGACAACCTCCGGTACAAGTTCGTGCAACTGCTCCAGAACCTACCGGGGGCCACTGACAACGCGTCGGCCGCCCGGGAGATCTCCCGGGCGGGACCGCGGCTACCAGCTGGTCTTGCGGTACAGCTCCCACATCTGCATGGCGGTCTGCGGGTCGAGGGCCCGCTCGGCGCCCGCGATGTCCTCGCGTGCGGCGACGTAGAGCTTGCCTTGCCACAGGGGCAGCAGCCGCACGTCCTCGGCGAAGATCTGCTGGGCCTTCTCGAACTGCTGGACCCCGGAGGAGCGGTCGCTGTCGCGGCGGGACTTGGGGAGCAGCTCGGTCAGGATCTCGTTCTGCTCGTACGGGGTGCCGACCGCGTTCTCCTTGCCGACGAACGGCGCGATGAAGTTGTCCGGGTCCGGGAAGTCGGGGAACCAGCCTCGGCCGAAGACCGGGTACTCCTGGCTCTTGTAGCCCTCCTGGAAGGTCTTCCAGGGCTGGCTGCGCAGGGTGATGCGGAACAGGCCGCTCTCGTCGAGCTGCCGCTTGATCTCGGTGAACTCCTCGGCGGTGGAGGCGCCGTACCGGTCGGTGGTGTACCAGAAGGTCAGGTCGACCGGCTGGTTGATCCCGGCCTCCTTGAGGATCTTCTTCGCCTTGTTGACGTCCGCCGCGCCGTACTTGTCGTAGAACGGCGTCTTGTGGCCGACGACGCCCTTGGGAACCATCGAGTACAGCGGCTCCGCGGTGCCCTGGTAGACCTTGGAGACGAGGGTGCCGCGGTCGATGACCTGGGCGATGGCCTGGCGGACCGCGAGCTTGTTGACCGCCGGGTCCTTCGGGTTGAAGACCAGGTAGCGGATCTCGGCGCCGACGTTCTCGACGACCTGGACGCCGAGTCCGTGTGCGGCGGGGCTCTGGAGGTCGGTGACCTGCGAGGCGGAAAGGCCTCGGTAGGTGGCGTCCAGCTCCTTGGCCTTCAGGTCGGCGACCATCTTCTCGGAATCCGCGTAGTAGCGGATGGTGACGGCCTTGTTCTGGCGGTTCGCGAAGCCTGCGTAGCCCTTGTTCTCGGACAGGACGGCCTCGCCGCCCTCCTTGTACGAGTCCAGCACGTAGGGGCCCGATCCGGTGATCTTGCCGTCCTCGCGCACCTTGTCGGCGGGGTAGTCCTTGGGCGCGACCAGCGAGGCCGCCGGTGAGCCGAGGACGTACGGGAAGGTGGCGTCGGAGGTCTTCAGGTGGAAGACGACCGTCAGCGCGTCGGGGGTCTCGATCTTGTCGAGGCTGCCGAAGAGGTCCTTCGGGCCGACCTTGGACCCGATCGTCATGATCCGGTCGAGGGAGTACTTGACGGCCTTGGCGTCGAGGGGCTCGCCGTTGGAGAACTTCAGGCCCTTGCGCAGGGTGCACCGGTAGGCCTGGCTCGCGCCGTCCGTGAACTCGCAGTTCTGGGCGGCGTCCGGCTGGGGCTTGGTGGAGCCCGTGGGGAAGGCCAGGAGGGTCTGGTAGACGTTCCGGTACAGCTCCCAGGAGCCGTCCCACGCCGCTGCGGGATCAAGGGTGCTCGGCGCGCTCGTGGTCCCGACGACGATCCGCTTCGCTTCGTCGCCGTCGTCCTCCGACAGCAGGCCGCATCCGGCGAGCAGGGATATGGACGCAAGGGCCGCAGAGATCTGCAGGCATCTGGTCCGGTTGAACACGTGCACGCTCCTCGATCAGCCAGGGGTGCGGCAGACCCTACCGCAGTGCCTCACGAATCCAATGGGTTGGTTTCGTGAGGCACTTGACCGGTTCCGTGCACATTCGATACACATTTACCTCCCTTTCGGAGGCAAATACGTCCGATTATCGGTCAGTGCACCCCGGAATTGAGGAACATCCCACCGTCGACGACCAGAGTTTGCCCCGTGATCCATTCCGCTTGTGCAGATGTAAGAAAAGCCGCGGCCCCTCCGATGTCCTCCGGGAGCCCGAGCCGGCCGAGCGGATAGGCCGCGGCGGCCTCCTGCTCCCGGCCCTCGTAGAGCGCCTGCGCGAACTTGGTCTTGACCACCGCCGGAGCGATCGCGTTGACCCGGACCCCGGGGGCCATCTCGTGGGCGAGCTGGAGGGTCAGGTTGATCATGGCCGCCTTGCTGATCCCGTACGCGCCGATGAAGGGCGAGGCGGACACGCCCGCGATCGACGCGATGTTCACGATCGCCCCGCCGTTCTCCTTCTGCCAGGCGTGCCAGGTCCGCTGGGCGAATCCGAGCGCGGAGATCACGTTGGTCTCGAAGACCTTCCGTGCGACCCCGAGGTCGAGGTCCGCGATCGGGCCGAAGACGGGATTGGTGCCCGCGTTGTTCACCAGGAAGTCGACCCGGCCGAAGGCCTCCATCGTGCGCTCGACGGCAAGGGCCTGGTGGGCCTCGTCGTGCGCCTTCCCGGCCACCCCGATCACCCGGTCCGCGCCGAGGCGCTCCACGGCCTCCTTGAGGGCCTCCTCGTTGCGCCCGGTGATGCAGAGCCGGTCGCCCCGGGCGACCAGCGCCTCCGCGATGCCGTAGCCGATGCCCCGGCTCGCTCCGGTGATCAGTGCGACCTTGCCGCTGTCCGTGCCGCTGTACGCCATGACGTATGCCCCGCCTCTCTTCGGTCGCGTCAGTTGAGGGGGCCGCCGGCCACGTACATGACCTGGCCGGAGACGAAGCCGGCGGCGTCGCCGGTGAAGAAGGCGATGGCGTTGGCGATGTCTGCCGGACGGCCGACCCGCTGGACGGGGATCTGGGTGGCCGCGGCGGCCTGGAAGTCCTCGAAGCCCATGCCGACGCGGGCGGCCGTCTGGGCGGTCATCTCGGTGACGATGAAGCCGGGGGCCACGGCGTTGGCGGTGACGCCGAACTTGCCGAGCTCGATGGCCAGGGTCTTGGTGAAGCCCTGCAGACCGGCCTTGGCGGCCGAGTAGTTGGCCTGGCCGCGGTTGCCGAGCGCCGAGCTGCTGGAGAGGTTCACGATGCGGCCGAACGTGGCCTCCACCATGTACTTCTGACAGGCCTTCGACATCAGGAAGGCGCCGCGCAGGTGCACGTTCATGACCGTGTCCCAGTCGGACTCGCTCATCTTGAAGAGCAGGTTGTCGCGCAGCACGCCCGCGTTGTTGACCAGGATGGTGGGGGCGCCGAGTTCGGCGGCCACGCGCTCGACCGCCGCCTCCACCTGTGCGCCGTCCGACACGTCGCAGCCGACCGCCAGGGCCCGGCCGCCGGCCGCCGTGACAGCGTCCACGGTGTCCTTGCAGGCCGCCTCGTCGAGGTCGAGCACGGCAACGGCTCGCCCCTCGGCGGCCAGGCGCACGGCGGTGGCCGCGCCGATGCCCCGGGCCGCCCCGGTCACGATCGCGACGCGCTGCTCGGTGGTGGACATGCTGGTTCTCCTCGCCCTTGAGAGACGGCCACCCAGAGGTGAGCAACCGCTTAGTAGCTTCAGCTGAGGAGACGCTAGGAGCCCTGGCACCCCGTGTCAACGGCCAACGGTCCGACACCCACGAGGTACGGCCTACCGCACCAGGAGGTCCAGCAACCGCTCCACCTCCGCCGCCGGATCGGCCGTCAGGCCGGTGTGCACCGGCCCCGGCTGCACCACGGTGCTGCGTGGGGCGATCAACCAGCGGAACCGGCGTCCCGCGTCGTCACCCGCCGCCTGCCCCGCCGCCTCGCCGCCGCCGCACACGCCCTCGACCCCGCGCAGGGCGGCCCGTACGCCGGCCACGTCCGCCGCCGGGTCCAGCGCGAGGAGCTTCGCCTCGTCGAGGTGGGTGCGCGCGGCGACGTAGGAATGCGCCCGGCAGTAGACGATCACGCCTGCGTTGAAACACTCGCCGCGTTCCATCCGGGGCACCACACGCACCAGCGCGTACTCGAACACGTCCCGCTCGGTCACTCGTCGCCGCTCTTCTTCTGGTGGGTCTTGTGGGGCCATTCCGGCAGGTGGTCGGTGAGCCAGCCGGGAGGCCCGGTCGGCGCCTTCACCTCGGCCTCCAGCGAGATCCTCTCGTGGATCGTGGCCGCGCGCGGCAGCAACGCCTCCACGTAGGCGCGGCGCAGCGCGTCGGTGGAGTCGAATCCCGGCTCGTCGACCAGCCACTCGTCCGGCACCTCGGCGGTGACCTCGGTGAGCAGTTCCTCGGTGACGAGCGGCGCGAGCGCGGCAGCCGCGGCCCCGATGTCCGGGCCCACGGGGGCCAATACGTGGTCGGAGGCGTTGTAAGGCTTGGCGGCGGCGGCCCGGGCCGTGGGCCAGTTGTGGTGCCAGATCATGGTGGCGCCGTGGTCGATGAGCCACAGATCCCCGTGCCAGACCAGCATGTTCGGGTTGCGCCAGGACCGGTCGACGTTGTTGATCAGGGCGTCGAACCAGATCACGCGGCCCGCCTCGGCGGGGTCCACGCGGTAGGCCAGCGGGTCGAAGCCGATGGAGCCCGGCAGGTAGTCCATGCCGAGGTTGAGGCCGCCGCTGGCCTTGAGCAGCTCCTGGACCTCCTGGTCGGGTTCGGCGAGCCCGATCACGGGGTCGAGCTGCATCCGCACCAGCGTGGGGACCCTCAGCCCCAGCCGCTGGGCCAGGCGGCCGCAGATGACCTCGGCGACCAGGGTTTTGCGGCCCTGGCCGGCTCCGGTGAACTTCATGACGTAGGTACCGAGGTCGTCGGCCTCGACGATTCCCGGGAGCGAGCCCCCCTCACGCAAAGGCGTGACATAGCGGGTCGCTACGACCTCTTTCAGCACTTCCCCAGGCCACCCATCTCTTCAGCCCTACGATCCGCGGACGACTGCTTTGGAGCGCAGAGGCAGGAATCACGGGTCAACGGCGCTGCGGCGCTGGGAGAATCCGGGGAGTCCCGGCCGGCGAGCCCGTCTCCCCGCGCCCCCGACGTACCCACGGCGGTACCGCGCCCCCGTGCTGCCGGCTTCCGGCATGAGGGGAACATGGTAATCGAGAGTGATCGCCGGCGATGAGTCTGCGAGCCGTCGAGCCGGGGTCGTGACGGACTCCGGTCCCCCGGTGCCGGAAGAAGTCAGAGGGCTACGAGGTCCCGGTCCAGGCCGTTGAGCGGACCGCCGCTGTCGAACAGCGGGGCTCCCTGGGCAAGGCTTCCGGTGTCGACGGCCTGGAAGCCGGCGCTGTCGGCGAGATCGGCGACCCTGCGCTTGGCGCCGGCGTCGTCCCCCGCGAGCAGGACGATGCGCCGGCCGCCCTTGACGGCGGGATCCTCGGTGAGGACCTGCGCCAGGTAGGTGTTGAAGCCTTTGACCACGAGGGCGCCGGGGACGAGCGAGGCGACGACCTCGGTGGGCGGGCGGCCCCCGGTGTCGACGATCTCCAGTCCGCCGGCGGTCTCCCGGAGCGGGTTGAGCGGTACCAGCACGGTCCGCCCCCGCCAGGAGGCGACCGAGGCCGCCGCGCTCTCCTTCTGGTCCCACTGGACGGCCAGGACGACGACATCGCCGAAGTCGGCGGCCTCCTGGGCTGTTCCGGCGGTGGCGTTGTCGCCGAGCTCGTCGACGAGCGCGGTCAGTTTCTCCGGAGTGCGCGAGCCGGCCAGCATGACCTGGTGCCCCGCGCGGGTGAGCACCCCGGCCAGAGCAGAGCCGAGACGACCGGCGCCAATGATTCCGACGTTCATGACTCGACGGTCACACACCTCCGGCGGTCCCACATCCCCGCGCCCCGCCGGCTGAGCCACCCGGGTGCGGCGGTGTCGTCGGCGCCGCACCGGAAATCCGCAGCCGCCCGTCCGACGGCCGCCTCCGGTTCCGTGCGCGGGGCGAGGGGCAGCTGGGCGTCCCCGGCCGGCCCGGCCCGGGCTGCTCGGGACGATGGATCCTCGACCGCCGCTTCCCTCGCCCCCGTCGAAGGGCACCCTCACGGCGGAGAGCCCGTATGCGGCGCACAGGACTTCGGGGGCCGTTGCCCTTTCGCCCGGCCGTCGCGCTCTTGCCCCGCGTGGTCGGCGCGGGGCAGCGGGACAGCGGGCCGGCGGGCCGGCGGGCCGGCGGTCGGAGCTCAGCCGGTCCCCGGCTGCGCGGTGCGGTCGTCCCCGAGGCGGTCGGAGTCGATGTGCGCGCGTGGTGCGAGCCCCTCGATGAGGACCCGCACCCCCAGATCGAGCCGCTCTTCGGCAGTGCCCGAGCGGAGCTGGCCCGCCGACGCGGCGAGGTGGGGATGACGCACGGGATCCAGTGCGTCCAGCGCCGCGTCGATGTCCGCGGCGGCATGCCGGTGATCCAACGCCTGCTGCAGACGGCCCCCCGCGGCCGGGTCGGGGGCGGACCCGGCCTGTCCATCGGATCCGGAACTCGCTGGCGGCGTCGGAAGCTCGACCTCGTAGGAAGCCGCACCGATGTACAACGCGATGAGATCGCAGCCCCAGGCGGCCCGCTGCCGCTCCACTCCGCCGGCCAGCAACAGCCCCAGCACGCGATCGAAGAGGTCGAGCCAGGCGGGGCTGGTGGGAATGTGCCCCAGGGAGACCCGGGCGAGCCCGGGGTACTCGCTCAAGGCGCGCACCGCCCCGGCGATGGTCGCCGCCAGCGCCTCCCGCCAGCCCGCGCCGGCCACCGAGCCGCCGGAGGAGGGAGCTTCGCTCCCCCTGGCCGCGGGGGCGGGGGCCTCGGGCAGGGGGACGGTGGCGACCACGGCATCGAACATGAGCCGCAGCAGTTCCTCCCGCCCGGTCACGTACACGTACAGCGAAGCGGGTCCGGTGTCGAGTCGCGCCGCCACCCGGCGCATCGTGACCGATGTCAGTCCCTCCTCGCGCAGGACTTCCAGTCCCGCCCGTACCACGGACTGCTCGCTGAGCGCTGGCTTGGCGGGAAGGGAACGGGTGCCACGTGCCGGAGAACTCATGGCGGCAGCCTAGCACTTGACAACGAACACTGTTCGCCACGAACGTTGTTCGTCATGACCAACGAACAACGTTCGCCGCAGGTTGTGGCGCCCGCCCCTGCCCAGCCGTCGCAGCCCCACCGCTATCGATGGGCAGTCCTCGCCGTCGTACTCGCCGCCGACGTGATGGACATGCTCGACGCGACCATCACGAGCATCGCCGCTCCTGCGATCGCCGCCGGTCTGGGCGGCGGGCCCGCGCTGAGCCAGTGGCTGCAAGCGGCCTACACCCTGCCGTTCGCGGTCCTGCTGATCACGGCGGGGCGGCTCGGAGACCGCTACGGGCGCCACCGCCTGTTCCTGATCGGCACGCTCGGCTTCACCGCGGCCTCGGCCGTGTGCTCCCTGGCCACCACGCCCGGCTGGCTCATCGGCGGGAGGGTGCTCCAGGGTGCCCTGGGCGCACTCCTCCTGCCTCAGGGCTTCGGCATCCTCAAGGAGACCTTCGAGGGGGCTGAACTGGGCCGGGCGCTCGGCTTCTTCGGGCCTGTCCTCGGGTTGTGCTCGGTCGGCGGACCGGTCCTGGGCGGCATGCTCGTCGGGGCGGACCCGCTCGGTACGGGCTGGCGGGCGATCTTCCTGGTGAACCTGCCGGTCGGACTCCTCACCGCAGCCGGCGCGGTGCGCTGGATCCGCCGGTCACCGGCCGACCCCGGGCTGCGCATGGACGTACCCGGGATGCTGCTCACCGCTGCGGCATCGGCCGCGGTGATCTTCCCGCTGGTGCAAGGGGCGGGGTACGGCTGGCCGTGGTGGTGTCCGGGGCTGATGGCCGCGGGTGCCGCGGGCTTCGTCCTCTTCGCCCGGCTCCAGCCTCGACGGCCCTCGCCGCTGGTCCTGCCCAGCCTGCTGCGCAACCGCGGCTACACCGGCGGCCTCCTGGTGGTCACCGCCTTCTACGCCGCCTTCAGCGGTCTCATGCTGGTGCTCTCGCTCTTCCTCCAGGGCCCCCTGGGGCTGTCCCCCCAAGGCGCCGGATACGCCGTCGCGCCGCTCGCCGCGGGCATCGTCCTCACCGCCGGCCCGGGCCAAGCCCTGGCGGAACGCAGCGGACGGCGGGCGATCCAGGCGGGCATCGTCGTGACCGTGTGCGGCCTGGTCCTGCTGGCTGCCCTTGCCGGGCCGGCCTCGTGGGTCACCAGCGGCTGGCGGCTGCTTCCGGCGACCCTGGTGATCGGCATGGGCATGGGCCTGGTGATCCCGCCGCTGTTCGACGTGGTTCTCGTCGGCGTCTCGGAGCCGGAGACCGGATCGGCCGCCGGTGTGCTCAACGCCGTGCAGCAGCTTGCCAACTCGGTCGGTGTCGCTCTGCTGGTCACGGTGTGGGCCGCCTGTGGTGACCACGGCCGCACACCGGGCGGGGCGCTGGCCGGGACCGCATGGGCGGCGGCCGCCCTCCTCGCGGTCGCGCTGCTCGCCTCCTACCGGCTCCCCGCCCGGCCCGCACCCCACCCGCGGGCAGCCGCAGACCACTGAGCGCGGCCGCCGCTCCGGGGCTCACGCCGGCGGCGCGCCCGGCTCCGCCCCGGAGGGCTGCACGGTCGGGATGCGCTGGGTGAAGAAGAGTGCGAGGAGCGCGGCGAAGGCCAGGACGGAGAGGGCCGCGCGCAGGCCGTCGACCCTGGCCGCCTCGTTCGCCGCGACCGCGGCGTCGGCCACCTCCGGGCTGACCCCGGCTTCGGCGAGGGCGCTCTGCAACTGGGCGTCCGACAGGAACGGCACGCCGGACGCGAGCCGGACGGTCGCCTGGCTCTTGACGGTGCTCGGGACGGCCGGGCTCTCCTGAACGCTGGTCAGGAAGGAGGAGGTGAGCGCCGCGATCATGATGGATCCGGCGAGTGCCGTGCCGATCGACGAGCCGAGGTTGGTGACGGCGTTCTGGACGCCGCCGACCTCGGCGGACTGCGCCTGCGGCACCGCGGACACGGTGACCGCGCCCAGCTGGGAGGCCAGTGCGCCCATGCCGAACCCGATCAGCAGCAGGGGGAGGGTGACCACCTCCGCTCCGGCGTCCGTGTCGAGCGCGCCGAGCAGGATCACCGCGCCCGCGAGCAGGGCGAGGGTCCCGAGTCGGACCACGCGACGCGGCGAGACGTCCGGGAGGAAGCGCGGGATCAGCGTCGCCGCGGCCAGCAGGGTGAGCGACAGCGGCAGCAGCCGGACGCCGGTGGCCAGCGCTGACAGGCCGAGCGCGACGGACAGGTAGAGCGGGACGACGAAGAAGACGCCCATCATCACGAGGTACTGGAAGAAGAACATGGTCAGCCCGCCGGTGAGCTGCTTGTTCTGCAGCATGACCGGGTCGACGAGCGGCTCCTGGCGCCGCTTGACCAGACGGCCCTCCCAGCGGAGGAAGAGCCAGACCAGGAACAGGCCCAGCAGCATGAGCCACAGGGTCAGGGAGATCCCGAACAGCCCGGGTCCGCCGTCGGTCGGCCGGAACCAGCCCCACTCGTCCGACCGGAGCACCCCGTAGACGAACGTCCCGAGGCCCAGCGCCGACAGGACGACCCCGACGAGGTCGATGCGCGGGCGTTCCTCGCTCACGGCGTCCACGACGGGGCGGGCGAGCACGAGGATGCCGATCACCATGAGCACCTCGCCGGCGAAGACCCACCGCCAGGAGAAGTAGCTCGTGGCGATCCCGCCGATCAGGGGACCGAGCGCGATGGCGATGGCGCCGGCCGCCGCGACGAGCCCGTAGGCGGCGGGACGGCGTTCCACGGGGAAGTTCCCGGCGACCAGCGCCACGATCGCCGGCAGGATGAGCGCCGCCCCGACGCCCTCCAGGAAGGACCAGCCGAGCAGCAGCACGGTCAGGTTCGGTGCGACGGACGTGACGAGTGAGCCGCAGCCGTAGATGACGCAGCCGATCAGGAAGGCGCGTTTGCGGCCGATCAGCACCCCGACCTTGCCACCGGGGATCATGAGCATGGCCATCACGAGGGTGTAGGCCGTGATGGCGCCCTGGATGCCGGTCACCGTCGTACCGAGGTCCCCGGCGACCGTGGCGATGGAGACGTTCATGACGGAGCTGTCCAGCGCCATCAGGAACTGGCCCGCGGCCAGTGTCGTCAGGACGAGTCGCCCCTTCGACGGGTTTCCTGTCGCCGTCCCTGCCCTGGATGCCATGGGGGCATGCTTCCAGCCGGCCGCGGGGGTGGCGCGACGACCCGCCCGGGAGTCAGCCGGACGGGCAGTCGGCCACCGGGGCGTCGGGGCGCGGAGCCGGCGTGCGGCGGAGGGCCGGGGTACGGCGGCGGCCCGGGGCGCGCGGCCGCACGCCCCTGCCGGGGACGCCCTGCGTACCGCACCCACTCCGTGCGGTGACCCGCCGGGCGCCCTCGCGCGCCCGGCGGGCGGCAGACCTAGAGTTGAGGACGAGGCTGCGTGCCGGGACTCGGGGCGGCCGCTCCCTCGGCCCCAGCCACCGCGCCCGGCGCGACAACACCCCAGGAGGGCATGCGACATGTCCACTGCATCTGACACCCCGGTTCTGGACACCCTCGCCGCCATGACCGGCGATTCGCTGGAGCGCTGCGGGATGGACCCGAGCATGCTGCTCCTCGTCCGGATCGCGGCCCTCGCCGCCTCGGACGCTCCGCCGATCTCCTACGTCGCGCACATCGACCCCGCCCTCAAGGCCGGGCTGACGGCCGCGCAGTTGCAGGACGTCCTGGTCGCCATCGCCCCGATCGTCGGCACCGCCCGTGTGATGACGGCGGCGGGCAACATCACCAGGGCGCTCGGTGTGGCCATAGCCGTCGCCGAGGCGGAGGCCGAGGCGCAGATGGACGGTATGGGCTGAGCCGAAGCGGCCAGCGGTCGTACGCAGGACCCCGGGGACCCGGCCCGGCCGATTCCCCGGGGTGCGGGCGGGGCCGGCCGCACCCGGTATCCCAGCGACCGTGTCCGACCGCCGGCGGTGTCGGGCGGTCCGCGGCACCGGCAGCCGGTCACGCGGACGGGCAGACCGGTCCGGCCAGGCAGTCAGGAGAGCCCCATGTCCCGGAACGCGATCACCGCGATGCGCGCGGTGCCCGGTGCCACGCCCGAGGAGCGCAGCGCGATGGGCAGGGACGCCCGTCGCCGCTGCCCCCGGTCGGGGCACGCCGTGTACCAGCCGCGTCGGGACCGGCCCGACCCCTTGGCCATCCTGGAGGCGCAGTCCGCGACGCGGGTGCCGGAGCTGGTCCCGATCCGCTACGCCCGGATGACGGAGTCGCCGTTCCGTTTCTACCGGGGAGCCGCCGCCATCATGGCGTCCGACCTGGCCGGCAGCCCGGACTCGGGCATCTCGGTGCAGCTCTGCGGGGACGCGCACCTGCTGAACTTCCGGCTGCTGGCCTCCCCGGAGCGGCGGCTGATGTTCGACATCAACGACTTCGACGAGACGCTGCCCGGCCCTTGGGAGTGGGACGTCAAGCGGCTTTCCGCGAGTCTTGTCATCGCCGCCCGGGCGAACGGCTTCGACGAGGCCGAGCGCGCCCGCATCGTGAACTCCGCGGTGCGCTCGTACCGCGAGGCCATGTCCGGCTTCGCCGGGATGGGCAATCTCGGCGTCTGGTACTCGAAGATCGACGCGGAGGGTCTTCAGGCCCTCGTCGACGAACAGCTCGACAAGCGGGGCCGCAAGAAGCTGGCCACGGCGATGGGGAAGGCACGGTCGCGGGACAACCTGCAGGTCTTCGACAAGCTCACCGAGGTGGTCGACGGCCGGCCGAGGATCGCGGCGGACCCCCCGCTGTTGGTGCCGCTCGCCGACCTGCTGCCGGATTCCGAGCGGGACGAGCTCGTGGACCGGCTGGGCCGGCTGGTCGGCCAGTACGGCCACACGCTGGAGAGCAACCGGCGGGCGCTGTTGGAGGACTACAGCCTGGTGGACGTCGCCCGCAAGGTGGTCGGCGTCGGTAGCGTCGGCACCCGGTGCTGGATCCTGCTCCTGCTCGGCAGGGACGGTCGCGACCCGCTGTTCCTCCAGGCCAAGGAGGCCGACACCTCCGTGCTCGCCGACCACGTCGGTGCCAGCCTGTACCGGAACCAGGGGGAACGCGTGGTCTCGGGGCAGCGCTTGATGCAGGCGGCGAGCGACATCTTCCTGGGATGGGAGCGGGTGGACGGGATCGACGGCGGGAAACGGGACTTCTACGTGCGACAACTGCGCGACTGGAAGGGCATCGCGATGCCGGAGACGATGTCGCCCGCGCAGTTGGAGACCTTCGGAAACGCCTGCGGGATGACCCTGGCGCGCGCCCACGCGCGGTCCGGCGACCGGGTGGCGATCGCCGCGTACCTGGGCCGGGGCGATGTCTTCGACCGGGCGCTCGCCGAGTTCGCCGAGGCGTACGCCGACCAGAACGAGCGTGATCACCAGGCCCTGGTCGACGCGGTGCGGGCGGGCCGCCTGCCCGCCGAGGTGCTCCCGGCCGCCTGACCCGCGCGGCCGGTCGCCCGGGCCCGTCCGACGCTTGGGGCCTTGGGGACCTAGCGGCCCTTGGGGAGCGGTCGCGGCCGGACGGCGCCGCCTGCCGCGGCGCCGTCGGGCGGGGTGTACCGGATCAGAAGGCGAAGACCGCGCCGTCGTTCAGGGTCGCCGCCATGGTGCAGGAGTTGGCGAAAGTGTGGTCCCAGGCCACGCGGCGGCCCTCCCACACACCGACCGCGGACACGGTGACGGGGGCGTAGTGCATCGGGCACGCCCGGTCCTCGTCCGGCGTGGACAGCAGCGGCTCGAAGGTGCCGCCGGTGGACCTGAGGGCCGCGCACGCGGCTTCGGGGTCGGGGTGCGTCCCCTGGGCACCGGGGGCGCAGCTGACCGTGGTGGCGCGGACGACGGTGGACGCGGTGACACCGTCCCCCTGGGCGACGCTGAGGACCAGGGCGGAGGGGGCGTACAGGCTCTCGGGCTGAGCCTGCGCGATGCCGGCGGCACCGGCCAGACAGAGGAGCGCGGCGGCGGAGACGGCGGCGGAGCGACGGTAACGCACGGGACAACTCTCTTTCGATTCAATGGTTGAACGCGATGATTACTTTCGGTATCGCGTTCCGTCGCCGCAAAGCCTCGCCGACTCCAAGGCGCACCGCATCTCGATGACCGCTTTACGGACACCTCGTTCGCATAACGGATATCGCATGGCCATTCGAGCAGCTCAGACGGGGTGCCATCGAACCGTCACTCCGTGCGACCACGGACGGCTCGGGACGGTGACGTGCACCGTTGCGGACGCCGCACCGCTCCGGGGCGGCCCCGGTTCACCGGACGGCCACCCAGCTTGTCCGGATGCAGGCGCTCAGGAGCGGCTCGCGGGGGCCCATTCGCCCAGCAGGGCCTCGGTCGTGGTGATGTCCGCCACCAGCGCGAGCGAGTTGCGGATCACCTCGGCGGTGCAGGAAGCGGGCACGCCGGCGATGGCGTCGGCCGGGACCACGACCCGGTAGCCGAGGTTCACGGCGTCGAAGACCGTGTTCGGAACGGCGATGTTGGAGGAGACCCCGGTCACGACGAGGGTGCGGACCCCGAGATTGCGCAGGAGCGCGTCCAGGTCCGTACCGGCCATGGGCGAGAGCCCGTGCAGCCGCCGCACCACGAGGTCCCGCTCGGCCACCGCGATGGGCGCGGCCACCTCCACCGCACGACTCCCGGTCAACTGCCGCACGGGCAGCCTTCCGGCAGCCCGGAAGAGCCGCGCGTTGGCACTGGCCCCCCGCCCGTCCGGCCGCCGTTCGGCGATCGCGTGCAGCACCTGCACGCCCGCCCCGCGCGCGGCGTCGACCAGTGCGGCCACCCGCTCCAGCATCCCGGAGTCCCGGGCCTCCCTGGCGAGTTCGGGCAGCGCGCTCCCTTCACCCACGACGCCGTTCTGACACTCGACGGTGAGCAGCGCGGTCGTGGCGGGATCGAGATCCGGCATGACTCCCCCTGGCGTGGCGTCGGAAGAGCCCTCATGATTCCTGACACGCAGTCAGATGGGAAGGGGCGCGTGGCCGATGGACGGGACTCAGCGGCGGGGCCGCCGCATCATGATGAGCGAGGCGGAAGTCGACGCCTTTCTGCGGGAGCAGCGGACCTGTCGGGTGGCGACGGTCTCGCCCGGCGGCCGCCCGCACGTGGGCGCCCTGTGGTTCGCGTGGGACGGCAGCTCGCTGTGGCTGTACTCGATCACCCGCAGCCGCCGCTGGGCGGACCTGCGTGAGGACCCTCGGATTTCGGTGGTCGTGGACGCGGGCGAGTCGTACGACGAGCTGCGCGGGGTCGAACTGTCCGGCAGCGCGGTCTTCGTGGGCGAGGCCCCGCGCACGGGCGAGCCCTGCCCCGAACTGACGGAGCCCGAGCGAATCTTCCCCGTCAAGAACTTCGGGATCGCGCAGATGCCGCACGACGGCCGGCACGCGTGGATCCGCCTGACTCCGGACACGGTCGTCTCCTGGGACTTCCGCAAGATCTGACAGCCCGCCACGCGCCCGCGGCAGGCGCGGCGGGCACCTGGCGCGGGCGCCGCGGAGCAGGCGGGGCCGTCACAACACGCCTTGTGCCGGCTGGAGCTCGGCCGCCGTCGTCCGCAGGGCATCGACCGCAGCACGGATGGAAGGCCGGCGGTCGGCGTCCGCACGCCAGACGGCGTACACGTGGCGGCGCACGGCGTCGCAGACGGGAAGCAGCCGCACGCCCGGCGGCACCGGGCCGCGGCCCAGCTTCGGCGCGACGCACACCCCGAGTCCGGCCTCGACGAAGGCCAGCTGGGTGTGGTGCTCCTCGGCGATGTGCGCGATGCGCGGCTCGATTCCGGTGCCGCGCAGGGTGAAGACCAGCCACTCGTGGCAGAACTGACCCTCGTTCCAGGAGATCCACTCGTCGTCGGCGAACTCGGCGAGCGAAATGGTGCTCCGGTCGGCCAGCCGGTGACCGGCCGGGACCGCGATGTCGACGGAGTCGTCCAGCAGGTGGGTACGGGTGAGCTCCGCGGGCACCGGCATGCGCTTGTTGTGCCAGTCGATCGCGAGCGCCATGTCGAGGTCGCCGCGCACGACGGCCGTCATGCTCTCCTCGGGCTCCTGCTCACACACCCGGATCCGCAGGTCCGGATGGCCGGCGCGCAGTGCGGTCAGGGCCTGGGGCAGCAGCCCGCGCATGGCGGTGGGGAAGGCGCCGATGCGCAGCTCGCCGACGGCACGACCGCGCTGGGCCTCGACATCGGCCTGGGCCTGCTCCACCTGGGAGATGATCCGGGCCGCGTGGTCGGCGAGGAGCCGTCCGGCGTCGGTGAGCCGGACTCCGCGGCCGTTCTTCGCCAGCAGCGGCTGTCCGACCTCGCGCTCCAGCTTGGCCATCTGCTGGGACACGGCGGAGGTGGTGACGTGGAGTCCATCGGCCGCGCCGCTGACCGAGCCGTGTCGGGCGAGGGCGTCGAGGGTGCGAAGGCGCTCCAGGTTCAACATGTAAGCGATGCTACGTCGTCACTCGGAGAAAATCTCGATTGTCCTACGAAGTTGATGCCAGCACAGTAAGGGGCATGAGCGCACCCGCCGCCCCTCGGCCGGCCCCTGAACCCCCTGCACCGGCCTCCGCCACTGCCTCCACCACAGCCACGGCCACAGCCGCCTCCCCCACCACCGCCCCCCGTCGGCGCGGGCTCCTCGACTGGCGCGTGCGGTTCGCCATCCTCTCGGTGGTCTGGGGCTTCAGCTTCCTGCTGATCAAGGTGGGCACCGAGGCGTACGCGCCCTTCCAGGTGGCGCTGGGCCGGGTCCTGTTCGGTGCGGTCGCGCTGCTGGCCGTGCTGCTGGTCCGCCGCGAGCCGCTGCCCCGGGGCCTGCGTACCTGGGGCCACCTCACCGTCGCGGCGCTCCTGCTCAACACCGCGCCGTTCTCGCTCTTCGCGTACGCGGAGCTGAGCATCCCCTCCAGCCTGGCCGGCATCTGCAACGCCACGTCCCCGCTGTGGGGCATGGCGCTGTCGCTGGTCGCCCTCTCCGAGGACCGCCCGACGCGCCGCCGCTTCGCCGGCCTGGGCCTCGGCTTCCTCGGCGTGCTGACCGTACTCGGCGCCTGGCACGGCTTCTCCGGCGTCGATGCCAGGGGCACGGCGTTCGCCCTGCTGGCCTCGTTCTGCTACCCCATCGGCTGGATCTACGTCCGCCGCACGCTGGCCGGCGCCCCGGGCTCCCCCGTGGCCCTCACCGGCGGGCAGCTCCTGCTCTCCACCCTCCAGCTCACGCTGGTCAGTGCCCTGTTCACCGCGGCCCCGGCCTCGTTCCCGCTCTGGCCGACCCTGTCGGTGATCGCGCTGGGCGCCCTGGGCACCGGCATGGCCCTGCAGATGCAGTACGGCCTGGTGACGGAGGTCGGCCCGACCACCGCCCAGATGGTCACCTACTTCATCCCGGTCATCGCCACCACGGCCGGTGTGCTGGTCCTCGGCGAGCAACTGCACTGGAACACCCCGGTCGGCGCCGCGATCGTCCTGGCGGGCGCCGCCCTCACCCAGACCCACCCCACCCGCCGCATGCAGGCCCGACCGCGCCTGCTACTCTCCGGCCGATCTTCATACCTCCGAGGAGACACCTCTTGAGCCTGGCCGTCGTCCTGCTGTTCATCGGGCCCGCCGCCCTCCTCGCGGGCGCCTGGGTGTCACTGAACATCCGCGGCGCCGCCGACGCCCTGGCCCGCCGATCGGCCGCCAACACCGAGCTCGCCCTGCACACGCGTGGCGAGCTCGGCCCGGCGCAGCGGATCGCGTCCGCCACGTACTACCGGTTCCTGGCCTCGGTGACCGCGCTGTGCGGCCTCGTCTTCACCCTGGGCGGTCTGCTCGAGGCGCTCTGACCCACGCGCCCCGGTGGTCCTGTCGGCAGGACCACCGGGGCGACGGGAACCGGCCCGACGGGCGTGGCGCGGCCGCCCGGGGCCCGTGCTCAGTCGTTGCGCCCGCCCGGCACGCCGGGGCGGACCGCCGCGACCACCGCGTCGGCCAGCGCCGGCACTTCGGCCACGTCGAGCCCGGACACCGTCAGGCGCACTCCCGGCCCCGCCTCGACGCGGAAGGCGGCCCCCGGGGCCACCCCCCATCCCGCGGCGAGCAGCCTGGCAACGACCACCGTCTCGTCGGCCACCGGCACCCACACGTTCAGCCCGCTGCGCCCGTGCGCCCGCACCCCCCGCTCCCACAGGGCCTCGACCAGGGCGTCCCGCCGCTCCGCGTAGGCCCGCGCGACCGCGGCCCGGTCCACGGCGTGCGCGGTCCACAGCTCCACCACCGCGTACTGCAGCAGCCGACTCACCCACCCGGGGCCCAGCCGCTGGCGCCCCCGCACCCGGTCCAGGGTCACCTCGTCCCCGGTCAGCACCGCGAGCCGCAGGTCGGGGCCGTAGGCCTTGGCGGTGGAGCGGATCACCGCCCAGTGCCGGGTCACCCCACCCAGCGGGTGCAACGGCAGATCGACGATGCCGTGCCCGTGATCGTCCTCGATCAGCAGCACTCCCGGATACCGCGCGAGCAGCTCCCGCAGCTCCGCCGCCCGTTCCCCGCTCACGGCCGCGCCCGTCGGGTTCTGCGCCCGGGAGGTCACCACCAGCGCCCGCGCCCCGGCCGCAAGGGCCCGGGCCGCTGCGTCGACACGGGGCCCGTCGTCGTCCACGGCCACCGGCAGCAGCCGCATCCCGAGGGCGGGAACCAGGTCCAGCACGGCGCCCCAACCCGGATCCTCGACCGCCACCGCGTCCCCGGGCCTCAGGTGGGCGGCCAGGACCCGTTCGATGGCGTCCAGCGCGCCCGAGGTCACCGCGACCGGCCCGGGCGGCACCGCGTCCGCGTCGAAGTCGGCTCGGGCGATCCGCGCCAGGTCCGGCGCGACGGGGTCCGCGCCGTACAGCGTCGGTGTCCGCCCGTGGCGGCGGGCGGCGGCCGCCAGCGCCCCGTCCAGCGCGGGGAGCAGGGACACGTCGGGGTTGCCCTGCGCGACGTCCCGCACCCCCGCCGGGAGCACCATCCTCAGCGCGTCCCGCGGGGTGCTCGACGGGCGGGAGCGCACCCGGCTCCCCCGCCGCCCGGCCGTTTCGATGACCCCGCGTTCGCGCAGTGTCCGGTAGGCGGCCGCCACGGTGTTGGGGTTGACGCCCAGCACCCCCGCCAGCTCCCGCATCGGCGGCAGCGGGGATCCGGGGGGCAGCTCGCCCGAAGCCACGCCCGCCTCGACACTGGCGGCGATATCAGATGTACGACGCCCGGTGATCCGATATTCTCCTAGCACAAACCACATTATGCACTAGTGCAATGGAGTCCGCGCCATGACCGCCACGCCTGCCGCGCAGCCGACGGAGAGCACCGGGACGCCCGGTGCGTACGAGCCCACCGACCGCACCGTCCCCACCCGCTCCCGCGACCGGGCCCGCTACGACCGCGAGACGGTGCACTCGATACTCGACGAGGCCTACATCTGCCACCTCGGCTACGTCCGCGACGGCGCGCCGGTGGTGCTGCCGACCCTGTTCGCCCGGGTCGGGGAGTCGCTCTACCTGCACGGCTCCACCGGTTCCCGCCCGCTGCTGGCGGCCGGCCGGACCGACCCGGGGCTGCCCGTCTGCGTCACCGTCACCCACGTCGACGGCCTGGTGCTGGCCCGCTCGGCCTTCCACCACTC
This sequence comes from Streptomyces sp. PCS3-D2, assembly GCF_000612545.2. GTDB lineage: Bacteria > Actinomycetota > Actinomycetes > Streptomycetales > Streptomycetaceae > Streptomyces. The sequence goes on along the minus strand of NZ_CP097800.1, from coordinate 6,466,122 downwards.
GCTCAACTACCGCTCGGTGGTCGTCCACGGAACCGCCCGCCAGGTGACGGACGAGGCGGAGTGCCGAACGGCGCTGAACGCCATGATCGACGCCGTCGCCCCGGGCCGTTCCGGCGACGTGCGCCCGGCCGACGCCAAGGAGCTCGCCGCCACCGCGGTGATCCGGGTGGACCTGGACGAGGTGTCCGCGAAGCTCCGCACGGGATCGTCGAACGACGACGCCGAGGACCTGGGCCTGCCGTACTGGGCGGGCGTGGTCCCGGTCGGCGCGACCTACGGGACGCCCGTGCCCGCCCCGGACCTGGACCCCGGCATCGCCGTCCCGGACTATCTCACCGCGCTCTGAGGAGCCGGCCGCACGGCGGCGGGTCCGGCGGGCCCGCCCGCCGGACGGCGGGACTCCGCCACGATCAACGCGCCGACCGCCGCCAGCAGCAGTGCGGTGCCCAGCACGACGGCGCCGGTCAGTCGCTCCCCGAGGACGAGGACGGCGATCGCCGCCGCGCTGACCGGTTCGATCAGCATGATCACTGACACGGTCGCGGCACGGACGGCGGCGGCACCCGTGAAGTAGAGCGCGTACGCCAGCGCCGTCGGCACGGTGGCGACGTACAGCAGTAGCCACAGCACCCGCCCCAGGTCCGCGGTGTGCGGCAGCAGCCCCTCGGCGGCGGCGAGCGGGAGCAGGCACACCGCGCCCACCGCGACGGACCAGGCGGTGGTCACCAGCGGGTCCCCGGCCGCCCCGCGGCGCCCGAGCCGGCGGGCCCGCAGGGTCATCGCGGCGTACCCGGCGGCCGACACGAGCGCCCACCCGACACCCCGCGGGCGTACCTCGGCGCCGCCGCCGCCCAGGACCAGGACGGCGAGTCCGGCGAGCGCCCCCACGACGGCGACCGTGCCGCCGCGGCCCAGACGCTCACCCATCCAGGAGCGGGCGCCGAGCGCGATGAGCACGGGCCCGGCGCCGAGGGTGACCACGGTGCCGACGGCCAACCCGGTCTCGCGCACGGCGGCGAAGTAGGCGGCCTGGAAAAGGGTGAACAGCAGCCCGGTCACGACGAGTGAGCCCACCGAGGGCTCGCCCGCGGACGGCCGGGCCCGCCCTCGCCCGGGGCGCGCCCGGCGCAGGGCGAGCACTCCGAGCAGGACGACGAGCCCGCCCGCGCACCGCCAGAACGACAGGGCGAGCGGACCGAGGTCACTGCCCAGGAAGAGGAGGGAGGCGGCCGCCCCGGCGGTGCCCCAGGCGGCTCCGGCGACGACGAGGTACAGCAGACTGCGCCCGGCGGCGGGCGAGTGGTTCGACACGTGTGTTCTCCGCGCGTGCGTGAAGGATGAGTGGTTCGGGTCATCGCTTCGCGGGCAGCACCGACCCGCCCGGGTGCTCCCCGGGCCGGGCCGTCATCGTGGAGGCGCCGCCCGCTAGAACGCGGGAGGCGGAAGCACGGTCGCATGCATGGGCGTCAGCCTAGGCTCTCGTGGGTTCCCGGTCCACCGGGTGCGGTTCGGCGGCGGGCTGCGGGGCCGGCCGGGAGGACTGCGCGATGAAGGCGCCGCCCAGCACCAGGGCGCCACCGACGATCTGCCAGGTCGACAGGTGCTCGCCGAGCAGGACCCAGGCCAGCACGGTGGCCACCACGGCCTCCAGGAAGGCCACCACACCCGCGATCTGGGGAGAGAGCCTGCGGACCGAGACCACTCCGGTCACGTACGCGAAGACGGTCGCGACGAGCACGACCCAGCCGAGCAACGCAGGCGCCGGCACCATCGTCCCGCCGACGGACGCCTCCCCGCCCAGCACCTGCCAGTCGATCTCCCACGGTCGGGCGATCACCGTCATCACCAGGGCGCCGACGAGCATGCCGTAGGCGATCACTCCGAGCGGGTCGGGAGCGTCCTCGCCGTCGGAGCCCTGGTCGGCGAAGACGAAGTAGAACGCCTGGCAGCAGGCGGCGGCGAGGCCGAAGAGCACGCCGAGCAGATCCAGGCTCAGCCCGGCCCAGATCTCCACCACGCAGGCCAGGCCGACGACGGCCACGGCCGCGCCGGCGGCGGCCCCGCGGGTCACGGGCCTGCGCTGGACGAAGCGGATGTAACCGAGCAGCAGCGCCGGCCCCAGGTACTCCAGCAGGAGGGCCACCCCCACCGGGATACGGGACAGGGAGGCGAAGTAGAAGGCCTGAACGCCCGCGACGGCGACCAGACCGAAACCCGCGAGCAGCGCGGGCCTGCGCCGGAGGAGGTTGCGGTGGCGCCAAGCCAGCGGGGACAGCACGAGCGCCGCGCCGGCCACTCTGAGCCACACCATGTGGAGGGGGTCCAGACCCGCCTCTATCAGCGGCTTCGCAGCCACTCCGGAACCGCCGAACGCACACGCCGAGACGAGGGCGAGGCCCAGTCCGGCGTTCTTCCCTGACGCTTGCATCCGGTCATCATGACAGGGCGGGTCAGGAGCGTCACTGCCGTGACACCTGTTGAGACAGAGCTGAGATCACGACCGCCGGATTCCGGCGGATCCGACACATCTGACGGTTCGTCAGTATTGAATGTTCCGGTCGCCGAGGTTACCTTCCGCGCACGTACCCGACGAGAAGGGGTGGCCGCATGGCCGAAGTCACCGCGGAATCACGCATCGAGGCGTCCGCCGCGAAGCTCTGGTCCCAGCTGACGGACTGGGACGCGTACGGACAGTGGAGCATGACCCACACCGACTTCCCGCAGGGCGGTCCGCAGACACTGGCCGTCGGATCCACCTTCGCCGAGAACATGAAGATGATGGGCTTCCCGGCCGAAGTCCTCTGGACCGTCTCCGAGCTGGAGGACCAGCGCCTCTTCGCCATCACCGGCAAGGGCCCGATGGGCGTCGCCGTCCTGACCCGCTACACCCTGACCCCGGACGGTGGAGCCACCACGGTGCGCATCGACGGCGAGTTCACCGGTGCCGCCGTCTCTCTGATGGCGGGCAAGCTGAAGGACTCGGCCACCGCCGCCCTGAACGAGTCGCTGCGCAAGCTCGCCGGCCTGGTCGCCTGACCCCACGCCCACATCGCCCCGCTCCCGCCCGCCCGCCCGCATGCCGCCGTACGCACGCGGGCGGGCGCACTCAGTGCTCGTCGGCCAGGATGAGGTAGAGCTTCCTGCGGGCGTCACCCAGCACCGCGAGCGCCTTCTCCCGCTGCTCGGGCGTGCCGGTCCTGAAGACCTGCCCGAAGGCCTCCATCACGCCCGCTCCGGCCTGCCGGACCTCGTGCATCGCCTCGAAATCGAAGCCCCTCCCCGCGTCCTCCCACGGCGCGTCCGGCCCCGACTCGGCCTCGGCGCGACCGGCCTCGGTGAGCGTGAACAGCTTCTTGCCGCCCTCGCTCTCACTCCTGATGAGCCCCTCGTCCTCCAGCAGGCTCAAGGTCGGGTAGACCGAGCCCGGGCTGGGCTTCCACACCCCGCCGCTGCGCTCGCCGATCTCCTGGATCATCTCGTAACCGTGCATGGACCGGTCGGCGAGCAGGGCCAGGATCGAGGCGCGCACGTCACCGCGCCGAGCCCTCCCCCGCGACCCCCCGCGACCGCCGCGGCCACCGAAGGGGCCCGCACCGAAGGGCGGCCCGAACGGGCCGAAGGCCGCACGGAATCCCTGGAAACCCTCCCGACGGTCCGGCCCGCAGTGGCCGTGCCCCCGCCCGTGCTCGTGCTGTCCGTGTGCATGCATGCCCGCACTCCTCTCGCCACGTCGTGTCCACTTCACCGGTTATCCGGTGCCTCTACTATCGATGAGCGATCGCGATCCGTCAACGATATATCGGAAACTGCTCGCCGAACCGCCCCGCCGAACCGCTTCGCCGAGCAACCCGGGTGGGAGACCAGTCATCCCGGATTGGCCTTTGTCGACCATCGGGAAACCGTCCTAACGTCGGCCCATGCGCATCCGAATCGTCGACGCCTTCACCGACCGCCCCTTCCACGGCAACCCCGCCGGAGTCCTGCTCCTGGACGAGGGCGGCTTCCCCCCGGACGCCTGGCTCCAGCAGGTGGCCTCCGAGGTGAACCTCTCCGAGACCGCCTTCGCCCACCCGCTGCCGCCCGGTGGGGACGCCGACTGGGCGTTGCGGTGGTTCACCCCGGCCGCCGAGGTCGACATGTGCGGCCACGCCACCCTCGCCACCGCGCACGTACTGGCCACCGGCGGACTCGCCGGGGGACTGATCCGCTTCTCCGCCCGATGCGGAGCCCTCACCGCCGAGACCGCCGCGGACGGCACGATCACGATGGACTTCCCGACGTCGTCGCTGACCGCGGTCCCGACGCCGCCCGCCGTGGAGCACGCGCTCGGCGGCGCACCGGTCCTCTCCGTCCACGACACCGCCGCGCACGTCGGCGACCTCCTCGTCGAGCTTGCCGACGAGAAGACCGTCCGCGAGCTGGAGCCGGACCACGCCGCCCTGCGCGCCTTCGCCAAGCGGGGTGTGATCGTCACCGCCGCCGCCGAGGACCCCTCCCGCGGGTACGACTTCGTCTCCCGGGGCTTCTTCCCGGCCTTCGGGATCGACGAGGACCCGGTCACGGGCAGCGCCCACACCGCACTCGCCCCGTTCTGGGCGCGGCGCCTGGGCCGCACCGGGCTGACCGGCCTCCAGGGCGGAGCCCGACAGGGGCTTGTTCGGGTGACTCTCGCGGGCGACCGCACCCTGCTGACCGGCCACGCGGTCACGGTCCTGGACGGGGAGCTCCTCATCGCCCCGTGACCGCCCCGGGAAGCGGCACGGACACGGGCCGTGGGTCACGGCCCGCGGGGCGGGTCATCCGGAGGACCCGCCGGATGACCCGCCCCGCTCCGCGTCCGCCGGCTTCGCACCCGCGCCCGCCTCCGGGCGCACCCTGGCGCCGGCTTTCGCGCGCGTCGCGTCGCGCCGCTTGCGCTCGGTCTCCGCCCAGGCACCCGAGTCGATGCGCTTGCGGTAGACCTGCCCCGGCTCGGCCGCGCCCAGATGCACCGTCCACAGCCACAGGACGGCCGACACCACGAAGAGGACCAACGCCGTCAGGAGGTAGGAGCCGACCTGCTCGGACTCCGGGACACCCTCCTCGTACAGGAAGCCCGGCACACCCGAGACGAGCGCGTTCACCCACCACGCGAGCGCCAGGTTGAACAGGGCGAGGCAGATCCAGTAGGCGACGCGCATGCTCCGGGCCGGTCCCGCCAGTTCGCCCAGCAGCAACAGGCGCCGCAGCGACACCGGCCCGGAACGGCGGCGCCCGCCCGCTTCGGCCTGGGCACGCCGCACCGACGCGTAGCAGTCGTCCAGCCAGCGCCCCGGCTCCGGCTCGGGATCGGGGCCGTCCGACGGGGCCAGTTGCTTGGCCTGGATCCAGCCGGTGATGAACTGGATCTCCAGCTGGGCCTTCTCCAGCCGTCTGCGGTACTTGTGGTCGGCGCTGCGCGCCTCGCGGCGGTCCCGGATGAGGAGGCTGGCCCCGCCGACGAGGCCACTGATCACGGGCACGAGGAACGGGGCGAACGACACCAGCGAGTCCATGACAGCCACCGCACGCGCCTCCTCACTCCCCCAGCGTCGCACCGTCGCGGCCGGGGGCCCCGCCCTGCGGGGCCGATCGGGTGCGGCGCCGTGTCACGGCGTCGGCAGCCAGCCCACCTTCCCCGCGAGCAGGGCGTACCCGCCGAAGGCCACGATGTCGAGGAGCGCGTGCGCGGCGACCAGCGGCCCGATCCGCCCCCAGCGGCGGTAGGCCAGCACGAACACGACGCCCATCACCACGTTGCCGATGAAGCCGCCGATGCCCTGGTAGAGGTGGTAGGAGCCGCGCAGCAATGAGCTGGCGGCCAGCGCCGCCAGCGGAGTCCAGCCGAGCTGCCCGAGCCGGCGCAGCAGGTAGCCCAGGACGATGACCTCTTCCACCACCGCATTCTGGATCGCCGAGAGGATCAGGACGGGAAACTTCCACCACACGTCGGGGAGTGCCTCCGGCACCACCGTGAGGTTGAAGCCGGCCCCCCGCGCTCCCAGGTAGAAGGCCAGACCCGCGCTTCCGATGCCGGCCGCGACGAGCGCGCCGCGGCCCAGGTCCCCCAGCGGCCGCGTCCGGTCGAAGCCGAGCACCCGCAGCCCGGGCGCGCCCTCCCTGGTCAGCAGGTGCGCCACCAGCAGTACGGGGACCAGCGCGCTCGCGATCCCGAACAGCTGCCAGGCCAGGTCCAGCCACGGCCGACCGGGCGCGTAGGAGCCGTTGAGCGTCGCGGCCTGGTCCTTCAGACCGCCCGGCTTGGTCAGCGAACCGATGAAACTGATCAGCGCCGAGACCCCGCTGGCGCCCAGCGAAAGCGCCAGGACGAGCAGGGTCTCGGTACGCAGGAGGTCCCGCCGCCCGTCCTCGCCCAGCTCCACGAACACCGGCTCCGGCTCCGCCCGCACGCCCGACTCCCGTCCTGCCGTCCCGTTGTGATGCCCCCATACTGCCCCGTCGGTCGGGCGGGGGGATCACCGAGGGCGGGCACGGGAGGTGTCCGGGCGCGGCGGGGCGCCTCAGCTCACGACGGGAACCGCCGCGACCACCTCCTCCGCCAGCCCGACGGGCCAGGTGTGCACGGGGTCGCCCTTGTGCATGAGCTCGCTGTAGCGCCGGGTGGTCGCGGCCAGTGCCTCTTCCCGGCCCAGCCCCGTCGCGAGGGCCCGGTGGTAGGTGTCCACCTGCCATGTCGCGCCGTTGACCCGCCGCCGGCAGCGCTCCTCGATGATGCCGAGGTAGTGGTCCCGGTCGCTGGGCTCGATGCCCCAGGCGTCCAGGCCCGCCGCTGCCATCGGCAGCAGCTCGTCCAGGACCAGCCGTACCGCGGGCACGCTGACCAGGCCTCCGGCCCGCCCCCGGCGCGGCCACCGCAGCCGGGCGTCGATCCCGTACCGGCAGGCCGCGTCGAAGTTCGCCTCCGCCTCGGCGAAGGGCAGCCGGGTCCACACCGGTCGCGGCTCCTCCGCGAGGGTGCGGACGAGCCCGTAGTAGAAGGCGGCGTTGGCGACGACGTCGGTGACCGTCGGCCCGGCCGGCAACACCCGGTTCTCCACGCGCAGGTGCGGCACCCCGTCGGCGACCCCGTACACGGGCCGGTTCCACCGGTAGACGGTGCCGTTGTGCAGGACCAGCTCCTGCAGTCTCGGCACCCCGCCTTCGGCCAGCACCCGCAGGGGCTCCTCCTCGTCGCATATCGGCAGCAGGGAGGGGAAGTAGCGGACGTTCTCGGCGAAGAGCTCGTACGCCGAGTCCACCCAGCGCTCGCCGAACCAGGTGCGCGGCCGCACCCCCTGCGCCTGGAGCTCCGGCGGCCGGGTGTCGGTGGCCTGTGTGAACAGCGGCGGCCTCGACTCCCGCCATAGCTCCCGCCCGAACAGGAAGGGCGAGTTGGCGCCGACGGCAATCTGCGCCGCGGTCACGGCCTGCGCCGCGTTCCACACGGCCGCGAACCGGGCCGGCGTCACCTGGAGGTGCAGCTGTACCGAGGTGCAGGCGGCCTCGGGCACGATCGACCCGGAGGTCCAGATCAGCCGCTCGACGCCGTCTATGTCGAGCGTGAAGTCCTCCCCGCGCATCATCAGGATCTGCTCGTTCAGCAGGGAGTACCGGTCCACCGCGGAGAGGTTCGCGGTGACCAGGTCCGTGCGGGAGATCGTCGGCAGGATGCCGATCATCACCACTCCGGCATCGATCTCGGCGGCCTGCCGGTGGGCGTATCCCAGCCCCGCGCTGAGCTCCTCGGCGAGCCGGTCGAATACCCGGCCGCCGAGCCGGTGCGGCAGAACGTTCACCTCCAGGTTGAACATTCCCAGTTCGGTCTGGAAATCAGGGCTGGCAATCCGCTCCAACACCTGGGCATTCACCATGCGCGGCAATCCGTCGGTTCCCGCGAGATTCAGCTCGATCTCCAGCCCCATCATGTTCTTCGGGCGATCGAACCTCTTCTCCGCCAGAAGTCGCTCCAGTCCCTCCAGACACTCGTGGAGTTTCCTTCGATACCGCTGCCGATCGGACAGGTCGAACCCTCCCGCCACGACCTTCTCCCCCATCGAAGCGTCCCTCCTCGAGTGGGCCTGGTCCGGGGCACCCAGGCGCGCGTTACGGTCGATGATGCCCCGGCATCGTGATCCATAACGCGGAGGGGGCGTGCGTGGCGAGGAGCGCGCGCCGGGTTGGCCGAAGGGCGCTTCGGCACATTCACCTGGCAAGCGGAATTGTGCAAGTTCATCGTGGCACTTGCCCGTTCCTGAAAACAGGCGCTTTCCAGCCGAGCCCCTTTCCGGTAACCTCCGAGGTCAGCGCGACATGTGCGCGCACATCCGGCATGAATGCCATGTCAGTGGGACCGGTAAGCGCCTTGTCGGCAATAGGCGGGACAGCTAGCCGAAACACTGCGTGAACACATGTCGTATAAACTCCGCAAACGAGGCAGAGAGTTGGCGCGCGGCCATTGCCCCTCGGCCCCCCCTCTGGCCCCAGAATGCGACAGCGCCGTCCCGCACCTGCCCCGTTTCCACAGGTCTCCCAAGTGAGAGGCGACCCACCATGCCGCTGCATGTCCCCCCGGCTCCCGCACCCGCCCTGCGCAGCATCCTCACGGCACTCGGTTCCCCCACCGCCGTCAACGAGGCGCACACTCCGTCCCTGCGCGCCGTCCAGGGGCCGCTGACCGCCGAGCTCCCCCTTCCGGTCCACGTCATGGACCGGCTGAACCTCTCGGACCTGGCGTCCGTCGGCCGGCCGCCCCGCACACGGCTCGTCGGGTGGCGGTTCCTGATCCGCAGCGGGGACCGGCACGTCGCGGCGGCGGACACCCGACTGACACCCGACGGCTGGGCCTTCTCCCACTTCTTCGAAGGCCCCTACGTCTGCGCCACCGAGCGCGCCCTGCGCCAGGCCGAGCTGCTCACCACCGGCTACCAGCCCCGGCTGCTCTCCGTACCGGAGCTCTACATGCTGACGCTCTGGCTGCACGGGGCGGTGGGCGCGGACCCCGCTGCCGGGCTGCCCGCCGGCGAGGACCTGCTGGTGCCGCTGGCCCCGGCCCCGCCCGGCATCGCCGCGTACCGACCGCATCCGGTCTCCGAACTGCTGCCGGTGCTGACCCACCGGCTCACGCCGGCGACGGCGCCGGCCCCTCCCTCGCTGGCCGCGCCCGCCGCCTGACCCGATGGACCCATTCGGCCTAGTCCACCCGGGCCACCCGTGAACCATCCGAAATGACAGGGGAGTTGGCCTGAACCGCCCGCACGAGTGATGCGTCATCAATCCATGAGGACAGCTGCCGGGAAATCCCTGCGAAGCAGCTGTCGTGGGGGAACACTGATGGCAAGCGCCCCGCGGCTGCGGGGATGACCCAGGGGGACGGCCATGAACCAGGTATCGAGCCGTAGCACTCAGACCACACCGCAGCGAAAGAACGCATCCATGTGCCAGCACCAGCCAGCCTGCCCGTCTGCCGAATCCGCCGACCGGGAGGCCGCGCGCCCGGTGGCCAACCATCCGGAACAGGGCTGGAGCCTGCTGTGCAACGGCGTCCTGCTCTTCGAGGACACCGGTGAGCTGCTGCCGGACGGGCAGATCATCGCCCCGCACCGCCCGCTCGCGGCGGCGTAGGCGAGGACGCAGGACGGTGAAGGGGCCGGCCCCGGGAGAGTCTCCCGGGGCCGGCCCCTTCACCATGTCGTGCGACGGCCTCAGAGGCGGGGGCGCCTCAGTTGTCGTACTCGTCCAGCGGCGGGCAGGAGCACACGAGGTTGCGGTCGCCGAAGGCACCGTCGATGCGGCGCACCGGCGGCCAGTACTTCTCGGCGGCCGTGACGCCGCCCGGGAAGACGGCCTCGTCCCGGGTGTACGGGTGGTTCCACTCGCCGCCCAGCGAAGCCGCCGTGTGCGGGGCGTTGGCCAGCGGGTTGTCGTCCGCAGGCCACTCGCCGCCCGCGACCCGCTCGATCTCGCCGCGGATGGCGATCATCGCGTCGCAGAAACGGTCGATCTCGGCGAGGTCCTCGGACTCCGTCGGCTCGATCATGAGCGTTCCGGCGACCGGGAAGGACATCGTCGGCGCGTGGAAGCCGTAGTCGATCAGGCGCTTGGCGATGTCGTCCACGCTGACGCCCGTGGCCTTCGACAGCGGGCGCAGGTCGATGATGCACTCGTGCGCGACCAGGTTGCCCGGGCCGGTGTAGAGCACGGGGTAGTGCGGCTCCAGGCGCTTGGCGATGTAGTTGGCGCCGAGCACCGCGACCTGGGTGGCGCGCTTGAGGCCCTCGCCGCCCATGAGGCGCACGTACGACCAGGAGATCGGCAGGATGCCGGCCGATCCCCACGGCGCGGCCGAGATCGGGCCGACGCCCGTCTCCGGGCCGGCCGTCGGCTGCAGCGGGTGGTTCGGCAGGTACGGCGCCAGGTGCGCCCGGACGCCGACCGGGCCGACGCCCGGACCGCCGCCGCCGTGCGGGATGCAGAAGGTCTTGTGCAGGTTCAGGTGCGAGACGTCGCCACCGAAGTGACCCGGCTTGGCCAGGCCGACCAGGGCGTTCAGATTGGCGCCGTCGACGTAGACCTGGCCGCCGGCCTCGTGCACCTGGGCGCAGATGTCGGCGACGTGCTCCTCGAACACACCGTGCGTGGAGGGGTAGGTGATCATCAGCACGGCGAGCTCGTCACGGTGCTGCTCGATCTTGGCACGCAGGTCGTCCGCGTCCACCTCACCGTCGTCGGCCGTCTTGACGACGACGACCTTCATGCCGGCCATCACGGCGCTGGCGGCGTTGGTGCCGTGCGCGGAGGACGGGATGAGGCAGATGGTGCGCTGCTCGTCGCCGTTGGCCCGGTGGTAGGCGCGTACGGCCAGCAGACCGGCGAGCTCGCCCTGGGAGCCGGCGTTCGGCTGGATGGAGACCTTGTCGTAGCCGGTGACCTCGCAGAGACGTTCCTCCAGCTCGTTGATGAGCGTGAGGTACCCCTCGGCCTGCTCCACCGGCGCGAAGGGGTGCAGCTGGCCGAACTCGGGCCAGGTCACCGGCTCCATCTCGGTGGTCGCGTTGAGCTTCATGGTGCAGGAGCCCAGCGGGATCATGCCGCGGTCCAGCGCGTAGTCCTTGTCCGAGAGCCTGCGCAGGTAGCGCAGCATCGCGGTCTCAGACCGGTGCTGGTGAAAGACCGGGTGCGTCAGGTACGCGTCCGAGCGCAACAGGCCCTCGGGCAGGGTGTCAGCCGTGGCCTCGTCGAGCGCCTCGATGTCGGCGGTGACGCCGAAGGCGGCCCAGACGGCCTCGATGTCGGCGCGCAGCGTGGTCTCGTCACAGCTGATCGAGACGAGGTCGGCGTCGACCCGGTGCAGGTTGACCCCGCCCTCCCGGGCGGCCGCGACGACCTCGGCCGCGCGGCCCGGCACACGGACGGTGATCGTGTCGAAGTAGGCGCCGTGTACGGTCTCGACTCCGCCGGCCCGCAGACCGGCGGCGAGCAGCGCCGCGTAGCGGTGGGTGCGGCGGGCGATGGTCCGCAGGCCGTCCGGGCCGTGGTAGACGGCGTACATGCCGGCCATGACGGCGAGCAGCACCTGCGCGGTGCAGATGTTGCTGGTGGCCTTCTCGCGGCGGATGTGCTGCTCGCGGGTCTGCAGGGCCAGGCGGTAGGCCTTGTTGCCGTCCGCGTCCACCGAGACGCCGACGAGGCGGCCGGGCAGCGAACGGGCGTGCTTGTCCTGGACGGCCATGTAGCCGGCGTGCGGTCCGCCGAAGCCCATCGGGACACCGAAGCGCTGGGTGGTGCCCACGGCGATGTCGGCTCCGAGGGCGCCCGGGGACGTCAGGAGGGTCAGGGCGAGCAGGTCGGCCGAGACGGTGACGATGGCGCCGAGCTCGTGCGCCTGGTCGATGACCGGCTTGATCTCCCGGACGGCGCCGGAGGCACCCGGGTACTGGAGCAGGACGCCGTAGACGCCGCGCTCGGCGATCTCGGCGGGGATGCCGTCGGAGAGGTCGGCGACGACGACCTCGATGCCGATCGGCTCGGCGCGGGTCTCGATGACGGCGATGGTCTGCGGCAGGGCGTCGGCGTCGACGAGGAAGACGTTGCCCTTGACCTTGCCCACGCGGCGGGCCAGGGTCATGGCCTCGGCGGCCGCGGTGCCCTCGTCGAGCAGCGAGGCGCCCGAGGTCGGCAGGCCGGTGAGGTCGGCGACAACGGTCTGGAAGTTCAGGAGGGCCTCAAGGCGGCCCTGCGAGATCTCCGGCTGGTAGGGCGTGTACGCCGTGTACCAGGCCGGGTTCTCCATGACGTTGCGGAGGATCACCGGCGGGGTGAAGGTCCCGTAGTAACCGAGACCGATCATGGGGGTGAGGACCTGGTTGCGGTCGGCGAGCGAGCGCAGCTCGGCGAGCACCTCGGCCTCGGTCCGCGCATCGGGGAGGTCGAGCGCGTCGGCGGTCTTGATCACATCCGGCACCGCGGCGGCGGTCAGTTCGTCCAGGGAGCCGTAGCCCACCTGGGCGAGCATCTTCGCCTGCGCCTCGGCATCCGGGCCGATGTGGCGCTGTTCGAAGGGGATGCCTCGCTCCAGCTGGGAGAGCGGAATGCGGTTGGCGGTCATGTACGGAGGCCTCCTGGTCATATGACCTGCGAGGGGCACCACGGCGCGGGCACCCGGACGGCCTCCCCCTCTGTCATCTGCACCTGAGAGTTTCACCGGATCTCACGGGGGTCTCCCGAGAGCTCCGGCTTTCACCGTCGGTGAGGAGGGGGACCGGCACTGCGCGCCCGGCACCCGCCCTGCTTTCCAGAGTGGCCTCGTCCGTGCGGTACGTATGCCTGAGAGATTCCGGGGAGGATTTGCTCCTTCGGCGCCTCCGTCTTGCTCACTCGGAGGACTCTCCCGCACAGGGTCGACAGCCGTCACCCAGCCTACCAGCGGGGTTCAAGAGGCTCCCCGAGTGGCCTCCGCTGCGGAAATGCCCTTCTGTAGTCACTAGGGAGCAGTTGCGACAGTTGCGACCATTTGGAGGGACCGTGCAGACCGACATCGATCCGCGCAGCCTGATCGGCCGCAAGGCGTTCGACCGCAACGGTGCCAAGATCGGCACCATCGACGAGGTCTACCTCGACGATGCCACGGGTGTCCCGGAATGGGCCGCCGTCCGCACCGGCTTCTTCGGCCGGGACGCCTTCGTGCCGCTGGAGCCGAGCGAGATGGTCGGCGAGACCCTGCGGGTGCCCTTCGAACGCTCCCTCATCAGGGACGCACCGGATTTCGGCGTCGGCCGCCACCTCTCCCCCGAGCAGGAACTCCAGCTCTATCACCACTACGGCCTGGACACGGCCCTCCCGTCCGACGTCGACCGCGACTTCGGCCGGCTGGCGGGCGACGAGGGCTGACCCGCGCCCCTGCGCCGCCCTACGCGGCCTCCCCCACCAGCGGCAACGGGTCGGACGGCGCCAGATCCGGGTCGTCCACCCGGAAGGTCCGCACCCGGCCGGGCTCCGATCCGGGCTGTTCGAACCGGACGGTGACCCGCCCCACCCCGCTGCCCTGGACCCACCCCGGCCCGTACAGCACGTGGCGTACGTCGCTCCCGGCCGCCCAGCGGCGCTCGGGAGCCTCTTGCTGCTCCGCGGGCGCCGGCGGCCCCTCCTGTGGCTTCTCGTCCCCTCCGGCGGCCTCCGGCTCGGTTCCCCCGGCCGCACCGCCCGTACCGTCCACCTCGGCCGCCACCTGAGGCTCGGCCGCGAGCGACTGGGCGAAGAGGTCCTCCTGCGTGTAGTCCGCCAGGCCGGTCACCCCCACCCCCAGCAACCGCACGCCTCCCGTGGTGTCCACCGCCTCCAGCAGCCGCGCGGCGGCCTCCCGCACCACCGCCGCGTCGTCCGTGGGGCCGCGCAGCGTCTCGGACCGCGTCAGCGTGGAGAAGTCGTAGCGCCGCACCTTGAGCACGATCGTGCGCCCCGAGTGCCCGGAGCCCCGCAGCCGCTGCACGCACCGGTCGGCGAGTCGCTGCACCTCGCCCCGGATCCGCACCCGGTCGTGCAGATCCACGTCGAAGGTGTCCTCGACCGACACCGACTTGGCGTCCCGCTCCGCGACCACCGGCCGGTCGTCCAGGCCCAGCGCCATCCGGTACAGCCCCGTGCCGTGCGCGCGCCCGAGCATCCGGACCAACTCGTCCTCCCCGGCCTCCGCCAGGTCCCCCACCGTGGTGATCCCGGCGCGACGCAGGTGCTCCCCGGTGGCCGGCCCCACCCCCGGCAGAGTCCGCACCGGCATCGGAGCGAGCAGTTCCCGCTCGGTCCCGGGCTCGATCAGCAGCAGCCCCGCGGGCTTGGCCTCCTCCGAGGCGACCTTGGCCAGCATCTTCGACCCGGCCAGCCCCACGGACCCGCTGAGCCCGGTGGCGGCGGTGATGCCGGCCCGCAGCCGCTCGCCCGTCGCCCGCGCCGAGTGCGAGTCGAAGGCCGCCCCGCCCGCCTCCAGGTCCACGAAGGCCTCGTCCAGGCTGAGCGGCTCCACCAGCGGCGACAGTTCCCGCAGCATGGCCATGACCACGTCGCTGACCTGCCGGTAGAGCGTGAACCGCGGGATCAGGTAGGCGCCGTTCGGGCAGAGCCGCCTGGCCTGCGCCGTCGGCATCGCCGAATGCACCCCGAACCGTCGGGCCTCGTAGGAGGCGGTGGCGACGACCCCCCGCGGTCCGAGCCCTCCGACGATGACGGCCTTGCCGCGCAGGCTCGGCTTCGACGCCTGCTCGACGGAGGCGTAGAAGGCGTCCATGTCCAGATGCAGGATGGTCGGGGCGGCTCTCACGGCACCGATGCTGCCCTACGCCACTGACATTCCCGCGGCCCCGGGCAGGCCGGCTCAGCCGGCTCGGTTGCGACGGGCGGCCAGCTCGTCCGCCGGGTGGTGCCGGACCAGGGTCTCGCCGGTGTCCACCCGCTCCCCGTGCAGCTGTGACAGGGCGTTGCGCACGTCGCGCCACACCACCCCCACGGCGATGCCGAAGACGCCCTGCCCACCCTGGAGGAGACTCACGACCTGGTCCGGCGAGGTGCACTCGTACACCGTGGCGCCGTCGCTCATCAGCGTCATCCGCTCAAGGTCGGCGAGGTCCCGGTCGTGCAGGTGCTGCACCGCCGTGCGGATGTTCTGCAGCGCCACACCGGTGTCCAGGAAACGCTTGACGATCTTGAGTACCACGACGTCGCGGAAGCTGTAGAGGCGCTGCGTTCCGGAGCCGTAGGCGGCCCGCACGCTGGGCTCCACCAGCCCGGTGCGCGCCCAGTAGTCGAGCTGCCGGTAGGTGATGCCGGCCGCGGCGCACGCCGTGGGTCCGCGGTAGCCGACCTGCTCGGGCGCCGGGTCGCCGTCCAGCGAACCGACCGGCGTCGACTCCGGCTGGCGGCGCGCGGGTCCGGCCGCACCACCGTGCAGCGGGTACGGCCCGGTGCCACTCCGTACGGGGGTGCCCCCGGTCGTACCGTCGCCCGTGATCCTCACGCCGACCCTCCGTCCTTGACCTGCCCACCTCGAAGGTAGGCAGTCACCAGGGGTGCGTCAACGATCGCCACACTCGGCACGCCGAGTGATAATCACCCTGAGAGTGGTTTCCCGTATCCGATTGCGGGGAAAGGCTACTCGAATGGGGTGATGGCCCGGCGTGGAGGACGCGGCGGCGACTCACTGTTGGCCGGTACCGAAGTCCTCGGGCGAGATCTGGTCGAGGAACTCGCGGAACTTCTCCACCTCGTCCTCCTGCTCGTCCGGAATGGCGATTCCGGCGTCGTCCAGCACGCCGTCACTGCCGTAGATCGGTGTCCCCGTCCGCAGGGCGAGGGCTATGGCGTCGGAAGGCCGCGCGCTCACCTCGACCCCGCTGGCGAAGACGAGCTCCGCGTAGAAGACGCCCTCCCGCAGATCCGTGATCCGGACCTCGGTGAGCTCCTCGCCGACCGCCTCCAGCACGTCCTTGAACAGGTCGTGCGTCAGCGGCCGGGCAGGGGCCATACCCTGCTGGGCGAAGGCAATGGCCGTCGCCTCCCCCGGACCGATCCAGATGGGGAGGTACCGGTCGCCTCCCACTTCACGCAGGAGCACGATCGGTTGGTTGGAGGGCATTTCCACCCGGACACCCACAACGTCGAGCTCGTTCACACAGCAACCCTAGGACCTGCCCGGCAGGTTTGGGTAGTCGGGGCTCCACCTCGGCCGCCGCGCTCAGCGCAACCGGACCCCGAGGGCCGTCTGCACCAAGGCCTCGTGCAGCCGTACGGAGAGCCCCGCGAGCTCTTTCACCGTGGCCTGTGCGTGGGCCCTGGTCTGCGGGTTGCGGTGTCGGCGCAAGGGTGCGACGACCTGCTCCACCAGCCCCGCCTCCCGGTCGGCGGCCGCCTTCATCGCGCGCAGGTGGCGCGGCTCCAGGCCGAAACGCCCCAGGTCGGCCACGAGCCGGGCCACGGTGAGCGCGTCGGCGTCGAACCCGCCGCCCGGCGCCTCGGCGAGGAGCCCGTACGACTCCCACTCGACGAGCTGCTCCTCGTCCACGCTGACGGCCTCCAGGAGCTCGGCCCGCCCCACCCGGGCGGCGGGAGGCTCCTCCTGCCCCGTCTCGCCGTACAGGGCGGCGGGGTCCGACGGATCGGCGCAGTCGCCGTGCGCCGCCGGTGCCGGGATGCGGACCTGCTCCCCGCGGGCAAGGGCGTCGAGCTGCTCGCGGATGACTTTCAGCGGCAGGTAGTGATCACGCTGCAGGCGCAGGATGCGGGCGAGGCGCTCCACGTCCTCCGTGCTGAACTTGCGGTACCCGGAAGGTGTACGCCGGGGTTCGACCAGCCCCTCCGCCTCCAGGAAACGGATCTTCGAGATCGTGACTTCGGGGAACTCGTCACGCAGCGTGGTGAGCACCGTGCCGATGCTCACCAGCCGCCCGGCCGAGCCGGCGGTGCCGTTCCCGGCGCCGCCTGTCGGATTGCGCAGCATGGGACCTTCCCTCGGGTGCCCCCGGACCGGGTCCGGGGGAGGGTCAGACGCCCCGCAGGCTCGCGTAGAAGACCAGCCGGTACTTGCCGATCTGCACCTCGTCGCCGTTGTGCAGGGCGACGGAGTCGATGGGTTCACGGTTGACGTACGTGCCGTTGAGGCTGCCGACATCGGCCACGGTGAAGCCGCCGTCCTGACTCCTGCGGAACTCGACGTGCCGCCGGGAGACGGTGACGTCGTCCAGGAAGATGTCGCTCTGCGGGTGCCGGCCGGCCGTCGTCAGTTCGCCGTCCAGCAGGAAGCGGCTGCCGGAGTTGGGTCCGCGCCGCACGATGAGCAGGGCGGAACCGGGCGGCAACGCCTCCACCGCGGCCTGGGCCTCGGGGGACAGCGAGGACGACACGTGCGTCTGTCCCGACACCTCGGCCTCGTAGGCCTCGAGGCCGGAGATCGAGATGGTGGACGTGGTCTCCGAAGCGCGCTCCGGCGTCAGGCCCGCCCGCAGCGGCGCTCCGCAGTTGGAGCAGAACCGGCTGGCCGCATCGCTGCGGTGTCCGCACCTGCTGCAAACCTGCTCGGCCGACATGGACGGCTCCTCGCGCCGCGGCTGCCCCGCGGAGGCATTGGTGGCGTACGGGTCGGGGGCAAACCCTCCACCCGCACTTGAGGTTGATGGTTCACCGAAACCTATGCGGCCGGTACCGGCAGGGTCAACAGACGACGCGCCGGGGGCACCCGGAACTTCGCCCGCGCCGGCGACCTCGTCGCGGAACAGCGGCCGGTCACCCTGCCCTTCCGCGCCCCCGGCGCGGTGCCTGGCCGCGCCGCTCTCCTCGCGGTTCTTCTTGCCGAACAACTTCTCAAACAACTTCACGGGCGATTCCCCTTGACTGAAACAGACCCGCCCGTGGGGCAGGACGAACTCCGCATGCAGACACCTGCCGACCCGGACATTCTCACAACGTCCGTAACCACCAGACAGTTTCCACCACGCACCGCAACTTCGGTGCGGCGACCCCCCGCAGGCATCAGCCTGCGTGAGCCGCTCCACCTTCCACTCCGCTCCACCTTCACCCCGATGACGACCGAGCGTAGTCAGGCTGCTTCGCAGCCCGCAAGGCGTCCACAACGATCTTCGCCGACCGTGTGACGGCGACCGTGGCCTGCTCCTTCTCCAGCGTCTGGACGACACCGCCCGGGATGTTGAGCGCCGGCTCCAGATCCTGGGGCTTCCCGATCACCTTGAACTCATAGGGTTGTGTGATCTTCTTGCCGTCGATCCCGACCCCACCGTTCTCGTCCGAGAAGTACGAGCCTGCCACGATGCGCACCCCGTTGATCTGGATAGCCTCGGCCCCGGCGGCCCGCAGCTCCTGGAGCGTGTCCAGCAGCTGGTCGGGCCGCACCTGGCCGGTGGGATCGCTGATCCTGAGTGTGATGCCCGGCCCCTGGGCTGCCACCGTACCGGCCAGGATGCCGAGTTGACGCTCCTTCTCCGCGGTCTGCCTGCGGGCCTCCTCCGCCTGGTTGGAGCTGCTCTCCAGCTCCCGGCGCTGGTCTTCCAGTCGCTGCTTCTCGTCCTCCAACCGCTTGGTCCGCCCGTCCAGCTCGTCGAGGATGCGTACCAGGTCCTCCTGCCGCGCCCCGCGCAGCGCGCTGGAGTCGCTGTTCGACCGGACCTGGATGGCCAGACCCAGTCCGAGGACGAACAGCAGCAGCGCAACGATCAGTTGGGCCCGGCTGACCCTCGGAGGCCACAGGCCGGCCGCTAGCCGCTGCCGGCCGGTCTCCTCGGGCACCGGCTCGGCCTGTGCCTTTCCCTGTTGAAGAGGCCGTTCCGGGACGTTCGGTTCCTCGGCGGGGGTGTCGTTCGCGTTCATGTCGATCACGCCCGGAACACGTGGCGGCGAATGGCCGCGGCGTTGGAGAAGATGCGGATGCCGAGCACGACCACGACTCCGGTGGACAGCTGCGAGCCGACGCCCAGCTTGTCGCCGAGGAAGACGATCAGTGCGGCCACGACGACGTTCGACAGGAACGACACCACGAAGACCTTGTCGACGAAGATGCCGTCGAGCATGGCGCGCAGACCCCCGAACACCGCGTCGAGGGCCGCCACCACGGCGATGGGCAGATAAGGCTCCACCACGGCCGGTACCTCGGGCCGGACCAGAAGTCCGACCACCACTCCGGCCAAGAGGCCCAGTACCGCGATCACGATGCACCCTTCTGCTGCTCTACTGCTGTGGCTGTGCGGACGATCAGGCTCGAAGCGGCCGGAAGCCGCAGCTCGTCGGCTGGGGACAGGGTGTAGCGGATGCCGTAGCTCTCCTGCAGCACGTGCAGGTACTGGCCGTCCGCCGAGTCCTGGAAGGCCGGGCCGAGTCGCTGCTTGTCCCCCACCGCCAGTACTTCGTACGGCGGTACCAGCGGCCGGTTGTCGACCAGTATGGCGTCGCCCGCGGCCCTGATCGCCGACAGCTCCGTCAGCCGCTGCCCGTTGATGGAGACCGCCTCCGCACCGGACTGCCACAGTCCGTTGACGATCTTCTGCATGTCACGGTCGCGGACCCGGCCGGTGTCGGAGAATCCGCTGCTCTCGCGAGGCTTCCCGCCGCCGCCCGTGGAGGAGCCCTTGGCGTCGTCCACCACCAGTCTGATCCCCGGCCCGCGGACCTCGGTGGCGCCGGCCAGCTGGGAGACGAGCTCGCCCTGGCTCCCGCCGGGCTGTTTGAGGGCCGCACGCTGACGTGCGGCGACATCGGTCCTGAGCCGGTCGATGTTCTGTTCCAGGGCGTCGGCGCGCTCGTCGGCCCGCTGCACCCGGTCGATCAGCTCCTGGCGCTCCTTGGCGAGCACTGGCGCGTCAAGGCGCGCCTCGGCCGCGCCGAGCGTGACGACCATCGCGGCGACCACGAGTCCGGCGGCGAGCCCCAGCTTGGCCTTGAGGGTGCGGGGCAGGCCGGCCGTGCCGTCCGCCCGGCGCCGGGCGGTCGCCTCGGCGTAGCCCTCGTCGAGGCTGTGGTCCATCACGTGCGTCAGCAGCGACATGGAGGCGTCGGGGCGCGCAGGCGCAGGGGACGCCGGAGTCCGGTGGGGGGGCGGCTGCGACATGCCGCACATCGTCGCATGTCGGCGCCGCACACACCCAATGCGTCCGTCCGGTGGGCAGGACCGGGCCTCCCACCCCCGCCCACCGGACTTCCGTCCAGGTCATCGACCGCCGGGCGCTCAGTGCCCGGCGCCGTCCACCACGCCCGCCCATTCTTCGAGCAGCGCCTGCGCGGAGGCGTCGTCGGGGCCTTCGGCCCACAGGTGCGTCACGGCCTCCGCCGGGTCCGGCAGCACCAGCGCCCACCGTCCGTCGGCCTCCACCACCCGCACCCCGTCGGTGGTGTCCACCTGCCGGTCTCCGGCCGCTTCCACGACCCGTCGCATGACGAGCCCCTTCACCGCCCACGGCGTCGGCACGTCCCGCTTGAGTACGTGCGCCCGCGGGATCCGGGCGTCGATCTGGCTCAGTGTGAGCTGGGTGCGCGCCACCAGGCCGAGCAGTTGCACGAACGCCGCCGAGCCGTCGAAGACGCTGCTGAACTCCGGAACGATGAAGCCGCCCCGGCCGTCTCCGCCGAAGATCGTGTTCTCGGCCCGCCCGACGCGGGTCAGGTCGTCGGGCGAGGTCGTCGTCCACTCCACCTGTGTTCCGTGGTAGGCCGCCACCTGCTCGGCGACCCGCGTCGTGGTCACCGGCAGCGCGACCTTGCCGCTGCGCTTCTCGGCGGCCACCAGGTCGAGCATGACCAGCAGCGCCCGGTCGTCCTCGATGATCCGCCCTCGCTCGTCCACGAGCGAGATGCGCTCGCCCACCGGATCGAACCGTACGCCGAAGGCCGCCCGCGCCGAGGCCACGATCTCGCCCAGTCTCACCAGGCCCGCCCGCCGGGATTCGGCACTCTCCGTCGGCCTGGACTCGTCGAGACCGGGGTTGATCGTCAGGGCGTCCACCCCGAGCCGGCCGAGGAGGCTCGGCATGACGAGTCCGGCGCTGCCGTTGGTGGCGTCGACGACCACCTTGAGTCCGGCGTCGGCGATCCCGGTGGTGTCCACCCGCCGCAGCAGCGAGCCCGTGTAGCCGTCGAAGACGCTGCCCGGGAACTGCAGGTCGCCGATCTCGCCGGGGAACGCCCGCCGGTACTCCTGGCGCGCGTACACGCGGTCCAGCTTGCGCTGCTGCTGGAGCGAGAGGTCCGCTCCCCGTTCGTCGAGGAACATGATGTCGACGGAGTCCGGTACTCCGGGGGAGGTCCGCAGGACGATCCCGCCGGCGCTGCCTCGCGCGGTCTGCTGCCGGGCCACGGGCAGCGGTACGTTCTCCAGGTCGCGTACGTTGATCGCGCTGGCCTGGAGTGCCGAGATCACGGCCCGTTTGAGCGCTCGGGCGCCACGGGAGTGGTCGCGGGCCGTGGTGACGATCGCGCCCTTCTTCAGCGTGGTGGCGTAGGCACCGGCGAGGCGGACCACCAGCTCGGGGGTGATCTCGACGTTCAGGATCCCGGAGACACCGCGCGCGCCGAAGAGGTGGGCCTGTCCACGTGACTCCCAGATGACGGACGTGTTGACGAAGGCACCGGCTTCGATCGTCTTGAAGGGGTAGACGCGTACGTTCCCCTGGACGATCGATTCCTCACCGACGAGGCACTCGTCGCCGATGACGGCGCCGTCCTCGATCCGTGCCGCGCGCATGATGTCGGTGTTCTTGCCGATCACGCAGCCACGGAGGTTGCTGTGGGGCCCGATGTACACGTTGTCGTGAACGACGGCCCGGTGCAGGAAGGCACCGCTCTTGACAACGACGTTCGACCCGATGACGGTGTGCTCACGGATCTCCACACCGGCTTCGATCTTTGCGTAGTCCCCGATGTAGAGCGGTCCGCGCAGCACGGCCTCCGGGCTGACCTCGGCTCCTTCGGCGACCCACACGCCGGGCGAGATCTCGAAGCCGTCCATCTCGACCTCGACCTTGCCCTCGAGCACGTCGGCCTGCGCCTTGACGTAGCTCTCGTGCGTGCCCACGTCCTCCCAGTAGCCCTCGGCCACGTAGCCGTAGATCGGCCGGCCTTCCTTCATCAGCTGGGGGAAGACGTCGCTGGACCAGTCGACCGAGACATCGGCCTCGACGTAGTCGAAGACCTCGGGCTCCATGACGTAGATGCCGGTGTTCACGGTGTCCGAGAACACCTGGCCCCAGGTCGGCTTCTCCAGGAAGCGCTCGACCTTGCCTTCCTCGTCCACGATCGTGATGCCGAATTCCAGCGGGTTCGGCACCCGGGTGAGGCAGACCGTGACCAGTGCGCCCTTCTCCTTGTGGAAGCGGATCAGGTCGGTGAGGTCGAAGTCGGTCAGCGCATCGCCGGAAATGACGACGAAGGCGTCATCCTTCAAGGCCTCCTCGGCGTTCTTCACACTGCCGGCGGTCCCGAGTGGCTTTTCCTCGTTGGCATAGGTGAGCTCCATCCCGAGCTCTTCGCCGTCCCCGAAGTAGTTCTTGACGAGCGAGGCCAGGAACTGCACGGTGACCACGGTCTCGCTGAGCCCGTGCCGCTTGAGCAGCCTGAGTACGTGCTCCATGATCGGGCGGTTCGCCACCGGCAGGAGCGGCTTGGGCATGCTCGAGGTCATGGGACGAAGGCGTGTGCCCTCGCCACCGGCCATCACGACGGCCTTCATGTCGGAAGAGTCCTCCTTGAGAGATGACAGTCGTGCCGACTCTCACCCGCCTCGTTCGGTGACTTCGCGACTCCTCCGCGTCATCCGGCGTCGGACGGGCTCAATCGGCCGTGGCGTCAGCCTTCACCAGACGGCGGACTTGAACCACGTAAAGGATTCCTGCCCACCAATAGAGGGTTGTACCCCATCCCGCGAACGCCCATCCGAAAACTGAGGCCAACCAGGCCAACCAGCCGCTTCCGTCACTGAGCAGGAGCAGCGGGAAGGCGTACATCAGGTTGAAGGTCGCGGCCTTGCCGAGGAAGTTGACCTGCGGCGGCGGATATCCGTGGCGGCGCAGGATCCACACCATGACCAGCAACATCAGCTCACGTGCGAGGAGCGCTCCGGTGAGCCACAGTGGCAGGATCTCGCGATAGGTCAGACCGAACAGCGTCGACAGGATGTAGAGGCGGTCCGCGGCGGGATCCAGCAGCCGGCCGAGCTTGCTGATCTGGTTCCAGCGCCGGGCGAGCTTCCCGTCGAGATAGTCGCTGACTCCACTGAGCATGAGGACGGCCAGCGCCCACCCGTCGTACTCCGCGAGGATCAGCCACAGGAACAGGGGCACGCCGGCCAGGCGGGCCATGCTCAGGATGTTGGGAATGGTGAAAATTCGGTCAGTCTGAACCCGAGTCTCCTGGACCTCCACCCGGGGGCCTCCACTGTGACGGTAGAAAACGGTCGTTCGATGCCCCCTGACCCTACAGGAGGCGACGATGGTGTCTGGAACGCGGAAAAGCCCCGTACCAGAAGGTACGGGGCTTCCCCACAAAAATTGTTCGGCGGCGTCCTACTCTCCCACAGGGTCCCCCCTGCAGTACCATCGGCGCTGAAAGGCTTAGCTTCCGGGTTCGGAATGTAACCGGGCGTTTCCCTAACGCTATGACCACCGAAACACTATGAAATTTAGAACGCTGGCATGTCATCACAGCCGTTCGTTATTTCAGAACTAACACAGTGGACGCGAGCAACTGAGGACAAGCCCTCGGCCTATTAGTACCAGTCAGCTCCACCCGTTACCGGGCCTCCACATCTGGCCTATCAACCCAGTCGTCTACTGGGAGCCTTACCCTCTCAAGGAGGTGGGAATACTCATCTTGAAGCAGGCTTCCCGCTTAGATGCTTTCAGCGGTTATCCCTCCCGAACGTAGCCAACCAGCCATGCCCTTGGCAGGACAACTGGCACACCAGAGGTTCGTCCGTCCCGGTCCTCTCGTACTAGGGACAGCCCTTCTCAATATTCCTACGCGCACAGCGGATAGGGACCGAACTGTCTCACGACGTTCTAAACCCAGCTCGCGTACCGCTTTAATGGGCGAACAGCCCAACCCTTGGGACCGACTCCAGCCCCAGGATGCGACGAGCCGACATCGAGGTGCCAAACCATCCCGTCGATATGGACTCTTGGGGAAGATCAGCCTGTTATCCCCGGGGTACCTTTTATCCGTTGAGCGACGGCGCTTCCACAAGCCACCGCCGGATCACTAGTCCCGACTTTCGTCCCTGCTCGACCCGTCGGTCTCACAGTCAAGCTCCCTTGTGCACTTACACTCAACACCTGATTGCCAACCAGGCTGAGGGAACCTTTGGGCGCCTCCGTTACCCTTTGGGAGGCAACCGCCCCAGTTAAACTACCCATCAGACACTGTCCCTGATCCGGATCACGGACCGAGGTTAGACATCCAGCACGACCAGAGTGGTATTTCAACGGCGACTCCACACCAACTGGCGTTGATGCTTCAAAGTCTCCCACCTATCCTACACAAGCCGAACCGAACACCAATATCAAACTGTAGTAAAGGTCCCGGGGTCTTTCCGTCCTGCTGCGCGAAACGAGCATCTTTACTCGTAGTGCAATTTCACCGGGCCTATGGTTGAGACAGTCGAGAAGTCGTTACGCCATTCGTGCAGGTCGGAACTTACCCGACAAGGAATTTCGCTACCTTAGGATGGTTATAGTTACCACCGCCGTTTACTGGCGCTTAAGTTCTCAGCTTCGCAACCCCGAAAGGTCACTAACCGGTCCCCTTAACGTTCCAGCACCGGGCAGGCGTCAGTCCGTATACATCGCCTTACGGCTTCGCACGGACCTGTGTTTTTAGTAAACAGTCGCTTCTCGCTGGTCTCTGCGGCCACCCCCAGCTCAGAGTGCAAGACTCATCACCAGGAATGGCCCCCCTTCTCCCGAAGTTACGGGGGCATTTTGCCGAGTTCCTTAACCATAGTTCACCCGAACGCCTCGGTATTCTCTACCTGACCACCTGAGTCGGTTTAGGGTACGGGCCGCCATGAAACTCGCTAGAGGCTTTTCTCGACAGCATAGGATCATCCACTTCGCCACAATCGGCTCGGCATCAGGTCTCAACCTTCATGAGGGACGGATTTACCTACCCCTCGGCCTACACCCTTACCCCGGGACAACCACCGCCCGGGCTGGACTACCTTCCTGCGTCACCCCATCGCTTACCTACTACAAGTCTGGTTCGTCGGCTCCACCACTTTCCATTCCCCGAAGGGTCCGGAACGGCTTCACGGACTTAGCATCGCCTGATTCGATATTGGGCGTTTCAAAGCGGGTACCGGAATATCAACCGGTTGTCCATCGACTACGCCTGTCGGCCTCGCCTTAGGTCCCGACTTACCCTGGGCAGATCAGCTTGACCCAGGAACCCTTAGTCAATCGGCGCACACGTTTCTCACGTGTGTATCGCTACTCATGCCTGCATTCTCACTCGTGAACCGTCCACAACTAGCTTCCGCTGCTGCTTCACCCGGCACACGACGCTCCCCTACCCATCACAGCCTCCGTTGGGAGTATTGCTGCAATGACACGACTTCGGCGGTACGCTTGAGCCCCGCTACATTGTCGGCGCGGAATCACTTGACCAGTGAGCTATTACGCACTCTTTCAAGGGTGGCTGCTTCTAAGCCAACCTCCTGGTTGTCTCTGCGACTCCACATCCTTTCCCACTTAGCGTACGCTTAGGGGCCTTAGTCGATGCTCTGGGCTGTTTCCCTCTCGACCATGGAGCTTATCCCCCACAGTCTCACTGCCGTGCTCTCACTTACCGGCATTCGGAGTTTGGCTAAGGTCAGTAACCCGGTAGGGCCCATCGCCTATCCAGTGCTCTACCTCCGGCAAGAAACACACGACGCTGCACCTAAATGCATTTCGGGGAGAACCAGCTATCACGGAGTTTGATTGGCCTTTCACCCCTAACCACAGGTCATCCCCCAGGTTTTCAACCCTGGTGGGTTCGGTCCTCCACGAAGTCTTACCTCCGCTTCAACCTGCCCATGGCTAGATCACTCCGCTTCGGGTCTAGAGCGTGCAACTCAAACGCCCTATTCGGA